>JBDIBD010000119.1:0-11097 GCA_039812725.1 Vicinamibacteria bacterium | reverse complement strand
CGTGTTTCTCTTGTGGGACAAGAATGTCACCACGCGAGGGCTAGCCGCTTCATCCCATCTGAGCGACACCGTCCGGATCGGAAGCGAAGGATCTGCCGGGTCGTACAGCCCGAGAGATCCTCCGTCGCCGATCTGGACGGCGGCTCCTCAGGATGACGAAGACGTTTCTCGACCTCCGTGCGTGGTATCGTCGACTGCAAATCCAATCCCCGGGGCGGTTTTCGCCCGGCCGCCCCACTCCTCCAGGGGGCACTCGTGAAGATGATGAGATTCCTCGCCGCGGCGAGCCTGGCGCTCGCCTGCGTGCAGCTGTGGGCCGCGCCCGGCCCGAAGTCTTTCAAGCCGCAGCCGCTGACGCCGGAGCAGCTGCTCGAGGTGCCGCGCGACGGCACCCGGCTGCTGCTGGCCGGCGCCGTCTTCGACCCCACCGAGCAGGAGCCCGACTTCGCCCTGGTGGGGCTGTCGAACGCCGTCGATCCGGCCTACGGGATCGTGCAGTTCCGGGCCGGCGAGCTCCTGGCCAAAGAGGAGCTCGAGCGGGCCGGTTTGGCCTTCGTCGGCTACCTGCCCGACAACGCCTTCCAGGTGCGGCTGGACGACGCGGCCCGCGCGCTCCTGGCCGGCCACAGGGCCGTGCGCTGGTCCGGTCCGTGGCGAGCCGGCTACAAGGTGCACCCGGAGCTGTGGCCGGGCTCCGGGGCCACGGTGGCCGAGGTCACGCTGCACCTCTTCCGCGGCGAGGACCCCGCCCGGGTCGAGCAGGCCCTGCAGGCCGTCGCGCCCGACGCCCACGCCCTGCTCATCTCCGACCGCGCCTCCGGCAAGCTGCGCTACGGCGTGCCCGGAGAGGCCCGCGACGGCTTCGTGGCCGCCGCCAGCCAGGTCTCCGGCGTGGCCTTCATCGAGGCCTACCACCGGCCGGAGCTGCACAACAACAACTCCCTCGGCCCGATCCAGTCCAACGTGGCCACGGCGCTGAGCGGCACGGCCTGCACGAGCTGCACGATCTTCAACCACAACCTCACCGGCACCGGGCAGCTCGCGGCCGTGGCCGACTCGGGCAACGACTCCGACATGTGCTTCCAGCGCTACGACGCCACGGCCGGCTCGATCACCGACGCCCAGAGCCCGCTGCCGCCCGGCACGGGCAGCATCGACCCGACCAAGAAGATCGTGGCCTACTACGTCCAGCCGGGCGCCACGGCCTACGACAACAACGTCTCCTGCGCCGGCGGCCCCGCCACGAGCTGGCACGGCACCCACACGTCCAGCACCGTGGCGGGCGACAACTTCCTCAACCTCTCGACACCCACGGCGCCCGGCATCAACGCCGGAGACGGCATGGCGCCCAACGCCAAGCTGGTCTTCCAGGACGTCGGCAACGACACCACCGGCTGCCTGTCGGGCCTCAACGACCCGTACGCCCTGTACCTGCAGGCCCTGAACGCCGGCGCCCGCACGCACTCCAACTCCTACGGCTCGGCCACCGGCGGCGCCTACACGGCAGACGACGCCACCGCCGACCGCTTCCTGTTCGACCACGAGGAGATGACCATCTTCTTCTCGGCCGGCAACAGCGGCTCTGGCGCGAACACGATCGGGTCGCCCGGCAACTCCAAGAACGTCGTCACCGTCGGCGCGCTCGGGTCGGGCAACAGCACCACGGTGGCCAGCTACTCCAGCCGCGGCCCGACCGACGACGGGCGCCGCAAGCCCGACATCATGGCCCCCGGCACGGTCATCTCCGCCGCTGGAGACTCCAGCCACACCAGCAACAACTGCGGCACGAAGTCGCTGTCGGGCACCTCGATGGCCTGCCCGACCACGGCCGGGGGCGCCACGCTGCTGAGGCAGTACTTCGAGGACGGCTACTACCCGACCGGCGCGGCCAGCGCCGCGGACGCCTTCAGCCCGCGGGCTGCGCTGGTCAAGGCCCTGCTGCTCAACGGGACGCTGCCCCTGCCGGTCTCCACCGCCCCCAACAACAACTACGGCTGGGGCCGCATCTTCCTCGACAACAACCTGTTCTTCACCGGCGACGGGCGCGAGCTGCGGGTCTGGAACGTCCCCAACACCGACGGCCTGCCGACCGGAGGCAGCGCCAGCTTCCAGGTCACGGTCGCGGCCGGGCAGGAGTTCCGGGCCACGCTGGTCTGGACCGATCCCGAAGCCAGCGCCGGCGCCGCCACGACGCTCGTGAACAACCTCAACCTGACCGTCAACGACGGCGTCAACACGTACCTCGGCAACGTCTTCGACGCCACCGGCGTGTCGCAGACCGGCGGGACGGCGGACGCGGTCAACAACGTCGAGCAGGTGCGCTTCACGGCCCCGGCGGCCGGCACCTACACGCTGAGCGTCAACGCCCCCACGGTGCCGGGCAACGGGCGGCCCTACACCAGCCGCCAGGGCTACGCGCTGGTGGCCTCCTACGCCACCTGCGCCACGGCCGTGGCCACGGCGCCCACGGGCCTCACGGCCCTCCCTAACGCGACCATGGGCGTCGACCTCTCCTGGACCAGCGCCGCCGGCTCGGCCGTGACCCAGGTCTACCGTGCCCCGGGCAACTGCTCCGCGCCGGCCAAGGACTTCCAGTACGTCGGCTCGTCCTCCGGCACGGCCTTCACCGACACGCGCGCCCAGGGCGGCGTGAGCTACGCCTACAAGCTGCGCGGCGCCGACGGCTGCGGCGAGGGCCCGGCCTCGGCCTGCGCGACCGTCACACCCACCGGCACCTGCGACCTGGTGCCGACCTTCGGCGGTCTGGCCACGGCGCAGGGCGGCTACCCCGACGGCATCCGCTGCCGCGTTCACCTCGGCTGGAACGCCGGCACGTCCAATTGCCCGGCCGGGCCCACGGTGGCCTACAACGTCTACCGCTCGACCACGCCCAACTTCACGCCGGCCCCGGCCAACCTGCTGGCCGGCGTGACCGGCACGACCACGTACGACGACAACGACCCGAGCGTGGTCAACAACACGACCTACTACTACGTGGTGCGAGCCGAGGACGGCACCACGGCCGGCGGCGGGCCCCACAACGGCGGCAACCAGGAGCCCAACACGGCGCAGCTCTTCGCCACCGCGCAGGGCGCCCCGGGCGGTCCGGGCACGTTCAGCGACGGGGCGGGCGACGGCAACGCCTACGCCTCGCCCGAGAGCCCCTGGCGCGTCACCACCAGCCAGGCCCAGGCCGGCACGTACTCCTACCACCCCGGGCCCGACAGCGGGAACTACGCCGCCAACGTCTGCGCGGCGCTGACCTCGCCGCGGCTCTCGCTGGCCGCCGGAGCGGTGCTCTCGTACTGGGTGCGCTACAACGTCGAGGACCAGTGGGACGGAGCGGTCGTCGAGATCTCGACCAACGACGGGGCCTCGTGGAGCGACCTGCCCCCCACCACGCCCGCGGGCTATCCCAGCAGCCTGTCGCAGACCCAGGGCAACGGCTGCGGCTACCCGGCCTCGCAGGGGGCCTTCAACGGTCCCGCGGGGAACGGCACGCTCACGGCCTGGACGCAGTACCAGACCAGCCTCGCGGCCTACGCCGGCCAGAACGTCAGGATCCGCTGGCGCTTCACCAGCGACGGGGGCGCCGAGTTCCAGGGCTTCTACCTGGACAACGTGACTGTCAGCAACGTCAACCTGCCCGGCACCTGCGTGCCGACGCCGGTCCAGCTCCAGGAGCTGACGCTGGAGTAGACCGGCCGGCTCGCGCGGGCCCCGGGCGCGAGCCCGGGGCCCTTCTCTTGCTTGGGAGGCTGGCTACGGTGCCAGCGGCCCGTACGGCTTGACCTGCTCCTCGATCGCCTTGCGGTCGCCGACCACCACGATCGTCATGCGGTCGGCGGCCAGGTGCTTGCGGACCATCTCCGAGACCTGGGCCGGCGTGACGGCCTGCACCTTCGCCACCCAGGTCTTCAGGTACTCGTCGCCGAGGCCCTGCAGCTCCAGGTTCTGGAGCTGCCCCACGATCCCCTGGCGGCTGGAGTTCTGCAGCACGAAGGTGCCGGCCAGGTAGTTCTTGACGGCCTGCAGCTCCTCCGGGCTGGGCGGCTCCTTCTGCAGCCGCTCGATCTCGAAGAAGATCTCCTTGAGCGAGGCGCCGGTCACCGCCGTCGTGACGTCGGCCAGCTCGGACCAGGAGGCGTCGCCCTTGCGGGCCGCCAGCTCCGAGCGGGGCGAGTAGGTGTAGCCCTTCTGCTCGCGGATGTTGGCCGTGATGCGCGACGAGAAATAGCCGCCCAGCAGCGTGTGGGCCACCTGCAGCGGGACCCAGTCGGGGTCGCTCTGTGGCACCACCGGCAGGCCCATCAGGATGGTGGACTGCACCGCGCCCGGCTTGTCCACCAGCAGGACCTGGCGGCGGCTCTGCGGGCTGGGCTTGGGGCTCTCGACCGGAACGCCCTTGCGGAACGGGGCGAAGGCCTGGCGCACGGCCTGCTCGACCTGGGCGGCGTCGAAGCGCCCGCACACGTACAGGTGCGCGCGCGAGGCGCCGAAGGTGGCCTCGTAGAAGGCCCGGGCCTGGGCCAGCGTGTAGCCCTGCAGCTGCTCCGGGGTGGGGTAGAGGCGGCCGTACGGGTGGTCGCCGTAGAGCGCCTGGCGGAAGCGCTCGCGGGCCAGGGGCTGGGGCTGGCTGCGGGCGATCGAGAGCTGGCGCAGCAGGTCGCTCTTCAACCGGCCCAGCTCCGACTCGGGGAAGGCCGGGTTCTGGGCCAGGTCGGCCACCAGCGCGACCATCTCGGGGGCGAACTCCGAGAGCACCTCGCCGCCCAGGCCGGTGCGGTCCTCGCCCGTCTGCACCTCGAGGTTGCCGCCCAGGCGCGCCGCCGCGAGCGAGAGCTCGGTGGAGCTGCGGGTCCTGGTCCCCTCGCGCATCAGGCGGCCGGTCAGGTCGGCCAGCCAGGTCTCGCCGGCCTTCTCGTAGGCGTTGCCGGAGAGCACCGAGAGCTCGACCGCCACCTTGGGCAGCGAGCCGTACTGCACGAACGTGACCTTGAGCCCGTTGTCGAGGGTGAAGCGCTGCGGCACCGGCAGGTTGAAGGCCTTGGGGGCCCCGGGGGCCGGGGGCGTCTCCCGGGCGGGCGACTGGGCCAGGGCCGGCAGGGCGAGGGCCAGCGTGGTCAGGCTGACGAGCGTGCGAGCGTGGTTCATGGCGGGCCTCCTCACTTTCCGGCCTCGGCCGGGGCCGCCGGCGGCACGATCAGCACGGTGCGGTTGCCGGGGCGCAGCCACTCTTGCGCCGTCTTCTGGATCAGCTCGGGCGTGACCTTGCGGAACTCGCCCTCCAGCTGGTTGATGCGGGCCGGGTCGTCGTCGAAGAGCGCGAAGCTGGCCAGCAGGTCGGCCCGGCCGAAGCCGAACAGCCCCTCCATGCCGGAGTAGAGCTGCGAGCGCAGCTTGACCAGGGCCCGGTCCAGCTCGGCCGGCTCGACGGGCTTCGTGCGCAGGGCCTCGACCTCGGCGTCCAGGGCCTTCAGGATCGCGTCGGGCTGCTGGTCGGCGTCGTGGAACAGCGAGGCCATGAAGAGCGTGGGGCCGTTGACGTTGAACATGTTGCCGAGCGGCCAGTTGATGCCGCCCTCCACCTCGCCGGTGAAGCCGCCCTTCTGCACCAGGGCCTGGTGCAGGCGGCTGTCCTGGCCCTGCAGCAGGATCTGGTCGACGAGCGCCATGGCGTAGTACTCCGGCGTGTTGCGCGGCGGAACGTGCCAGCCCACCGCCAGGGCGGGGCGCGGGGCCTGCGGGTAGCTCTTGACCAGCCGCTGCTCCTGCTCCTGGCGCGGCTCGGAGACGTCGGGCAGCTGCGCCGGGGCCACCTTGGGCAGCGGGCCGAAGTGCTTCTTCACGAGCGCCAGCGTGGCGGCCGGGTCGATGTCCCCCGTCACGACCAGCACGGCGTTGCCGGCTGCGTAGTACTGGCGGAAGAAGGCCTGCACGTCCTGCAGCGTGGCCGCGTCGAGGTCCTCGAGGTCGCCGTAGAAGTTGTGGGCGTTGTACCAGTTCCGGTTGGCGGCCATGGGCATGTCGATCCAGGGGAAGCCCTGGTAGGGCTGGTTGAGGACGTTGACCTTGACCTCGTTCTTGACCACGCCCTGCTGGTTGGTGAGGTTCTCCTGGGTGATGGCCAGGCCCTTCATGCGGTCGGCCTCGGCCCACAGGGCCGTCTCGAGCGCGTGCGACGGCACGATCTCGAAGTAGTTGGTGAAGTCGAAGCGGGTCGAGCCGTTGAGGATGCCGCCGTTCGACTGGATCAACCGGATGAACTCCATCTTGCCCAGGTTGGCCGAGCCCTGGAACATCATGTGCTCGAACAGGTGCGCGAAGCCGGTGCGGTCGCGCGGCTCGATGCGGAAGCCGATGTTGTAGTAGACCGCCACCACGGCGGTGGGGGCGGTGGCGTCGGGCGACAGCACCACGCGCAGCCCGTTGTCGAGCTTGTGGTACTCGACCGGGATGGCGCGCGGGGCCGGGGCCGCGGCGGGCGCGGCCAGCAGGGCCAGCGCGGGGATCACGTTCAAGAGCATGAGCAGGTCTCCACGGGTTTGGAGTGGGGGCCGCCCGGGCGCGGAGGCCCGGGAGACAGGGATCCGCGACAGTGTACGAGCGCTGCGCCCGCGGGGTTCCCCGCCTCGGCCAGCGCCGGGAAGTGCGACAATGCCGCGCATGGCCCTGCCCTCGCCGGCCCAGATCGCGCAGGCCCTGCAGAAGCGCGTCATCGGCCAGGCCGAGGCCGTGCGCGAGATGTCCGTGGCCCTGGCCAAGAAGCTGGCCGGCCTGCGCACCGGCAACATCCTGCTGATCGGCTCCTCCGGCTCCGGCAAGACGACACTCATGCAGGCCGTGGAGGGCCTGCTCGAGGCCAACCCCGCGCTGGCCACGCGCTCCACCGTGGTGCGCGTGCACGCCAACGTGCTGGGCGACGAGGCCGAGCAGGGCAGCCCCGGCGAGAAGCTGCTGCAGCGGCTGCTCGAGCGCGCCCGCCAGCAGCTCGGCCCCGAGGCCGAGCTCGGGCGCCTGATCGACCAGGCCTCGCACGGGCTGGTGTTCGTGGACGAGGTCGACAAGATCCGCGCGCGGGTGGGCGGCCGGCCGAACCTGCCGGGCATTCGGGCCCAGGAGGCCCTGCTGACGCTGATCGAGAACGAGGCCGTCCCCTTCCGGCTGCCGGAGTGGGCGGGCGGCAAGGCCGTGAGCATCGACTCGAGCGGCCTGCTGTTCGTCTGCGCCGGCGCCTTCGAGGGCCTCTACGACGCCGTCTACCACCGCGTCACGGCCGGGCGCGACAAGGGCGCGCTCAAGCCCGTGACCGTGGTCGAGGAGGGCCTGGTGCGCGAGGAGTACCAGTTCGCCCTGCGCGACTGGCTGCGCAACGAGGACCTGTTCGAGTACGGCATCACGCCCCAGTTCCTGTCGCGCTTCGACGCCATGGTGCTGCTCGACAACCTCAAGGAGGAGGACCTGCTCACGATCCTGCTCTCCGGGGCCGAGTCGGCCCTGCGCCAGTCGCAGACCTACTTCGCCAGCCAGGGCCTGAAGCTCGAGCTGACCGAGGCCGCCGCGCGGCGCATCGCCCGGCAGGCCGCGCGCCAGCCGCGCCTGGGCGCCCGCGCGCTCAAGGAGGTCTTCCGGCGCGTGGTGCGGCCCTACGAGTTCGACCCGCGCGCCCACGCCCGCGACGGCCGGCTGCGCCTCGACGTGGCCGAGGTCGAGAAGGCCCTGGCGCCGTACCGCTCCAGCGACGCGGCATCGAGCAGCAGCGCGGGCTGGGACGACGCCGCGCCGATCCCCTGGGAGCACATGGGCGAGCGCTCCTGACTGGCTTGTGAGGGCCCAGCCGGCCGCGTAACATCGCCGCAGCGTCGCCGCCACCATGCTGATCGCCTGCCCCTCGTGCGGGAAGCGCATCTCCGACCGTGCGCCCGTGTGCCCGTTCTGCCGGGTGGCCCCCTCCGCGGCAGCGCTGCCGTCGCTGCTGCCCGGCGTGGCCCCAGTCTCCGGCGCGGCCCCGGCCGACTCGGTACTCGCGGCGGCCGTGGCCCAGCCCTCGTTCGCCGCCGCGGCGGGCGCGCCGCCCGCCCCGGCGCCCGTGCCGTCGCGGCCCTTCCAAGTAGGCGACTTCGTGGGCGACACGCTGCAGATCACGGGGCTGCTGGGCGAGGGCGGCTTCGGCGTGGTCTACCGCGCCCTGTCGCACGCCTCGAAGACGGTCTATGCGCTCAAGACCATCCGCGACGAGCTGCTGCGCGACGAGGCCGCGCGGGCCCTGTTCCGCAAGGAGGCGCAGATCTGGGTCGACCTGCAGGCCCACCCGCACCTGGTGCAGCTGCACTTCGTGAGCGAGTTCAACCAGCGCCTGTTCCTGGCCATGGAGTACGTGGCCCCCGACCGCCACGGCCTCAACAGCCTCGAGGGCTACCTGAAGCGCCGGCCCCCCGACCTGGCCCAGTCGCTGCGCTGGGCCATCCAGTTCTGCCACGGCATGGAGTACGCGCTCTCGCGCGGCGTGCGCTGCCACCGCGACGTCAAGCCGGCCAACATCCTGCTGGCCGACGGGGTGGTCAAGATCTCGGACTTCGGCATCGCGGGGCTGGCGGCGGCCCCCGACCTCGCCGCCCCGGCGGCGGCCGGCGGCCCGGCCGGACACACGCAGGCCGGCCAGGTCTTCGGCACGCCCAGCCACATGCCCCCCGAGCAGTTCGTCAGCGCGGCGGCCTGCGACGAGCGCAGCGACGTCTACGCCTTCGGCGTGGTGCTGCACCAGATGGCCGCCGGCGGGGCGCTGCCGTTCGCGCCGCCGCCGCTCCCGCCCGGTGCCGACCTGGGCGCGCGCCTGTGGCTGGCCCTGCGGCAGCTCCACGAGGCGGGCCCCGTGCCGCGGCTCGACTCGCCCCTGGGCCCGATCGTGACGCGCTGCCTGGCCAAGCTGCCCCCCGAGCGTTACCCGGGCTTCGCCGCGTTGCGGGCCGAGCTCGAGGCGCTCCTGGGCCAGGCCACCGGCGAGCGCGTGGTCGTCCCGGAGCAGCGCGGGGCGGAGGCCCACGAGCTGTCCAACCGCGGCCTGAGCCTGGCCCAGCTGGGCCGCGTCGACGAGGCTCTCGAGCACTACGGGCGCGCGCTCGCCGTGGCGGTGGACGAGGCCCAGGCGGCCCGCATCCGCAACAACCGTGGCAACCTGCTGCGCAAGCTGGGGCGCGCTCCAGAGGCCGCCGAGGACCTGCGCCGGGCCATCGAGCTCGACCCCGGGTACCCCGCCCCGAGGGTCAACCAGGGCCTGCTGCTGGTCGAGGCCGGGCAGCTGGGCGAGGCCGTGGCCTGTTTCCGCAAGGCCCTCGAGCTGGACGCCTCCGACAGCATGGCCTGGCAGAGCCTGGGCGTGGCCCTGTCGCGCGCGGGCCGCACGGAGGAGGCCCTACGCTGCCACGAGAAGGCCCTCGAGTTCGATCCCAGGGACGCCGACAGCTGGTTCGCCAAGGGCCTCGACCTGGGCGCGCTCGGCCGCCGCGAGGAGAGCCTGCCCTGCTTCGAGCAGGCCGTGGCGCTCGACCCGCGCCACGTGAAGGCCTGGGTGGCGCGCGGCGTGGCGCTGGGCGAGCTGGGCCGGGCGGGCGAGGCCCTGCAGGCCTTCGACGAGGCCCTCCGGCTCGACCCGCGCGACGCGCAGTGCTGGTACAACCGGGCCAACGTGCACGTCCAGTCCGGCGACTTCGAGCAGGCCCTGCAGGGCTTCACGCGCGCCACGGAGCTGGCCCCCGAGTTCGCCCTGGGCTGGAACAACCGCGGCCTGGCCGCCCGCCAGCTGGGCCGCCTCGACGAGGCCGCCGACTGCCTGGAGGAGTTCCTGCGGCGCGGGGGCTGGGAGGACGAGGGGCACAACCAGCGTGTGCGAGCGCTGGTGCTCTCGCTGCGGGCCGGGACCACCCGGCCCCAGGCGGGGCCGGCTGTGATCGCGCCGGCCGAGAGCTCGGGCCAGGGCGCGGCGGAAAAGGCCGCCGAGGCGGCCCTGGGCGCCGCCCTGCCCGAGGTCGTGCTGGCGCCGTCGCCGGCGCCCGTGGCCGCGCGCGCGCCGGAGCGCCTCGTCCCGAGGCGGCGCATCGCCGAGCTGAACGACCGCGGCGACGGCCTGTTCCAGCGCAAGCTCTACGGCGAGGCCCTGGCCCTGTTCGACGAGGCCCTCGGGCTCGACCCCCACAACGTCACGGCCCTCAATAACAAGGCCAACTGCCTGTTCTTCCTCGGCCGGCGCGAGGAGGCCCTGGCGATGCACGAGGCGGTGCTGGAGCGCGCGCCGCTGATGCTCGGGAGCTGGCTCAACAAGGGCGTCATGGAGAAGGTCCTGGGGCGCGAGGCCGAGGCCCTGCGCACGCTGCAGGACCTGCAGCAGCTCGGCCCTCCGGGCGACCGCTTCGTGCAGGCCGCCCGCGCCGAGGCCGCGCCGCTTCCGCAGCGCGGGGTGAAGCCCGCCCCGCGCACGGCCCTCGGTCACGTGGCCTTCGGCTACGCGGCGGCCGCGCAGGGGCGGTTGGACGATGCGGTGGGTCTCTTCGAGCAGGCCATCGCACTGGCGCCGCGCCAGGCCTCGCCCTGGTACTGGAGGGCCGAGGCGCTGCTGCAGGCCGGCCGGCTCGAGGAGTGCCTGCCGGCCTACGACCAGGCCCTGCGCCGCTCGCTCAAGGACTCGCGCCCCTGGCACGGCAAGGGCCTGGCCCTGGCGCGCCTGCGGCGCGTCGAGGAGGCCGTGGGCTGCTTCGAGGAGGCGGTCGAGGCCAACCCTCACGACGTGGCCTCGTGGAGCGACCGCGGCAAGACGCTGGGCATCCTGAAGCGGTTCGAGGAGGCCGTCGAGTCGCTCGAGCGCGCCCTCGAGCTCGACCCGGAGGCGCCGGCCCCCTGGCTCAACAAGGCCCTGGCCGAGGACGAGCTCGGGCACGAGCCGGCCGCCCTGGCCAGCTACCGCGGCTTCCTGGCCGTGGCCGGCCGCCTGGCCGACGCCAGCCACCTCGCGCCGCAGGTCAACCAGGCCCGGCGCCGCGTGGCGGCGCTCGAGGCCCGGCTCGCCGTGGCGACCGCGCCGCCCGCTGCCTCCGCTCCCGCCGT
>JBDIBD010000118.1:0-11109 GCA_039812725.1 Vicinamibacteria bacterium | reverse complement strand
CGGGCGCCCTGCTCGCCGGCGGCGGCCTCGCGCTCGACCGGCTGACGACGCTCACGCTGCTCCCGTCGATCCTGCTGGCGCCGGTCTTCGGGCTCGGCTGCGGCTGGCTGGCGGTGCGCCTGGGCAGCGAGCGGGGCGCGGCGCGCTTCGTGGCCGCGGCGGCCCTGCTCAAGCTGGCGCTCGTCGTGCAGCCGAGCTTCCCTTGCATCGACGTGGGCTTTCACTCCGGGATGCTGGCGGGCTACCTGGCCGGCGAGCCCAGCGTGAGCCGGGCCCCGAACCCCGACCGCCATGCCGCCGCCCTGCCCATGCCCTATCCGCCTTTGGCCTACGCCCTGCTCGCGCCGCTCGCGGCGGTCGACGCGGCGCCGCGGGAGCACCTCGCGAGGCTGGCCCTGGGGCTGCTGGAGGGGACGGCGCCCCTCCTGGTGCTGCTGCTGGGGCGGGCCGGCGGTCTGTCGGGACCAGCTGCCGGAGCCGCGGCGGCCACGGTGGCGGTCATGCCCGAGGGGCTGCTCGTGCTGGCGAAGGGAGTGCTCGCCAACGCCCTGGCCGCCTGGCTCGGGCTGGCCTCGCTGACGGCGCTCCTGCGGCGGCGGGCGCTCTTGGCCGGGGCCTTGCTGGCCGCCACGTTCCTGGCGCACTTCGGCCACTCGCTGCTCGTGTTGACGTTGGTGGCGGCCTGGCTGCTGCTCGGCGCGTGGCGCGGGGAGCTGGAGAGGCCCGTACTCCTGCGGCTGGCGGCGGCCCTGGCGGCGGCTCTGGCCGCGGCCTGGGTCGCCTACTACCACGAGGTGCTCGGCCTGGCGCTGGCGACCAGCGCGCGGCTGGGGGAGTCCTGGACGGCGGGCGAGACCGCCTACGGGCTGCGCTGGATTCGGCTCGGCAAGATGGCCCAGAACCTGCTGCTCAAGTTCGGCCTGCTGCCGCTGGCCCCGGCCGCGGCGGGCCTGAGGGCGGCCCCGCGGGACTCGGCCCTGCGCGGCCTGCTGCTGCCGTGGCTGGCCGTGGGCGGTGCCGCAGCCCTGGCCGCAGTGGTGACGCCGGTCCCGCTGCGCTTCGAGTATTTCCTGGTCCCCGCGCTGGGCCTGGCGGCGGGGCTGCTGGCCGAGTCGCGACCCGAGGGCGCGCTCGCGCGCCGTCTGCCGGCCTGCTGGCGGGTGGTCTTCGTGCTCCAGCTCGTCCTGGCGGGGCTTCTGCTCTCCGACCGCTTCCTGTTGATCAGCGTGATCCTCGAGTCGACCAGCTGGCCCTTCCCGGTGAGGCTCTAAAGACACGAAAGGGGAGCGGCGCGAGCCGCTCCCCGGGACGAGGCGGGACCTACTAGTTCGACAGGCGCAGCTGCCAGCGATTCTTGTCCCGCATCAGCTCGTACGGGTCGCCCGGCATCAGCACCAGCTCGAGCACCTCCTCGACCGCCGACACGAGGTGGATCTTCAGCTCGTTGCGGACGTTCTCGGGGATGTCCTCCTCGGCCTGCTTCTCGTTGCGCTTGGGGAGGATGACCTCCTTGATGCCCATGCGGTGGGCCGCCAGCACCTTCTCCTTGATGCCGCCCACGGGCAGCACGCGGCCCGAGAGCGTGACCTCGCCGGTCATGGCCACGCGCGGCCGCACCGGCCGGCCGGTCAAGAGCGAGACCAGCGACGTCACCAGCGTCACGCCGGCCGAGGGGCCGTCCTTGGGGATGGCCCCCTCGGGCACGTGCAGGTGCAGGTCCACGCGCTCGAAGAAGGACTCCTCGATGCCCAGCTGGCGGGCGTGGGCGCGCACCCACGACAGGGCCGCCTGGGCGCTCTCCTTCATGACGTCGCCCAGCTGGCCGGTCAGCGTGAGGCCCTTCTGGCCCCACATCTGGGTGGCCTCGATGTAGAGCACGTCGCCGCCGGCCGGGGTCCACGACAGGCCCACGGCCACGCCCGGGATGTAGGTGCGCTCCTCCAGCTCCTCGCGCATGAAGTAGGGCGCGCCCAGGAACTCCTCCACCAGCTCGGGCGTCACGGCCACCGGCTCGCTGCGCCCCTCGGCGTGGCGGCGGGCGATCTTGCGGGTGATGCTGGCCACCTCGCGCTCGAGGTTGCGCAGGCCGGCCTCGCGCGTGTACTCGCGGATCAGCTTCTTGAGCGAGTCGTCGCCGAAGGCCACCTGCTCGGGCTTGAGGCCGTGGTTCTCGATCTGGCGCGGGATCAGGTGCCGCCGCGCGATGTGCAGCTTGTCCTCCTCGGTGTAGCCGGCCAGGCGGATGACCTCCATGCGGTCGCGCAGGGCGGGCGGCACCGTGTCGAGGATGTTGGCGGTGCAAATGAAGAGCACCTCGGACAGGTCGAAGGGCAGGTCGATGTAGTGGTCCTTGAAGCTGAAGTTCTGCTCGGGGTCGAGCACCTCCAGCAGGGCCGCCGAGGGGTCGCCGCGGAAGTCGGCGCCCAGCTTGTCGACCTCGTCCAGCATGAACACCGGGTTCTTGGTCTCGGCCCGCCGCAGGCCCTGGATGATCTGGCCCGGCAGGGCCCCGATGTAGGTCCGCCGGTGGCCGCGGATCTCGGCCTCGTCGCGCATGCCGCCCAGGCTGATGCGGTGGAACTTGCGTCCCAGGGACGAGGCGATCGAGCGGCCCAGGCTGGTCTTGCCCACGCCGGGGGGGCCCACGAAGCACAGGATCGGGCCCTTGATGTCGGGCTTCATCCGGCGCACCGCCAGGTACTCGAGGATGCGCTCCTTGACCTTCTCCAGGTCGTAGTGGTCGTTGTCGAGGACTTCCTTGGCCTTGACGATGTCGATCTCGTGCTCGCTGCGCTTCTGCCAGGGCAGCGCCACCAGCCAGTCCAGGTAGGTGCGCGTGACGGTGTACTCGGCCGCCGCCGGCGACATCTTCGAGAGCCGGTCGAGCTCGCGCAGGGCCTCCTTCTTGGCCTCCTCGCTCATGCCGGCCTTCTCGACCTTGTCGCGCAGCTCGTTCATCTCGCGCTGCTGGTCGTCGCCCTCGCCGAGCTCCTTCTGGATGGCCTTCATCTGCTCGCGCAGGTAGTACTCGCGCTGGTTCTTCTGCAGCTCGGTCTTGACCTGGCTCTGGATCTTGTTGCCGACCTCCAGCACCTCGAGGTCCTTGACCAGCACCTTGTTGAGCCGGTCGAGGCGCGTGCGCACCTCCAGCACCTCCAGCAGCTCCTGCTTCTGGGCGGTGTTGAGCGACTGCAGGCTGCCGGTCACGAAGTCGGCCAGGCGCGAGGGCTCCTGGATGTTGGAGGCCAGCGTCGAGAGCTCGTCCGACAGGGTCGGGGAGAGCTCGACGATGCGCTGGAACAGGCCCAGCGCGCTCTGCGCCAGGGCCCGCACCTCGATCTCCTGCTCGGGCGGGAAGACGTCCTTGAGCAGCTCGATCTGGGCCCGCACGAAGGGCCGGTACTGGGTCACCTGCAGCACGCGGAAGCGCTGCACGCCCTGCACCACCAGGCGCAGCGACCCGTCGGGGAACTTGAACATCTTGTGGATGTGGGTCAGCGTCCCGACCCGGTAGAGGTCGCTCTCGACCGGGTCGTCCACGGCCGGGTCGCGCTGGGTCACCACGCCGATGACCTTGCGCTCGCGCACCGCGTCGTGCACCAGGGCCACGCTGCTCTCCCGCGCCACCGCCAGCGGCAGGATGGCGTGCGGGAAGAGGATCGTGTCGCGCAGCGGCAGGATGCCCAGCTCGCCGGGCAGCTCGTGCAGGTTGACCTCGTGCACGCCGCCCGACTCGAAGTCGGGCTTGCGCTCGTTGTCGCTCATCTGGTCTCCTCGGCGCTCAGCGGGCGCCCTCGCCGGCGAACAGGAACTGCAGGAAGGCCCGGCTGCTGGCGCCGTGCTCGGCCTCGCGCTGCTCGTCTTCCAGGGCCTCCTGGCAGTCGCGGCAGCGGTCGGCGAAGGGCAGCGCCTTCAGCCGCGCGGCCGAGATCTCGGCCGCGCAGTCGCCGCAGCGGCCGTAGGTGCCGGCCTCCAGGCGCCTCAGGGCGTCGTCGATCTTGGCCAGCGTCTCGGACTTCATCTGCATCAGCGCCAGGTCCATCTCCTGGACCAGGTCGTCGACGCTCTGTTCCTCGGTGTCGCGCACCCCCAGGGCCTCGGCCGGCAGGTCCTCGCGCAGCGAGCGCAGGTGCCGCAGCAACTCGCGCCGGCGGCCCTCGAGCTGCGACCGCAGCACGGCGGTGCGACCGTCGTCGACCCTCTTCTTGCGTGTCATGACGGGCCTCCCTCCCGAGACGCTCGCCTCACTTCAGGCGGATGATCAGGAACGTGTGGCCGGCGCCGCGCCGCACGCGCAGCCGCGCCAGGCCGTCGGGACGGGCGCGCTCGATCTCGGACTCGAGCTGGTCCACGTCCTGCACGGCCGCGCCGTTCACGCTCACGATCACGTCCCCGTGCTGCAGGCCGGCGCGCTCGGCGGGCTCTCCGGCCTCCACGTCCATCACCACCACGCCGCGCGTGTCGCGCGGCAGGTCCAGTCGCTCGGCCAGCTGGGGCGTCAGGTCGCGCAGCGACATGCCCAGGTCGGAGCCGCGGCGCTCCTTCGAGGGGGCGCGCTCGGCGTCGTCGTCGGGGAAGGTCCCCAGCGCGACCGACAGCTGCTTCTCCCCGCCGTTGCGGAACAGGCGCAGCTTGACGCTCGTCCCCGGCGCCAGCGACGAGATGTACGACGACAGGTCGCTGTTGTCCTCGATGCGTCGGCCGTCGGCCTCCAGCACGATGTCGCCGGGCTCGACGCCGGCCTTGGCGGCCGGGCCGCGCTCGTCGAGGTCGGTCACGATGGCGCCGCGGGCCTCCGAGAGCTTGTAGCTCCTGGCCATGTCCTCGCTGACGTTCTGGATCGTCACGCCCAGCCAGCCGCGCGTCACGCGGCCCTTCTCGCGCAGCTGCGGCAGGATCAGCTTGGCCGCGTTGATCGGCACCGCGAAGCCCACGCCTGCCGAGCCGCCGGTCTGGGTCATGATGAGGGTGTTGATGCCCACCACCTCGCCGCGGGCGTTGACCAGCGGGCCGCCGGAGTTGCCGGGGTTGATGGCCGCGTCGGTCTGGATCATCTCCACGGAGGTGTTGCGCTGGCCGAGCACGAGGTCGCGGCCCTTGTAGGACACCACCCCGACCGTCACGGTCGAGCCCAGGCCGAAGGGGCTGCCGATGGCCATGACCCACTCGGCCACCTCGACCTTGTCGGAGTCGCCCAGCGGCAGCACCGTCAGGGCCGCCTTCGGCTCGATCTTGAGCAGGGCCACGTCGGTCCGGGCGTCCTTCCCGACCAGGCGGGCGTCGTAGGTGGTCCGGCCGTCGGCCAGGGTCACCTGGATCTCGTCGGCCTCGTCGATGACGTGGCGGTTGGTGAGGACGTAGCCGTCCTTGTCGATCACGAAGCCGGAGCCCAGGCTGGTCTGGGTGCGCGGGCTCTGACCCTGGCCGCCGAAGCGGTCCATCATGTCGTCGCCGAAGAACTCACGGAACGGGTCCTTGCCGCCCTTGCGGCGCTCGACCTTGCGCGTGCTGATGTTGACCACTCCGGGCGTGAGGTCTTTCGCGATCTGGCGGAAGTCGTCCATGGCCAGGCGCGGGGCGGGTCGGGCCGACGCGGCCTCGCCCGCGACGGGCTCCGCGGCGCGGGCGCTGCCGGCGCCGGGCTGGCGCACCTGCGTGGCCAGCGCGCCGGCCAGCATGGCGGCCATGGTCACCGAGAAGAAGATCGCGATCCAGCGGGTGCGCGTCGTCATGGGCTCCATCGTCCTCCGCGGCCACCAGGGCCGCCTTCCTTTTCGACCGTCCTCGAGGGCGGACTCTCGGGCCGCCCCCCGGCCCCTGAGACGCAAGGGGCGTGCCAGCGGCTTTGTACACCCATCCGGCAACGGGACTACGCCCGGCCCGGGTGAAAAGTTGTGCGCCGTCTCACCCGGGCCGGGTCACGGCCTCAGTAGTCGTCCATGCCCGGCGCGGGCATGGCGGGCGCCTTCTTCTTCTCCGGGACGTCGGCCACCACGGCCTCGGTGGTCAGCAGCAGCGCCGCCACGGAGGCCGCATTCTGCAACGCGAAGCGCACCACCTTGGTGGGATCGATCACACCGGCCTCGATCAGGTTCTCGAAGCGGTCGGCGCGGGCGTTGTAGCCGTGCTCCGTGGCCAGCTCCTTGACCTTGCCGACCACGATGTTGCCCTCCTGGCCGGCGTTGTTGGCGATCCAGCGCAGCGGCTCCTCGGCCGCCCGGCGCACGATCGCCACACCGCTGCGGGCGTCGTGAGACAGGCTTGCGTCCCGCGCGAGGGCCTCGAGGGCCGGCAGCGAGCGCAGCAGGGCCACCCCGCCGCCGGGGACGATGCCCTCTTCGACGGCCGCCTTGGTGGCGTGCATGGCGTCCTCGACGCGGGCCTTCTTCTCCTTCATCTCGGTCTCGGTCGCGGCCCCGACCTTGATGACGGCCACGCCGCCCACCAGCTTGGCCAGCCGCTCCTGCAGCTTCTCGCGGTCGTAGTCCGAGGTGGTCTCGTCGATCTGGGTGCGGATCTGCTTGACGCGGCCCTCGACGTCCCTGGCCTTGCCGGAGCCCTCGATGAGGGTGGTGTTGTCCTTGTCGATCGTGACCTTCTTGGCCCGGCCCAGGTCCTCGAGCTTGAGGTTCTCGAGCTTCAGGCCCAGGTCCTCGGTGATGGCCCGGCCGCCGGTCAGGACGGCGATGTCCTCCAGCATGGCCTTGCGCCGGTCGCCGTAGCCCGGCGCCTTGACCGCGGCCACCTTCAGGGTGCCGCGCAGCTTGTTGACCACCAGCGTGGCCAGGGCCTCGCCCTCCACGTCCTCGGCGATCAGGAGCAGCGGCGCGCCCTGCTGGGCCACCTTCTCCAGCACGGGCAGCAGGTCCTTCATGCTCGAGATCTTCTTCTCGAAGGCCAGCACGTAGGGGTTCTCGAGCACGGCCTCCATGCGCTCGGCGTCGGTCACGAAGTAGGGCGACAGGTAGCCGCGGTCGAAGCGCATGCCCTCCACCACCTCGAGGGAGGTCTCCATCGACTTCGACTCCTCGACCGTGATGACGCCGTCCTTGCCGACCTTCTCCATGGCCTCGGCGATGATGCTGCCGATGGTCTCGTCGCTGTTGGCCGAGATCGTCCCGACCTGGGCGATCATCTGGCCCTTGACGGGCTTGCTGAGCTTCTCGAGCTCGCCGGTCACGGCCGCCACGGCCTTCTCGATGCCGCGCTTCAGCTCCATCGGGTTGGCGCCGGCCGTGACGTGCTTGACGCCCTCGCGGAAGATGGCCTGGGCCAGCACCGTGGCGGTGGTGGTGCCGTCCCCGGCCACGTCGGAGGTCTTGCTCGCCACCTCGCGCACCATGCGCGCCCCGAGGTTCTGCATGGGGTCCTTGAGGTCGATCTCCTTGGCCACCGTGACCCCGTCCTTGGTGATCAGCGGCGAGCCGAACTTCTTGTCCAGAACCACGTTGCGGCCCTTGGGGCCGAGCGTGACCTTGACCGCGTCGGCCAGCGCGTTGACGCCCCGCAGGATCGCGCCGCGGGCGTCCTCCCTGTAGACGATGTCCTTCGCCATCTCTGACTTCCTCCGATCTTCCCTTTCGCCGCCTCAGCCCTCGAGGATTCCCAGCACCTCGTCCTCCTTGAGGATGAGGTACTCCTCGCCGTCGATCTTGACCTCGCTGCCCGACCACTTGCCGACCAGGATGCGGTCGCCGGCCTTCAGGGACGGGGCCAGCCGCTCGCCGTTGTCCAGCAGGCGGCCCGAGCCGACGCTGATGACCTCGGCCTGCATGGGCTTCTCCTTGGCCGAGTCGGGGATGATGATCCCGCCGACCTTCTGCTCCTGCTCCTCGAGGCGCCGCGCCAGCAGGCGGTCGCGCAGCGGCTTGACGTTGGGCTTCGACATGTTCTCGCTCCTCCCCGGTTCGTCAGAACGCGGACAGGGCCGGCCGTCCCGGGGCTGCCCCGGCACGGCCGGCCGGAAACTCAGGCGCTGGTGATCACGAGATCTTGATGTTGATCTGGCGCGGCTTGGCCTCTTCCTTCTTGGGCAGCGTCAGGTGCAGCACGCCGTCGCGGTACTCGGCCTTGATCTTCTCCGTGTCCACCACGGTCGGCAGCGTGAACGAGCGCGAGAACGAGCCGTAGGCGCGCTCCACGCGGTGGTAGCTCTCGCGCTTGACCTCGCGGTCGACCTTGCGCTCGCCGCGCAGGGTCAGGACGTTGTTCTCCACCCGCACGTCGACGTCCTTGGGGTCGATGCCGGGCAGCTCGGCCTTGAGCTCGATGTTGCCCTCGCGCTCGTAGATGTCCACCAGCGGCGCCCAGGCGCCCCCCAGCGCCCAGTCGTCGTCGGTCGGTCGGTTGATGCCGCGGAACGACTCGTCGAAAATGCGGTTCATGCGATCCTGGATGGCCAGGAGATCGCGGAACGGCTCCCAGCGAACGATGGCCATTTCACTCCTCCTCAATGCAACCCCCGTGGGCGGGCCGGCGGCCCGCCGGGTTCAGTTCTTGACGGTGTACTCCGCGTCGACCACGTCCTCCCTGGACGCGGCCCCACCGGCCTTC
Organism: Vicinamibacteria bacterium; assembly: GCA_039812725.1. GTDB lineage: Bacteria > Acidobacteriota > Vicinamibacteria > Fen-336 > Fen-336 > JBDIBD01. Next base: position 2,556 of record JBDIBD010000118.1, on the reverse strand, counting down.
TCGCCGCCCGAAGGGGCGGCGGTGGAGGCCTGCTTGTAGAGCGTCTCGGCCAGGCCGTGGCTCAGCTTCTGCAGCCGCTCGTGGGCGGCGCGCAGGGCGGCCAGGTCCTCGCCCTCGGCGGCCATCCTGGCCTCGGCCACGGCCTGCGCGGCCTCCGACTGCTGCTCGGCGGAGAGCTTGTCCTTGCTCTCGCCGGCCAGCTTCTCGAGCTGGTAGGCCAGGCTGTCGACCTGGTTGCGCAGGTCCGCCCGCTCGCGGCGCTGCTTGTCCTCGTCGGCGTGCGCGGCGGCGTCCTTGACCATGCGCTCGACCTCGTCCTTGGCCAGCCCGGACGAGCTCGTGATGGTGATGGCCTGCTGCTTGCCCGTGGCGTGGTCCTTGGCCGAGACGTTCAGGATGCCGTTGGCGTCGATGTCGAAGACGACCTCGATCTGCGGCACGCCGCGCGGCGCCGGCGGCAGCCCCACCAGCTGGAACTTGCCCAGCGTGCGGTTGTCGCGCGCCATCTCGCGCTCGCCCTGCAGCACGTGGATCTCGACCGAGGTCTGGTTGTCGGCCGCCGTGGAGAAGGTCTCGGTCTTCTTGGTGGGGATGGTGGTGTTGCGCTCGATCAGGCGCGTCATGACGCCGCCCAGGGTCTCGACCCCGAGCGACAGCGGCGTGACGTCGAGCAGCAGCACGTCCTTGACGTCGCCGGTGAGGATGCCGGCCTGCACGGCCGCCCCCACCGCCACGACCTCGTCGGGGTTGACGCCCTTGTGCGGCTCCTTGCCGAAGAACTCGCGCACCAGCGCCTGCAGCTTCGGGATGCGCGTCGAGCCCCCCACCAGCACCACCTCGTCGATCTCCCCGGGCTTCAGCCCGGCGTCGGCCAGGCACTGCTTGACCGGACCCATCGTGCGCACCAGCAGGTCCTCCACCAGCTGCTCGAACTTCGAGCGCGTCAGCTTCAGCACCAGGTGCTTGGGCCCCGACGCGTCGGCCGTCACGAAGGGCAGGTTGATCTCCGTCTCCAGCGTGGTCGACAGCTCGCACTTGGCCTTCTCGGCCGCTTCCTTCAGGCGCTGAAGGGCCATCTTGTCCTTCGACAGGTCGATGCCCTGCTCGCGCTTGAACTCCGACACGATCCACTCGATCACGCGCTGGTCCAGGTTGTCCCCGCCCAGGTGCGTGTCGCCGCCGGTGGCCTTGACCTCCACCACGCCCTCGCCCACCTCCAGCACCGAGATGTCGAAGGTCCCGCCCCCGAAGTCGTAGACCGCGATGGTCTCGTCCTTCTTCTTGTCGAGCCCGTAGGCCAGCGCCGCCGCCGTGGGCTCGTTGACGATGCGCAGCACCTCGAGCCCGGCGATCTTGCCCGCGTCCTTGGTGGCCTGCCGCTGCGCGTCGTTGAAGTAGGCCGGCACCGTGATCACGGCCCGGGTGACCTTCTCGCCCAGGAAGTCCTCGGCCGACTGCTTGAGCTTCTGCAGCACCATGGCCGAGATCTCGGGCGGGGAGTAGAGCTTGCCGCGCACTTCCACGCGCACGTCGTTGCCCGCCTCGGTGACCTTGAAGGGCACCATCTTCTGCTCCTCGGAGACCTCCGAGTAGCGGCGCCCCATGAAGCGCTTGATGGAGTAGACGGTGTTCTCGGGGTTCGTGACCGCCTGGCGCTTGGCCACCTGGCCGACCAGCCGCTCGCCGTCCTTGTTGAAGGCCACCACCGACGGCGTGGTGCGGCCGCCCTCCGCGTTCGGGATCACCGTGGGCTCGGAGCCTTCGAGAACCGCCACGACCGAGTTGGTCGTGCCCAGGTCGATGCCGACAACCTTGCTCATCTCCTCAGTCCTCCTGGAACTGTCCCTCCCGGGGCGGTTCCAATCGGAATATAGGTCGACTATTAGCAGCTGTCAAGCATTTTATATGAGTAAGCGAGACTCATATATAGCGAGAGCCGAGAACGCGCCTCGCTGCGAAGGGACCCAGGTCGGCGGGCGTTTCCTTCGCTGGATGAAGCTGTTACACTCCGCGCCGGAGATTCCTCAAAGGTTCCATCGCGCTTGGCGGAGCAGAACACCCCCGCGGCTGACGGCCCGATCGACGCGCAGCTCTGCAAGGTGGGGGGGGTCAACCAGAACTACACCTCCAGCTCGGGGACGCTCTACCACGTCCAGATCGAGGACCGCGGCCCGGTGCTCGACCGCGTCACGGAGCGCTCGGTGCGGCGCCTCAACGTGGTGATCTACGCCAACTACGGCGAGGCCAACGCGCGCATCGTGCACGGCCGCGACCACGACCTCGAGGACGTCCGCAGCCACGCGCACAACGGCGTCGTGCAGGCCCGCATCCAGCAGCTGGCGGGGGAGGCGCGCCAGCTCATCGAGGAGAAGGAGCAGCGCCAGGTGCTGCGGATCAAGTGCCTGATCCGCGAGTACTACCACACCAAGAACGAGGACGTGAAGCGCGAGTTCGAGGAGTCGAACGGGCTCTACCCGTTCCTCTTCTCGCGGGCCTGGCGCGAGCTGCGCGAGGAGCGCGGGCGGGGCGCCGAGGCCGCGGCGGCCGAGGCCGCGG
>JBDIBD010000117.1:0-11164 GCA_039812725.1 Vicinamibacteria bacterium | reverse complement strand
CCCGCTGCTCGGCGCGCACGTGCCCACGGCCGGCGGGCTCGAGCGGGCCCCGGCGCACGGGCGCGACCTGCGCGCCGACGCGATCCAGATCTTCACGCGCAACCAGGTGCAGTGGCAGGCGCGGCCGGTCGTCGCCGCGGAGGCGGCCGCCTTCCGGGCGGCCCTGGCGGCCTCGGGCGTCCGGGTGGTCGTGGCCCACGGCTCGTACCTCGTCAACCTGGCGAGCCCCGACCCCGAGCTGCTGCGCAAGAGCCGGGCCGCCTTCCGGGCCGACCTCGAGCGCTGCCAGGCCCTGGGCGTCTCGCAGCTGGTCTTCCACCCGGGCGCGCACATGGGCGCCGGCGAGGCGGAGGGGCTGCGGCGGCTGGTCGAGAGCCTGGACGAGATCGTCGGCTCGCTGCCGGGGCTCTCGGTGCAGCCGACGCTCGAGGTCACGGCGGGCCAGGGCTCGTGCCTGGGCCACGACTTCGCGCACCTGGCCTTCGTGCTGGAGCGCGCCGCCTGCGGCCCGCGGCTGGGCATCTGCCTGGACACCTGCCACCTGCTGGCGGCCGGGCACGAGATCGCGACGGAGGCAGGCTTCGAGCGCGTCCTGGCGCGGCTTCACGGCGAGGTCGGCCTGCGGCGCGTGACCGCCTTTCACCTCAACGACGCCCGGGCGCCGCTGGGCAGCCGCCTCGATCGCCACGCGGCCATCGGGGCCGGGCACCTGGGCCGGCCCTTCTTCCGGCGCCTGGTGCGCGACCTGCGCTTCGCGGGCCTGCCGATGGTGCTCGAGACCCCCTCGGGGATGGCGGGCTGGAAGCGCGAGATCGCGCTGCTGCGGCGCTGGGCGCGGGCCGCGTGACGCCCGAGGCGCGCGCGGCGCTGGCCAGGAGCCTGGCGCGCGAGGCCGGCTTCGACCTCGCGGGGGTGGCCTCGCCCGCGCCGCCGCCCGAGCTTCCCGCCTTCGCGGCCTGGGTGGCGGCCGGCCGGGCCGGGGAGATGGCCTACCTCAGCGGGCAGGTCGAGAAGCGCTCCGACGCGCGCGTGGCCTTCCCGTGGGCGCGCGCGCTGCTGTGCGTCGGGCTGCAGTACGACACCCCCGGCCCCTACTCGACGGACGCGCCGGGGGAGCGCGGCTGGGTCTCCCGCTACGCCTGGGGCGACGACTACCACGACGTCATGAAGGCCCGCCTCGAGCGGCTGGCCGCGGCCCTGGCCGAGCGCCTGGGGCCGTTCCAGTGGCGGGCCTACGCCGACACCGGCCCGCTGGTCGAGCGCGCCTACGCGGCCGCCGCCGGCCTGGGGGCCTGGGGCAAGAACACCTGCCTGCTGCACCCGGAACACGGCTCGTGGTTCTTCCTCGGCGAGCTGGTGACCGACCTCGAACTGGCCCCCGACGCGCCCCTGCGCGACCTGTGCGGCTCGTGCACCGCCTGCCTCGAGGCCTGTCCCACCGGGGCCTTGCCCGCCCCGTACCAGCTCGACGCCACGCGCTGCATCAGCTACCTGACCATCGAGCAGCGCGGCCCGATCCCGGAGGCGCTGCGCGAGCCGCTGGGGCGCCACGCCTTCGGCTGCGACATCTGCCAGGACGTCTGCCCGTGGAACCGGCGGCGGCGGCACCGCGGCGGCGCGGAGTTCGAGCCGCGCCCGGGCCTCCTGGCGCCCGAGCTGGCCGAGCTGGCGCAGCTCGACACCGAGGGCTTCGCGGCGCGCTTCCGCAGGAGCCCGGTCAAGCGCGCCAAGCTCCGGGGCCTGCTGCGCAACGTGGCGGTGGCGCTCGGCAACGCCGGCGGCCCCGGAGCCCGGGCGGCCCTCGAGCGCCTCGCCGCCGACGAGGACGCGCTGGTCCAGGAGCACGCGCGCTGGGCGCTGGAGCGCCTGGGGCAACGTCGAACGTGAGCCAGGTCACCCCGCTGCAAGGGTTTTTCAGCCTCTTCACGTTCCTTGACACCCCGCGTGCAACAGAACCGGGGCCCGGGGCGTCTAACGAGTCAACAGGGCGGCGCTCAGCGCCCCCTCCCGCCAACCCAAACCCCACCCCAACCTACCCCGCCCCCCTCAAAGGGGTCCTTCTGCCTGCCCGCCGGTAGGCGGTTCCGGGTTGCGCCACCGCGAAGCCGTCATCCTGAGCGACGCCGTCCGGCTGGGGAGCGAAGGATCTGGCGCGTCGTACAGCCCGAGAGATCCTTCGTCGCCGACTCGGACGGCGGCGCCTCAGGATGACGAAGGCGCGTGGTGGGCGATCAGCATGCGGCAGAACAGCTCGCCCTGCTCGCGCGCGTCGTCGAGGGCCACGTGGGTGTGGCGCTGGGGCCCGAACCACTCGCGCGGGAAGCGCGACTTGGCCGCGCCGCGGAACGACGAGCGCAGCACGGCCATGGCGTAGCTCTTGACGTCGAGGGCGGCGAAGCTGAAGGGCGAGCGGCCCGCGTAGCGCACCAGGTACCAGTGCACGAAGCTGAAGTCGAAGCCGGCCGGGTAGGCCACGAACACCGGCCGCAGCCGCCGCCCGGGGACGGCCTCGCGCTCCAACTCCGCCAGCCAGGCCACGTACTCCCGCAGGGCCGCCTCGGGCGGCTGCGGGTCGAGGCGCGTGGCCTCCCAGGCCGCCGGGTGGTCGCGCCAGAAGGCCATGGTCTCGGGCGCGCCGGCCGCGCCGGGCAGCGTCTCCAGGTTGCGGCTGAAGCTGCCGGCCTCCCGGAACCCGACCGGGCGCGCGCCGGCCTCGTCCAGCTCGAGCACGAAGGCCACGGAGGCGAACGACAGCATCGAGTGCGGTCCCGGGATCGGCCCGTCGGCTTCGACGTCGGTGCTGACGTAGAGCTCGGACCGCACCCTCAGCCGAGCCCCAGCCGCTGGCGCTCGTACTTGCCCTTCTGCACGGCCTGGCACCAGGCCGCGTGGTCCAGGTACCACCGCACGGTGCGGCGCAGGCCGTCCTCGAAGGCGTGCCGCGGCGACCAGCCCAGCTCGCGCCGGACCTTGGAGGCGTCGATGGCGTAGCGCTTGTCGTGGCCGGGCCGGTCGGGGACGAAGGCCTTGAGCTGCGTGTACGAGCTCAGGCCGCGGGCCTGCAGGGCCGGGTTGCTGGCCGCCGGGCGAAAGGCCTCGAGGGCCGCGCAGAGCGCGTCCACCACCTCGAGGTTGCGGCGCTCGTTGCCGCCGCCGATGTTGTACTTCTGCCCCGGCACGCCGCGCCGCAGGGCCAGCAGGATGCCGGCGCAGTGGTCCTCGACGTAGAGCCAGTCGCGCACGTTGGCCCCGTCGCCGTAGATCGGCAGCGAGCGGCCGTCGAGGGCGTTCAGGATCATCAGCGGGATGAGCTTCTCGGGGTACTGGAAGGGGCCGTAGTTGTTCGAGCAGTTGGTCACCAGCACGGGCAGCCCGAAGGTCTCGTGGTAGGCCCGCACCAGGTGGTCGGCCCCGGCCTTGCTGGCGGCGTAGGGCGAGTTGGGCGCGTAGGGCGTCGTCTCGCTGAAGGCCCCGTCGGGCCCCAGCGTGCCGTAGACCTCGTCGGTCGAGACGTGCAGGAAGCGGAACTCCTCGCGGGCGGCCGGGTCCTGCTCGCGCAGGAAGCCGCGGGCCGCCTCGAGCAGCTCGTAGGTGCCGACCAGGTTGGTGTGCACGAAGTCGCCCGGGTCGTCGATCGAGCGGTCCACGTGGGTCTCGGCCGCGAAGTTCACCAGCGCGGCCGGGCGCTGCTCGCGGAACAGCGCCCGCACCGCCGCCCGGTCGGCGATGTCGCCCTGCACGAAGGCGAAACGCGGGTGGGCGCGCACGTCGGCCAGGCTCTCCAGGTTGCCCGCGTAGGTCAGCTTGTCGAGCACCACCACGCGGTCCTGGGTCTCCTGCAGCGCGTGGCGCACGAAGTTGCAGCCGATGAAGCCGGCCCCGCCCGTCACGATCAGCGTTCGCATGTCTTCCCCAATCCGCGCGAGTCTATCGCAGGAGGCCCGTCCGGCCCGCCGGGCGCTCGGGTAGACTCCCGCCCATGAGCGCCGGCGGCCGCGAGGCGCGCGCCCCCTTCCTGGCCCTGTGGACGCTCCTGGTCTACGTGTTCCTGTACGCGCCGCTGGTCGTGCTGATGGTGTTCTCGTTCAACCAGGGGCGGCTGACCTCCGAGTGGCAGGGCTTCACCCTCGACTGGTACCGCCGGCTGCTGGGCAACCCGCGCCTGATGACGGCCCTGCGCAACAGCCTGCTGGTGGCCGCCGCCACGACGGCCGTCAGCACCGTGGTGGGGACGGCCGCCGCGCTGGCCTTCCACCGCCACCGCTTCCGTCGCCGGGCGGCCCTCGAGGGGCTGCTGACGCTGCCGATGGTGGTGCCCGAGATCGTGATGGCCTCGTCGCTGCTGCTGCTGTTCGCCTCGCTGGGGCTGCGGCTGGGCTTCCTGACCGTGATCCTGGCCCACGTGGCCTTCTCGCTCTCCTACGCCGTGATCGTGGTGCGGGCCCGGCTGGAGGGCTTCGACCGCAGCCTGGAGGAGGCCGCCATGGACCTGGGGGCCGGCCCCTTCACCACCTTCTTCAAGGTCACGCTGCCGGGCATCGCGCCCGGCGTGCTGGCCGCCGCCCTGCTGGTCTTCGCGCTCTCGATCGACGACTACGTCATCACCAGCTTCGTGGCCGGCGTGGGCTCGACCACCCTGCCGCTCGAGATCTACTCGATGGTGCGCACCGGCCTGACGCCCGAGATCAACGCGGTCTCGACCCTGCTGCTGGTGGCCACCGGCGTGCTGCTGTTCGGGGCCTGGCGGCTGGAGCGCGGGCGCGGCGCGGCCCTGCCCGTGCTGCTGGGGCTCGGCCTGCTGGTGGCGCCCTTCCTGGCCGGGGGGCGGGCCGCGGGCGAGCGCGTCCTGAACCTCTACATCTGGTCGAACTACATCGACCTCGGGACGGTGAAGGAGTTCGAGCGCCGCCACGGCGTGCACGTCAACCTCGACACCTACGACACCAACGAGGCCATGCTGGCCAAGCTGCAGGCCGGCAACCCGGGCTACGACGTGCTGTGCCCCTCGAACTACCCGGTCGAGCAGCTCGTGCGCGAGGGCCGCCTGCTGGCCCTCGACCGCTCGGCCCTGCCGCACCTGTCGAACCTCGACCCGCGCCTCCTGGACCGCGAGCACGACCCCGGCAACCGCTTCTCCGTGCCCTACCTGTGGGGCACCTGCGGCATCGGCTACAACCGCCGCAAGGCCGGCCCGATCGACTCCCTCGGCGCGCTGTGGGACCCGCGCTTCGCGGGGCGCATCCTGGTGGTGGACGACGTGCGCGAGGCCGTGGCCGCGGCCCTCAAGTGGAAGGGCCACGGCGCCAACGAGACCGACCCGCGCCTGCTGGGGCTGGCCCGCGACCTGCTGCTGCTCCAGAAGCCGCTGGTCAAGACCTACAACTCCTCCAACTACGAGGACGTGCTGCTGTCGGGGGACGTGTGGGTGGCGCTGGGCTGGAACGGGCAGTTCGCCAAGGCCATGCAGCAGGACCGCGACCTCGACTACGTCATCCCGAGAGAGGGCGGCACCTTCGCCATCGACTCGCTGGTGGTGCCGCGCGACGCGCCCCACCCCGAGCTGGCCCACGCCTTCATCGACTTCACGCTGGAGGCCGAGGTGGCCGCCGCCAACTGCCGGGCCACCGGCTACAGCACGCCCAACCGCGCGGCCCTGCCGCTGCTGCCCGCCGAGCTGCGCGCCAACCCGGCCGTCTTCCCGCCCGCCGACGTGCTCGACCGGCTGGAGCTGCTGCGCGACCTGGGGCCGGCCACGGCGCTCTACGACCGGCTCTGGACGGAGGTCAAGAGCGGCGAGTGACGTCGTCGGGCGTCGACCCTGCCAAGAAACCGTCGTCCTGAGCGACGCCGTCCCGCTGGGGAGCGAAGGACCTGCCGAGTCGCAAAGCCCGAGAGATCCTTCGTCGCCGGCCTGGACGGCGGCGCCTCAGGATGACGGAGGCGGCTCAGGCCGCGGGCTCGATCACCACGGCGGTGCCGTAGGCCAGCACCTCGGTGATGCCCTGCATGACCTCGTTGGCGTCGTAGCGCATGCCGATCACGGCGTTGGCGCCCGACTCGGCGGCGTGCTGCAGCATCAGCTCGAAGGCCTCGCGCCGGGCGCGCTCGCACAGCTCGGTGTAGAGCGTGATGTTGCCGCCGAAGATGGCCTGGATGCCGGCGCCGATGTTGCCGATCACGCTGCGCGAGCGCACCACGATGCCGCGCACGACCCCCCGGTTGGCGCTGATGCGGTAGCCCTCGAAGCCGAACGCCGTCGTCACCCACTGCTGCTGGATCATGGCCAGGTCCTCCGTGGCCGGATCTTACGACGGTCGTCGCCCGACGGCGGCGGGCCGCTCAGCGGGCGGGCTTGTGCGCCGAGCCCAGCATGAGCAGCAGCACGAGCCCGCAGCCGCCGGCCAGGAAGTGGAAGCGGTCGCGCCAGGGGTCGCGCCAGTCGCGCGAGTGGGCCTGGGCCAGGCAGACGAACAGCAGCAGCAGCGGCAGCACGCGCCGGTCGCGGGTGCGCAGCAGCTGCATGAGCGCCACCACGGTGGCCGCGATGAAGAACCCGACCACGTCCTAGACCGGCCCGGTCGCGGCCGGGTCGGCCGGCTCGACCTCGACCAGCGCGTCGTAGAACGTGGCGCCGCCGCCCAGGTCGGTGAGGGCGCAGCTGGTCACGGCGTTGGCGTTGCGTCCGCCCGGGGCCAGCTTGGCCCACCAGACCGACAGGCCCACCACCACGCCCGGGCGGGCGTCGGTGGAGACGCGCGCCTTCGACAGGAAGGCCCCGCGCTCGTTGAAGGTGCGCACCATCTGCCCGTCGGCGATGCCGCGCGCGGCCGCGTCTGCGGGGTGGATCACCAGGCGCGGCTCGCCCTCGCGGCGCATCAGCACGGGCTGGGCGGAGAAGGTCGAGTTGAGGAAGTGGTGGGCCGGCGGCGAGATGAAGGCCAGCGGGAAGCGCCGGGCCAGCCCGGGGTTGCTGGTGGGCCCCTCGCGCGGCGGGTTGTAGACCGGCAGGGCCGGCTGGCCCTCGCGCGCCAGGCTCTCCGAGACCAGCTCGCACTTGCCCGACGGGGTGGGGAAGCCGCCCTCCGCGAAGGGCGCCCAGCCCTCGGGGACCGACAGCCGCAGGCTGCCCTCGCGCTCGAGGCGCTCGAAGGTGATGCCCCGCAGGTAGGGATGGTCCCAGTGCAGCGCCGCGCGCGCCATCTGCTCGTCGCTCTCGCGCAGGGCCGGGTGGTCGAGGCCCATCCGCGCTCCCAGGCGCCGGAACAGCTCGGTGTTCGGCAGGCACTCGCCCAGCGGCGCGATGGCCGGGCGCGAGAGGCTCAGGCCGAGGTGGCCGTAGGCCTTGTGCAGGTCGTAGTGCTCGAGGGTGGTGGTGGCCGGCAGCAGCACGTCGGCGAAGTCGGCGGTGTCGGTCTGGAACAGGTCGTGCACGACCAGGAACAGGTCCTCGCGCGCGAGGCCGCGCCGCACGGCCTCCTGGTCGGGCGCCACCGCGCCGGGGTTCGAGTTGTAGACGAACAGCGCCGCCACCGGCGGGTCGAGCCGCGGGTCGTTCAGCAGCCGGCCCAGCTCGCTCATGTTCAGCGTGCGCGTCCCCGGCGGCGTCAGGTCGGGGCGCTCGAGCGCGGCCGTGTCGACCGGGAAGGTGCCCGAGGTCGAGAGCAGCACGCCGCCGCCCGCGTCGCGCCAGGCCCCCACCACCGCCGGCAGGCAGGCGATGGCGCGCACGGCCATGCCGCCGCCCGCGTGGCGGTTGAGGCCGTAGTTCATGCGGATGGCCGAGGGCCGCGTCGTGGCGTACTCGCGCGCGAAGGCCTCGATCGCGGCCGGCTCCAGGCCGGTGGCCTCGGCCGCGCGCCGGGGCGTCCAGTCGCGCACGTGGGCGCGCAGCTCGTCGGCGCCCAGCGCGTGGCGCTCGAGGTAGTCGCGGTCCTCCAGACCGTCGCGGAAGATCACGTGCATCATCCCCAGCGCCAGGGCGGCGTCGGTGCCGGGCAGCAGGGCCAGGTGCTGGTCGCTCTTCTCGGCCGTGCGCGAGCGATAGGGGTCGACGGTGACCAGCCTGGCGCCCCGCCGCCGGGCCTCCTCGACGAACGGCCACAGGTGCACGTTCGAGCTGACGATGTTGGCGCCCCAGGCCACGATCAGGCGGGCCTGCACGATGGCCTCGGGGTCGAGGCCGATGCTGCGCCCCACCGTGGCCTTGTAGCCGGCCGCGCCGGCCGAGGCGCAGATGGTGCGGTCGAGCAGGCTGGCGCCCAGCAGCTGGAAGAAGCGCCGGTCCATCGAGCCGAAGGAGAGCAGGCCCATGTTGCCGGCGTAGGAGTACGGCATCACGGACTGCGGCCCGTGGCGCTCGATCGCGCCGCGCAGGCCGGCCGCCACCAGGTCGAGGGCCTCGTCCCACGAGACGCGCTCGAAGCGCCCCTCGCCCTTGCGGCCGACGCGCCGCTGCGGGTACAGCAGCCGCTCCGGGCTGTAGACGCGTTCCAGGTAGCGGTTGACCTTGGCGCACAGGAAGCCCTGCGTGAAGCGGTGCTGCGGGTCGCCGCCCAGCGCGACCGCGCGGCCGTCCTCGACCGTCACGGCCATCACGCAGGTGTCGGGACAGTCGTGGGGGCAGACGACCTTCAGGGTGCGCCGGCCGGAGGGCGGGGCGTCGAGCGGCATCCGACCATGTTACGCGAAGGGGTGGGCCCCGGCGAAGCCGCGGCGGGCTCGGCGCCGGGCGGGACTGCCCGCTGCTTCAGGCGCGGGCCGAGCCGGCGGGCGGCGACTTGACCGGGACGGGCTGGCCGCGGTCGTCCACCGCCACCAGCACCACCTCGGCCTCGGTGACCCGGGTGCGCTGCCCGTCGCCCTGGCCCCAGCGCTCGGCCTCGACCGTGACCTTGACGGTCACCGAGGTGCGGCCCACGCGCACGGTCTCGGTGAAGAAGTTGACCAGGTCGCCCAGGTGCACGGGCTCGACGAAGACCACCTCGCGCATGGCCTTGGTGACGTACCTGTGGTGGCCGTGCTTGCGGGCCTCGACGGCCGAGGCCAGGTCGATGTGGGACAGGATCACGCCGCCGAAGATGGTCCCGTAGGCGTTGGTGTCCTTGGGCAGCAGCAGCACCTTGATGGCCGGCACGCGCGTGTCGCTCATGCCGGCAAGCATAGCGCGGGCGGCCGGGTCGCGGCGCCTACGCCACCCAGCCCCAGACCGCCACGAAGTGGCTCAGGCTGCCGGCCAGCACGAAGACGTGGAAGACGCCGTGGGCCGCGGGCCAGCGCTTGTCGAAGGCGTAGAACAGCGTGCCGAGCGTGTAGCACAGGCCGCCCGCCAGCACCCAGGCCAGCCCCGCGGCGTCGAGGGCCACGGCCATCGGGCGCACCACGCCGAGGGCCAGCCAGCCCATCGCCAGGTAGAGCCCCACCGACAGGGCCCGCGTGACCGGCAGGAACTCGAGCACGGCCCCCAGCGCCGCCAGGCTCCAGACCACCACCAAGAGCGTCAGGCCCAGCGAGTCGCGCAGCTTGAGCAGCGCGAAGGGCGTGTAGGTGCCGGCGATGAGCAGGTAGATGGCCAGGTGGTCGAGCTTGCGCAGCCAGGCCTTCACGCGCCCCTGGCAGGCGTGGTACAGGGTCGAGGCCGTGTAGAGCGCCAGCAGGCTGCCGCCGTAGACGGCCAGGCCCGCCAGGCGCGTGCGGTCGCCGGAGCCCGCCGCGCGCCAGACCAGCGCCACCAGGGCGGCCAGCGCCAGGAGCGCCCCCGCGAAGTGGCTGGCGGAGTTGAAGCGCTCGGCGGCGCTCAGGCCCGCCCTCACCAGCGCCTCGGCGCGTTGCGCACGCAGCGCACGGTGTCGCGCGCGATCAGCAGCTCCTCGTTGGTGGGGATCACGAAGACCCGCACGCGCTGGCCGTCGGGCGAGATCTCGCCCTCCTGGCCGCCCACCATCGACTCGTTGCGGGCCTGGTCCACGCAGATGCCGAGGAAGTCCATGTCGGCGCAGACGCGCCGGCGGATCTCGGCCGAGTTCTCGCCGATGCCGCCGGTGAAGACCAGCGCGTCGGCGCCGTTCATGCGCGCCATGTAGGCGCCCACGTACTTCTTGACGCGCTGGCAGAAGATCTCGATGGCCAGGCGCGCGCGGCGGTCCTGGTGCTGGCTCTCCTCCGCCAGCAGGTCGCGCATGTCGTTGGTCAGCCCCGACAGCCCCAGCAGGCCCGACTGCTTGTTGAGCAGCGTGTCGAGCTCGTTGAACGACAGGCCCTCCTTGTGGTGCAGGTACTCGAGCACGGAGGGGTCGATGTCGCCGCCGCGGGTGCCCATCACCAGGCCCTCCAGGGGCGTCAGGCCCATGGAGGTGTCGAGCGACTCTCCGCCGCGGATGGCGCAGGCCGAGCAGCCGTTGCCCAGGTGCAGCGTCACGATGCGCGTGTCCTCCTTGCTGCGCCCGGTGAGCTGGCGGTAGCGGTAGGCCACGTAGCGGTGCGAGGTGCCGTGGAAGCCGTAGCGCCGCACGCGGTGCCGCACGTACAGCTGGTAGGGCAGGGCGTACAGGTACGACGTGTCGGGCATGGTCGAGTGGAACGAGGTGTCGAACACGGCCGCCTGGGGGACGCCGCTGCCGCACAGCTCGCGCGCGGCCGTGATGCCCTTGAGGTTGGCCGGGTTGTGCAGCGGCGCCAGGTCGATGCAGTCCTCGATCTGGTCGATGACCGCGTCGTCGATCAGCACCGAGCGGGTCAGCTTCTCGCCGCCGTGCACGATGCGGTGGCCGACGGCGTGGATCTCGGCCAGCGAGCCCAGGCCGGGGGCCGAGGGCTCGCTCGAGACCAGCCAGCGCAGCACGTGGTCGAGGGCCAGGCGGTGGTCGCGCAGGGGCGCCGTGCGGCGGGCGGTGGGCTTGCCCGTGGAAGACAGCGTGATGAGCGCCTCGCTGCCGATGCGCTCGATCTGCCCCTTGGCCTTCTGGACGTCCGCGTTGCGGTCGATCAGGTCGAGGTCGGTCTCGATCAGCTGGAACTTCAGGGAGGAGCTGCCGCAGTTGAGCACGAGGACGTTCATGGTGTCGCCTCCGCCGGCCATCCTACTCCCGTCGGGCCCCGGGCGCGAAAGGCCCCGGGCGCGCGGGCCGGGCGACGGACTCCTCGCTCGGCGTGGCCAGGCCGCCCGGCC
>JBDIBD010000116.1:0-11216 GCA_039812725.1 Vicinamibacteria bacterium | reverse complement strand
CGCGGCAGCGGCCGCTTCCAGTTCGTCAGCGACCGCGTCAATGGCGAGGCCACCCGCAACCGCCTGTACCCCGACCGGAACACCCTGATCGCCCGCATGGCGGCCCTGCCGGTCAAGAACGGGGATGCCAACGCCCTCGTCTCCCCCAACAAGAAGATGCTGGTGATGTGCGGCAGCTCGACCAGCGCCTCGCCCACCTTCGTGCTGTTCGACGCCGTCCTGGAGGTCGCCGAGGGCGACATCGTCATGTACGACGGCTCCTCGAGCCAGTGGAACAACTACTCGGTGGCCCGCATCCGCCAGGCCGGCGCGACCACCGCGCAGGCGGCCACGTGGGCCTTCGACTCCGTCAGCCCCGGCACCAGCACGCCGCGGGCGGTGGGCGCGTTGCCCGCCCCGGTGGCCGGCGAGAACGCCTTCGTGCCCGGCAACTTCGCCTACACGCTGACCCAGCCCGAGGGCAACCAGATCGAGCAGGCCGACAAGGACTACATGGCCGCCAAGGGAGGCACCAGCCCCGGCACGCCGGGCGGTCCGGGCGGCTCGCCCGGCGGCGGCTGCTAGCCCAGGTCCACCAAGGTGCGGTGCATCCCCCATCAGAGGAGAACGGCTATGACGAAGGTTCGCGCAATCGGCCCCGTGCTCGCGCTGGCGCTCGGGCTCGCGTTTCCGGCCCTGCAGGTGCGCGCTGAGGACGGCATGACCAGCCCGCCCTGGGGCGACGAGGGCCCCAAGATCGTCTTCGGCCCCGAGGACAAGGGCCTGCTGCAGATCGACTACAAGGGCCAGTTCCGCATGACCGTGCGGGACACGGGCTCCGGCCTCGACGACGAGGACGTGACCACCAACTTCGGCTTCCGGCGCAACCGCCTGGCCCTGCGCGGCGCCTGGGGCGACGTGGTCTCCCTGTACGTCCAGACCGAGTTCGCCGAGGACCTCAACGTGACGGCCCTCGACGTGGCCAGCAGCAGCACCGGCAGCGACTTCCAGATGCTCGACGCCGTGGTGCGCTTCAACTTCAAGCCCGGCTTCAAGCTCAGCGTCGGCAAGTTCAAGTACAACTTCTCGCGCGAGAACCTGGAGGCCTGCGAGGACCCCCTGACCCTCGACCGCTCGCTGTTCGTGCGCACGGCCTACACCAGCACGCGCGACACCGGCCTCGCGGCCTGGGGCAACTTCTTCGAGGACAGGCTGCAGTACCGGCTGGACGCGATGGAAGGGCGCAAGGCCGTCTCGGGCGCCAGCTCGCCGGGCTCCAACCCGCGCTTCAGCGCCCGCGCCCACGTGACCCTGCTCGACCCCGAGAACGGCTACGGCTACAAGGGCACCTACCTCGGCAAGAAGAAGGTGCTGACCTTCGGCGGCGCCGTCCAGTTCGAGTCCAAGGTGGCCTACACCGACGCCAGCACGCGCGTCGAGCCCGAGGACTACAAGGGCTACACGGCCGACGGCTACTTCGAGTACCCGTTCAAGGCCGGCACGGTCACGCTCTCGGCGGCCTGGGAGAAGGTCGACCTGGGCGAGGCCTACCTGGGTGGCGACCCCGACAGCGGGGCCGTGGGCCTGAACGGCGGCAAGAACGGCTGGTACGCCAAGGCCGGCTACCTGCTCCCGGGCACGCCCCTGCAGCTCTTCGGGCGCTACGAGAAGTGGCGCTTCGCGCGCCTCGACGACACCTACGACGAGCTGGTCGACTGGGTGGGCGTGGGCGCTCACTACTACGTGTGGGGCCAGAACCTGAAGATCAGCGCGGAGTACTCCCACACCGCCTTCGACAAGCAGGAAGAGCGCGACTTCAACACCTTCGTGACGCAGCTGCAGTTCATCTTCTAGACAGGAAGGCCATCATGACCAAGCGAGCGTTCCTCGTCGCGGCCGTCGCCTTGCTGGCGGCGGGCCTGGCCCTGGCCGCCACGCCGCCCCCCGCCAACCCGCCCCTCAACGGCACCATCACCGCCATCAAGGGCACGCGCGTCGACATCACCGTCGACGGCGAGAAGCCGGCCTGGGTCAAGAAGGGCTCCGGGATCAAGCTCAAGGGCGGACTGGGCAAGATCGTCGAGGTCACCGCCACCAGCGTCGCGTTCAACACCAAGAAGGCCTCGACCCTGGCCGTGGGCGAGAAGGTCGTGGTCGAGAAGGGCACGGTCGTCCCCGAAGGCTGTTGACGTCCCGGCGCGCGGGCGGGCCGGTCGCGACCCCCTTCCGGCCCGTCCGCGTGTCGTTCCCAGAAGGAGCGCCACCATGAGCAACAGCCTGACGCGGCGCCGCTTCCTGGGCGGCGTGGCGGCCACGGGGGCCGCCGCGGCCGCCTCCCGGGCCGGAGCGCAGGGCCACCCCAGGGGCCGCAAGGCCGGCCGGCGGGTCGAGACCGTGGCCACCCTGTGCGAGATGTGCTTCTGGCGCTGCGGCGTGCTGGCCGAGGTCGAGGACGGGCGCGTGCTGCGGGTCGAGGGCAACCCCGACCACCCGCTCACCAAGGGCCGGCTGTGCGCCCGCGGCAACGCCGGCACCGGACTGCTGTACGACCCCGATCGCCTCAAGCAACCCCTGCTGCGGGTGGGGCAGCGTGGCGAGGGGCGCTTCAAGCCGGTGAGCTGGGAGGAGGCCCTCGACTTCCTGGCCGACAAGCTGAAGAAGATCAAGGCCGAGCACGGCGCCGAGAGCGTGGCCTTCTTCCCGCACGGCATCGGCTCGCGCTTCTTCGGCACCCTGATGAAGGCCTACGGCACGCCCAACAGCGGCGAGCCGTCCTTCGCCCAGTGCCGCGGCCCGCGCGACGTGGGCTACCGCCTGACCTTCGGCCAGGGCCTGGGCTCGCCCGAGCCCGTGGACCTCGAGCACGCGAAGATGGTGGTGCTGATCGGCAGCCACCTGGGCGAGAACGTCTTCACCTCGCAGATCACGGCCTTCGCCGACGGCCTGGCCAGCGGCGCCAAGCTGATCGCGGTCGATCCCCGCTTCTCGACGGCGGCGTCCAAGGCCGACTGGTGGCTCCCCATCCGCCCGGGCACCGACATCGCCCTGCTGCTGGCCTGGATGAACGTGCTGATCGCCGAGGGGCTCTACGACCAGGCCTACCTCGACGCGCACGCCACCGGCTTCCGCGAGCTGGCGGCCCACGTGAAGGAGCTCACGCCCGAGTGGGCTGCGGCCATCACGGACCTGCCGGCGGAGCAGATCCGCGAGACGGCCCGGGCCATGGGCGAGGCCAAGCCTGCGGTGGTGGTGCACCCCGGCCGGCACGTGACCTGGTACGGCGACGACACCCAGCGCGCGCGGGCCATGGCCATCCTGACGGCGCTGCTCGGCAGCTACGGGCGCAAGGGCGGCCTGTTCTTCCCGACCCCGGTCCCGCGCGGCGACGTGGCCCTGCCCGATTTCCCGGAGCCGGCGCGCGAGCGCGCCGACGGCGCCGGCACGACCTACCCGCTGGCC
This sequence comes from Vicinamibacteria bacterium, assembly GCA_039812725.1. GTDB lineage: Bacteria > Acidobacteriota > Vicinamibacteria > Fen-336 > Fen-336 > JBDIBD01. The sequence goes on along the minus strand of JBDIBD010000116.1, from coordinate 7,778 downwards.
TCGGAGGAGTCGGGGCTGACCAACGGGCTGATCGAGGCCACGCTGACGGAGAAGCCCTACCCAATCAAGGGCTGGATCGTCTACGCCCAGAACGTGCTCGAGAGCATCCCGCAGCCCCAGCGCACGCGCGAGGCCATCGCCAAGCTCGACCTCATGGTGGTGGTGGACGTGTTGCCGGTGGAGCAGACCGCGTATGCCGACCTGGTGCTGCCCGAGGCCACCTACCTCGAGCGCTACGACCCCCCGGTGGTGGTCACCACGGCCAAGCAGCCCTTCGTCTCCGTGCGCTTCCCGGCCGTCGAGCCGCTGCACGAGTCGAAGCCCGGCTGGTGGATCGCCAAGGAGCTGGCCCGCCGCCTCGGGCTCTCGGACTTCTTCCCCTGGGACACGCCCGAGCAGCACCTGGCGGCGGTGATCGAGCCCATGGGCGTGTCGGCCAGTGAGCTGCGCGCGCGCGGGGCGCTGGCCTTCCCGGGCCGGCCCTACCTCGAGGACCGGACCTCCGACGACGAGCCGCACTTCCCGACCGGCAGCGGCAAGATCGAGCTGTACTCGCAGGAGCTGAAGGACCTGGGGGCCGACCCGCTGCCGCGCTACACGCCCCCGGCCGAGCCGCCGCGCGGCTACCTGCGGCTGATCTACGGTCGCGCGCCCGTGCACTCCTTCGCCCGCACCCAGAACAACGAGGCCCTGCACGCGCTGATGGCCGAGAACGAGGTCTGGCTGCACACGCGCTCGGCCCAGGAGCTGGGCCTGCGCCACGGCCAGCGGGTGGTCCTGGAGAACGAGGACGGCCTGCGCGGCCGGCCGGTGCGGGTGCGGGTCACGGAGGGCATCCGCCGCGACTGCGCCTACCTCGTGCACGGCTTCGGCCACGGGGGCACCGCGCTGCGGCGAGCCTCCGGCCGCGGCGCCTCCGACACGTCCCTGATGTCGCGCGTGGCCGTCGATCCCCTGATGGGCGGCACCGGCATGCGCGTCAACTTCGTGCGGCCGGTCGCGGCCGGCGGGAAGAGCTAGGAGGCCGGCGTGGCGCGTTACGCGATCGTCACCGACCTCAGGCGCTGCGTGGGCTGCCAGGCCTGCACCGTGGCCTGCAACGCCGAGTGGGACGTGCCCGCCGGCCAGGCCCGCACCCACGTGCGCGCGACCCCGCTCGAGGGGGCCTTCCCGCGCCTGGTCCAGAGCCCGTTCGTGGCCCAGTGCAACCAGTGCGACCGGCCGCCCTGCGTCGAGGCCTGCCCCTCGGGGGCCACGGCGCAGCGCGACGACGGCATCGTCTCGGTCGACCGGGCGGTCTGCATCGGCTGCGGCTTCTGCGTCGAGGCCTGCCCGTACGACGCGCGCTTCATCGACCCCCGGCGCCGCAAGGTCGACAAGTGCGACTTCTGCCTGGAGCGCGTCGCGCACGGGGAGCAGCCGGCCTGCGTGACCACGTGCACCGCCCACGCCAAGTACTTCGGCGACCTGGAGCAGCGCGACGGCCAGGTCTTCGAGCTGGTCTACGGCCGCGGGGCGCGCCGCCTGGAGACGCCCGCCGTGGCCGTGGGGCCCAACGTCTACTACCTCGGCACCGCGCAGCAGCTCGACCTGGTTCAGAAGAGCTTCCCGCCCCGCGAGCCGCGCCTGCCGGCGGCCGGCGAGGGCTGGCGCAGGGTCGTGAGGCCGCTGGTGCTGGCGGCCGTGGGGGCCACCTTCCTCGGGCAGGCGGTGGCCTTCTTCAACCAGCTCGCGAAGGGAGAGAAGGACTTTGAGGACTGACGCGCTGCCCCTCGAGCCCGTGCCCCTGTCGGTCGAGCAGGCGGAGTCGATGCTCCAGTCGCACCTGAAGAAGCACCAGGTGGCGATCGTGCTGCTGCACTGGTTCAACGCCAGCGTCTGGGGCCTGGAGCTGCTGACCGGCTTGGCGCTGATCACGTCGCCCTGGTTCCGCTTCGCCCCGGCCTGGCTGGTGGAGATGGTGGAGGGCCTGTTCGGCTCGCGCGCCAACCTGATCCGCTTCCACGTCAACCTGGGCCTGCTGTGGATCTTCGTGTTCCTGGTCTACGGCGTCTTCGGCTTCCGCACCTTCCTGGCGCGCGAGGTGCTGCAGAAGGAGATCGGCCTCGACCGAGACGACTGGCGCTGGCTGATCGTGCGCACGCTGCGCATCCTGGGCCGCAGCCAGGAGCCGCTGCCGCCCCAGGGCGTCTACAACGCCGGCCAGAAGCTGTTCGCCCTGGCCGTCTACTCGCTGCTGCCCGTGATCATGCTGACCGGCCTGGTGATGGCCTTCCAGCTCTTCGGGCCCGCGGCGGTGGGCTGGGCCGTGGTGCTGCACTTCGCCGCGGTGGGACTGGTCGTGGCGGGGCTGCTGATCCACGTCTACATGGGCGCGGTCTTCCCCGAGGAGAAGCCGGCCTTCTTCTCGATGATCACCGGCGAGGTCAACGAGCACTACGCCTACCGGCACCATTTCAAGTGGTGGCGCGAGGTCAAGCAGGCCGAGCTGGAGTGGGCCGAACGCCAGGGGGCCGAGGGCCGGCCAGCGGAAACGCCCTCCAGCCCCGGGCCGGGACCGACGAGCCCGGCCTGAAGCTCCGGGCGAGCCGGGGGACTGGTAGAGTGGCTCGCGGCGGTCGGGCCGCGCGGTCGGCCGGGCCGCGGGAGAGGACCCATGAAGAGGCTGCTGCTCGCGTCCTGCCTGGGCCTGTCGGTCCTGGCCAGCGCACGACCCGTCCCGGAGCCGGCCGTGTACGGGCTCGACCAGGTCCCGGCCGGCCTGGCCGCCGGCGTGGAGGCCGCCCAGTCCGCGGCCGATGCGCTCCAGCGGCGACTGATCGCGCGACTGTCCGAGGAGCTGCGCCGCGGTGGGCCGATCCAGGCCGTGGCGGTCTGCCGCGACGAGGCGCAGACCCTGACGCGCGAGACGGCCAGCGCCCCGGTCGTGCGGATCGGGCGGACCAGCCACCTGCTGCGAAACCCGCGCAACGCGGCGCCGTCCTGGGCGGCCCGGTTCGTGGCCGACGCCGCGGGGAAGAAGGCCTCCGCGGTGGCGCCGGTCGTGGTCGACCTCGGAGACCGGGTCGGGCTGCTGCGCCCCATCCCCCAGGGTGTGACCTGCGGCCAGTGCCACGGCCCGGCCGACCAGCTCTCGGCGCCGCTGAGGGACTTCCTGAAGGGAGCCTATCCCGACGATCGGGCGGTGGGCTTCCGGGAGGGCGACCTCCGCGGCTTCATCTGGGTCGAGGCAGACCTGCGCAAGTAGCGAGGGCGCCCCGCACTTTTTTCGCCAGCTCGGCGCCAGGAACCACACACCTGGGCCAACTGGCCGCGCGGGAGTCCCCATCTGGGGCCTCGGCCCTGTGGCATTGGTCCTGCTGTTCCACCGGGCATGGACGTGTCGCTCCCCAAGGCACGCCGGGCCGGCGCACGGGTGTTTCTGGCCCTGTTGTGCGCCGGTCTGGCCAGCTGTGCGCGGCAGGCCGCCGTCAGCCAGGAGCGTTGCGTCTCGTGCCACGCCGGGCTGGAACCGGCCTCCGCCTCGCACTCGGGCTGCGTCTCGTGCCACGGCGGCGACGCCGCCGCGGCGGACAAGGAGCGCGCCCACGCCGGCCTCTATGGGCTCTCGAACGCCTCCCACCCGGTGCGCTGGGAGCGCGGCTGCGGCGGCTGCCACCAGCACCAGCTCGAGCGCGTCAAGACCAGCCAGATGTACACGAACAGCGGCATGATCGCGCAGATCCAGGCCACCTGGGAGGGCGAGACCCCCGGCGCCGTCTACGCCTCGCGCGAGGCGCGCACGCACGGCCCCGACGGCCAGCCGCTCGAGCAGCTGGGCGTGAGCGGCCACGACCACCTCTCCGGCGAGCTGTATCGGAAGTTCTGCTCGCGCTGCCACGTGGCGCGCCAGAACGAGGGCCTCGACGGCGCCGGCCACCCGGCCGGCTGTGCCGCCTGCCACCTGCCCTACGGCGACGACGCGACCTACCGCGGCGGCGACCCGACCATGCGGGGCAAGAGCCCCTACGGCCGCACCCACGCGCTGCAGGGCCTGCCGCCCATGCAGGCCTGCTTCCGCTGCCACCAGCGCAGCGGCCGCATCGCGCTAACGTACCAGGGCCTGATGGACGGCAACAACGGCCTGGTGCCCACCCGCGGCGGGCTGCCGGCGCAGCCCGGCAGCGACGAGCGCTCCTTCGTCCACGTCGCCCCCGACGTGCACTTCCTGGCCGGGATGGAGTGCATCGACTGCCACACCTCGCGCGAGATCATGGGCGAGGGCTACGCCTCGGCCGACATGCGCGGCCAGCTCGAGATCCGCTGCGAGGACTGCCACGGCGACGGCACCCGCCCGCCGGCCTTCGCGCCGGTCGAGCGCGAGCACGAGGCGCCGGTGCGCGAGTCGCGCCAGTACGGCCATCCGATCCGTCCCGGGACCCGCGTGGCGCTCACCTCCAAGGGCCGGCCGTTCTCGAACGTCTTCGAGCAGGACGGGCAGGTCGTGCTGGCCACCAAGCGCGCGGGCCGGCTGCTGCGCAGCCCCGTCGTCACGGGCAGCGCCCCGCACCTCGTCGCCGGCCACGAGCGCCTCGACTGCGTGGCCTGCCACTCGCGCAGCGTGGTGCAGTGCTACGGCTGTCACACCCGGTACGACAAGCGCGAGGGCGGCTGGGACTTCGTGCAGGACCGCGAGACGCCCGGGGCTTTCAGCGAGACCGAGGACACCCGCACGCTCTACCCCTTCCCGCTGGCGCTCGACGCGCGCGGCCGCATCGCGCCCGTGACGCCGGGCTGCCAGACCTTCGTGACGGTGATCGAGGCCGACGGCCGCAGGTCGCTGGACGAGCACGTGGCGGTCTACAAGGGCCGGCCGCAGCTGCGCTTCGCCGCCTTCGACGGCCACGGCACCGGCCCGCGCGCCGTGGGCTGCGCCGAGTGCCACGAGAACCCGGCCTTCCTGGGCTTCGGCCAGCACGTGCTGGAGCGCGGGAGCGTCAAGAGCACCCTGCTGTGCGAGAAGAACCCGAAGAAGGCCCTGGACGGCTTCCTCGGCCTGCAGGACGGAAAGGTCGTGGCCCACGCCGCCATCACGCGCGCGGGCGCCCGGCCGCTGGACGACGAGGAGGTGCGCCGCACCCTGGCCGTGAACCTGTGCCTGGTCTGCCACGACCGGGCCAGCGACCCCATCTATCGCAGGAAGCTGGACCATGCCGCGCTCGACGACAGCACTCACCGTCGCCTGCTGGCTGCTGGGCGCTAGCCTCGGCTGCCGCTCGGCGCGTCCCGCCGAGACGGCCGCCGCGGCCGTGACGCCCGCCGACCAGGCCTGCCTGGGCTGCCACCCGGCGGCCCGGGCCGTGCTGTCGGGCCCGATGGCCACCCGCGCTGCCGAGCGGGCCTTCGCGCAGCGGGCCTTCCACGGGGAGGGGCCGGCCTTCTTCGAGGCCGCCTGCCAGGGCTGCCACGTCTCGGGCTGCCGCGACTGCCACGGCGACGACGCCCACCTGGCGGGGAAGCCGAAGGACGAGGCCTGCCTGCGCTGCCACCGCGGCTACTTCACGGGCTGGGAGTACCACGGCCAGGCCCCGCGCGAGGACCACCAGCGCTACCAGCGCGGCCCGGTGGCCCAGGGCCAGCCGTACCTGAAGATGCTGCCCGACCTGCACGCCGAGCGCGGCCTGGGCTGCGCCGACTGCCACCGCGTGCACGGGGCGGCCGGCGCCACGGTCAAGACCTGCGTCGACTGCCATCCGCAGCCCTCGCCCGAGGTCCCCGAGCACGCGCTGCGCGCCCACCTCGACCAGATGGAGTGCTGGGCCTGCCACTCGGCCTGGTCGGCCCAGGAGTACGGCACCTTCGTGATCCGTCCCCGGGACGAGCGACAGCGGGAGCTGTACTCGGTCCTGCCGGCCTGGGGCCCTTGGCGCAAGAGCGCCTACCTGCGCCGCCAGGACGCGCCGCCGCTCGGCCTGGACGCGCGCGGCAAGGTCGCGCCGGTGAGGCCCCAGTTCATCCTCTTCGCCAGCGACGAGCGTGGCGACAATCGCCTGCTCGCGGCCGAGTGGAAGGCCTTCTTCCCCCACACCGTGCGGCGCGGCACGGTGGCCTGCGGCGGCTGCCACGGCCAGCCGCGGCGCTTCCTGCTCGAGCCCGACCAGGACCGCCTGTACGAGCTCGAGAAGGACGGCCTGCCGCTGCGCTCGTTCTGGAACCGGGCCGGCCAGACCGTCGTGAACGGCGCTTTCTTCCCCGAGGAGCGCCACGCGCTCATGAACCGCAAGACCCCCGCCTACGTCCGGGAGCACCTGAGGCAATGGCAGAACCTGCTGAGAACCGGCGAGCCACGCTCCGCACGCTAGCCCTGTCGCTGCTGGCGGGCGGCGCCCTGTGGCGCTTCCTGACGCCCCGCCGCACGGGCGCGGGCGCCGACGTGCTGCGCGTGGCCGAGGCCGACGTCCCCCACGAGGGCGCCCTGGTGCTGCCGGAGCGGCGCTGCGCCGTGGTGCGCCGCGGCGACGGCTTCCAGGCCCTCGACCTGACCTGCACGCACCTGGGCTGCACCGTCACGGCCACGCCGCAGGGCTTCGCCTGCCCCTGCCACGGCAGCCGCTTCACCAGCGAGGGGCAGGTGCTGAACGGCCCGGCCCCGAGCGCGCTGCGGCCCCTGGCCCTCGAGCGGCGCGGCGGCGAGCTGCTGGTCACGCTCGCCCGGAGGGGCTGAGCCGTGGTCAAGGAGCTGCTCAAGCACCTCTTCCCGCGGCGCGTGCGCGAGGCCGACCTCTCCATCTCCTACACGTTCTGCCTGGGCGGCCTGGCCTTCACGTCCTTCCTGGCGCTCCTGGCGAGCGGCGTGCTGCTGCTCTTCTACTACTCGCCCAGCCCCGAGCGCGCCCACGGGTCGATCCGGTTCCTCGAGGATTCCGTGTGGGGCGGCGCGTACCTGCGCAGCTTGCACCGCCTGGCCTCGCACGCGCTGCTGGCGCTGGTCGCCCTGCACGCGCTGCGCGTGATCCTGACCGGCGCCTTCCTGCGGCCGCGGCGCTTCAACTGGCTGGTGGGCTGCGCGCTGCTGGCCCTGGCGGTGGTCGGGGCCTACACCGGCTACCTGCTGCCCATGGACCAGCTCGCCTACTGGGCCACCCAGACCGGCATGGAGCTGCTGCGGGCGCTGCCGCTCGGCGAGCAGGCCCGCGCCCTGCTGGTTCCCGACCAGGTGGGCGGGCCGCTCTCGCTGCTGCGCTTCTACGCCTTGCACGTGGTGGTGCTGCCGCTCGCGATCCTGGTGCTGACCATGCTGCACTTCTTCGTCGTCCGCCGGCAGAAAGGACTGCTGCCCTACCTGTGAGCGGCACCATCCCCAGCTCGCCGCGCCTCTTCCGCCTGGTCGGGCGCTCCTTCCTGGCCGGGCTCCTGGCGCTGCTCGTCCTGGCGGCCCTCGTGCCGGCGCCGCTCGACGCGCCGGCCGACCCCGCCCGACCGCCCAACCCGGCCAAGTCGGCCTGGTTCCTGCTCTGGATCCAGGAGCTGGTCAGCCACGACACGCGCCTCGTGTACGTCGTCGCCGCGCTGCTGCTCGGCCTCGTGGCGCTGCCCTGGCTGCCGCTGCGCGCTCCGGAGGGCGCTGCCTGGTTCGGCCGCGGCCACCGAGTCGCGGCCGTGGCGGCGGCGCTCGTCGCGCTGGCCGTGCTGGCGTTGACGGTCGCGGGCCTGTGGTTCCGGGGGCCGAATTGGCAGCTCGTCTCGCCCTTCTGAGCGCGCTGCTCGTGCTCGTGGGCTGCCTGCGCGCGCCCGCGCCG
>JBDIBD010000115.1:0-11226 GCA_039812725.1 Vicinamibacteria bacterium | reverse complement strand
CGCGCAATCACTGCGATCGCCCCTCGCCCCTCGCCTTCGCCGCGCGCCCGCGCGACCTGTCTCCGCGGCCACCCTCCGGCGCCCCATCGACCTGCTACCATCCGCCTGCGCCCGCGGGACGCCCACGCCGTCGAGGGTCCGGTAGAAGCGCGCGCGCTCGGCCAGCTCCCCCAGCAGCTCCTCGCGCTCGCCCACCCTCAGCCCCGCGCGCGCAGCTCGGCCACGCGGTCGAAGACCCGCTCCGCCAGCTCGCGCTTGCTGGTGGCCGGCACCTCCAGGCGCCCGCCAGCGGCGTCGAGCAGGAGCGCGGCGTTCGACTCGCTGGCGAAGCCCAGCCCGGCGCGCGAGACGTCGTTGGCCACGATCAGGTCGGCGTTCTTGCGGCGCAGCTTGTCGAGGGCGTAGCTCTCGACCCCGTCGGTCTCGGCCGCGAAGCCCACCAGGAAGCTCCCCTGCTTGCGCGCCCCGAGGGCCTTCAGGATGTCGGGCGTGCGCTCCATCCCGATCGAGATCGGCCCCTCCGACTTCTTGACCTTGCGCTCCGCCACCTGCGTGGGACGGTAGTCGGAGACGGCCGCGGCCATCACGACCACCTGCGCCTCGCCGGCGCGGGCCAGCACCACGTCGTGCATCTGCTGGGCCGAGCGCACGCGGACCAGCTCGACCCCGGCCGGCGGCTCGACCTCGGTCGGCCCGGCCACCAGGACCACCCGCGCGCCACGGTCACGGGCGGCCTCGGCCAGGCGGAAGCCCATGCGCCCCGTGCTGCGGTTGGAGACGAACCGCACGGGGTCGAGGTCCTCGACCGTGGGACCGGCCGTGACCAGCACGGTCTGGCCCACGAGGTCGCGCCGGCGACCCAGCGCCGCCAGGGCCGCTTCCACGATGCGCTCCACCTCGGCCAGCCGGCCCTTGCCGAGCCAGCCGCAGGCCAGCCAGCCCTCGCCGGGCTCGACCAGCACGTGCCCACGCGCCCGCAGCGCGCGCAGGTTCTCCTGCACCGCCGCGTGGGTGAACATGTTCACGTTCATGGCCGGGGCCAGCACCACGGGCGCGCGCGTGGCCAGGTAGAGCGTGCTGAGGGCGTCGTCGGCGATCCCGTGGGCGAGCTTGCCCAGCACGTTGGACGTGGCCGGCGCCACCAGCAGCAGGTCGGCCGCGTCGGCCAGGCTGACGTGCCGGATCTCGCCCTGCTCGCCCAGCTGGAACTGGTCGACGAACACCGGGTGGCGCGACAGGGCCTCGAAGGTCATGGGGGCCACGAAGCGGGTGGCGTGCTCCGTCATGACGACGTGCACGTCCAGCTCGCGCTTCTGCAGCTCGCGCAGGACCTCGCAGGCCTTGTAGGCCCCGATGCAGCCGGTGACGCCGAGGACGACCGTCGGCACGGGCGTGCCTACTGCCCGGAGACCTCGGCCTCGAGCACGGGCGGCAGGACCTCGTCCTTGAGCTCCCACGAGACCGCGTTGGCCAGCGTCTCGGCCATGGCCACGCGGGTGGGCTTGCGGCTGCGGGTCTCGACGCGCGGCTTGGCCCCGTTCTGGACCTGCTTGGCGCGCTGGGCCGCCACCACGATGAAGCGGAACTTGCTCTCCACCTCGCGCGGCAGGATCAGGCTTTGCATGATGGCTCTTCCTCCCCTTGGCTCTCGAAGGTGGCCAGCACTCCGCGGGCCACCGGTTCCATGCGGCTGCGGCGCAGGCGGGCGGCCCGCACCAGGGCGACCAGGTCGCCCACGCAGCGCTCCAGGTCGTCGTTGACGACCACGAAGTCGTACTCCTCGAAGCGGCGCATCTCGTCGCGCGCGTTGCGCAGGCGGCGGCGGATGGCCTCCTCGCTGTCCTGGGCCCGCCCCCGCAGGCGGCGCTCGAGCTCCCCGAAGCTGGGCGGCAGGATGAAGATCGTGACCGCGTCGGGGTGCCGCCGGCGCACCTGCTCGGCCCCCTGCACGTCCACGTCGAGCAGCAGATCGACACCCTCTGCCCGGGCCCGCTCCAGCTCGGCCCGCGAGGTGCCCTTGAGGTCGCCGTGCACCTCGGCCCACTCCAGGAAGGCATCCTGGCGCACCAGCGCCTCGAAGCGGGCCCGGTCCACGAAGTGGTACTGGACGCCGTCCCGCTCCCCGGGCCGCGGCGCGCGCGTGGCGTGCGAGACCGAGAAGCGCAGCCCGGGGGTGGCCGCCAGGAGGCGCTCGAGCAGGCTGGACTTGCCCGCCCCGGAGGCCCCGGAGACCACCACCAGGCAGGGCTCGCGCTCACTCGACATTCTGGACCTGCTCGCGCAGCCGCTCGATCACGGCCTTCAGCTCGACCACCTCGCGCAGCATGGGAGCCGCGGCGGCCTTGGAGCCCACGGTGTTGGCCTCGCGCATCAGCTCCTGCGCCAGGAAGTCGAGCTTCTTGCCCACCGGCCCGCCGGCCAGGAGCAGCTCGCGGGCCTGCGACACGTGGCTGCCCAGGCGCTGCAGCTCCTCGGCCACGTCGCTGCGCTCCGCCTGCCGCACCGCCTCCTGGTAGACCCGCGCGTCATCGAGGCCCAGCTCGGCCGCCAGGCCGCGCACCCGCTCCAGCAGGCTGGCCCGCCGGGCCTCGCGGCTCTCGTCGCTGAGCGTGGCCAGACGCCCGGCCGCCTGCTCGATCGAGTCGAGCAGCCGGCCCAGCTCGTCGGCCAGGGCCTGCCCCTCCTGGCGGCGCATGGCGTCCAGGTCTTCCAGGGCCTGCCGCGCCAGGGCCACCAGGCCCGCGGCCAGCTCCGGGTCCTCCACGGCCGCCGGCTCGAGCACCTCGACCACGCCCGGGAAGCGCGCCACGTCGGCCACGCGCACTTCCCCCGCCAGGCCGTGCCGCTGCTGCAGGCCCCGCAGCGCCTCCGCCAAGGCCCCCGCCAGCTCCTCCTGCACCGCCACCGCCGGCGCCGCCCCCTCGCGCGCCACCGCGCGCAACGACAGCTCCAGCTTGCCGCGCTGGACGCGCTCCTGGGCCACGGCCTTGAGCTGCGGCTCGAGCCAGGCCAGGCGCCGGGGGACGTACACGGACAGGTCCAGGAAGCGGTGGTTGACGCTGCGAGCCTGGACCGCCGCTTGCAGCCCGGGCGTCTCCACGGCCGCGCTGCCGAAGCCTGTCATGGAGCGCAGGCCGCTCATACGGCCGGGTCCTCGGTGCGGAACTGCAGCTCGTGCAGGCGCGCGTAGAGGCCGCCGCGCCGCAGCAGCTCCTCGTGGGTCCCGACCTCCGCCACCGTGCCTCCGTCCACGACCAGGATGCGGTCGGCCGAGCGCACGGTGGCCAGGCGGTGGGCGATGACCAGCACGGTGCGGCCCTTCATCAGGTTCGAGAGCGCCTCCTGCACCAGCCGCTCGGACTCGGAGTCGAGGGCCGAAGTGGCCTCGTCGAGGATCAGGATGGGCGGGTCCTTGAGCAGCGCCCGGGCGATGGCGATGCGCTGGCGCTGGCCGCCGGAGAGACGGCTGCCGCGCTCGCCGATGACCGTGTCGTAGCGCCGCGGCAGGTCCAGGATGAAGTCGTGGGCGAAGGCCGCCCGGGCGGCCGCCTCGACGCGGGCCTCGTCGACGTCCTCGTGGCCATAGGCGATGTTGGCGCGCACCGTGTCGTTGAACAGCACGGTCTCCTGGGTCACCAGGCCGATCTGGCCGCGCAGGCTGGCCAGGGTGGCCTCGCGCACGTCGAGGCCGTCGAGCGTGATGCGGCCGTCGGTCACGTCGTAGAAGCGCGGCAGCAGGTTCACCAGCGTGGTCTTGCCGGCGCCGCTGGTGCCGACGATGGCCAGCACCTCGCCCGCCCGGGCCTCGAAGGTGACACCGCGGAGCACGTCGCCGTCGCCGTCGGCGTAGCGGAAGCCGACCTGCTCGTAGCGCAGCCCCTGCCGCAGGCGCGGCAGCTCGCGGGCCCCCGGGGCCTCGCCGATCTCGTCGTGGGTGTCGAGCACCTCGAAGATGCGGGAGCTGCCGGCCAGGGCCCCCTGCAGGGTGGCGTTCAGGCGCGACAGGCGCTTGATGGGCGTGTACATGGCGAACAGCGCCGCCAGGAACGAGGTGAAGGCGCCGGTGGTCAGCTGCCCCTCGCGGATGGCCCAGCTGCCGTAGAACAGCGCTGCGATGATGGCCAGCCCGCCCACCGCCTCCATCAGCGGCGGCAGCACGGCCCCCGTGCGGGTGATGCGCATGTTGACGTGGAACAGACGGTCGGCCGCGCGCCGGAAGCGCCGGATCTCGAAGCCCTCCATGCCGAAGGCCTTGACCACGCGGAAGCCCGAGATGGTCTCCTGCAGGATCTCCGAGATGTCCTTCCAGCGCCGCAGCGAGGTCTCGTTCGAGGCCCGCAGCTTGCGGCCCAGGCGCACCAGCGGGTGGAAAGCCAGCGGCATGCCCACCAGGGCGAAGACCGCCAGGCGCCAGTCCTTCGCGAACAGCACCACCAGCAGGCCCAGCACCGTCAGGCCTTCCTTGAGCAGGTCGCCCGCCAGGTCCGAGACGGCGGCCTGGATCTTCTCCACGTCCTGCGTCACGTGGCTCATCAGCGAGCCCGTGCTGCGGCGCCCGACGAAGGTGAAGGACTGCTGCAGGATGTGCTCGTAGAGCGCGTTGCGCAGGTCGGTCACGGCGCGCTGCCCGGCGTGGGCCACGAGGGTGGTGGAGAAGTACGAGCACAGGCCCTTGACCACGTACAGCACCACGATGGTCAGGGCCACGCGCCCGGCGTTGACGCCGCGGAAGAGCACGTCGTCGAAGATCGGCTGGATGGTGGCGACCAGCAGGGCCCCGGCCGCGGCGTAGCCGGCCGTGGCCAGCCACGAGAGCGCCAGCAGGTGCCGGTAGGGGCGCGTGTAGGCGAAGAGCCGCCGCAGCTCGCGGGCGCTGCCCCGCACGCCGTCCGACACGTCCCTCAGCCGGCGGGCCACCCCCTGGCTGCGGGGGCGTGGTCGGGAGCCTTGCTGGAGCGGCGGGGCGGCCGGCGCGGCGATGGGCGAACTCCTTGACGTGAAGGGTCTTAGACCGGATTGGGACCCGCCATTATAGGGCCGCCGGGCAGCCCGGGGCAAGCGCGGCTAGGACAGCCCGACCAGCAGCGGCGGCAGCTCCGCGAGCGACTCGATGGCGTGGTCGGCGCCCGCCAGCTCGGACGCGTCCCCGAAGCCGTAGCGGCAGGCCACGGTGAGCAGGCCGGCCGCGCGCCCGGCCTCGATGTCCCCGGCCCGGTCGCCCACCATCACGCCGCGCTCCGCCCCCAGCGCCGCGAGCGCGCGATGCACGTTGCCCGTCTTGCTCGGGGCGTCGTCGAGGCAGAGCGCCAGCTCGACCTCCCGCCCCAGCCCCAGGTGCCGGAGGTTGGCCTCGAAGTAGGCCCGCCGGCAGTTCGAGACCAGCGCCAGGCGCCAGCCACGGGCGCGCAGCTCGGCCAGCGTCTCGCGCGCCCCGGGCATCAGCCGCCCGCGCCCGGACGCCAGCCACTCCACCTCGCTGTCGGTGATCAGCTCGTGCAGCTCCTCCGCCGCGTCCCTCAGCCCGGCCGGCAGCAGGCGCGCGAAGTACTCCTGCGAGGGCAGGCCCACCAGGCCGAGGATCTCGCCCGCGGTCGGCAGCGCCGGCGGCAGGCCGCGCCGCCCGTAGAAGGCCCGCAGCCCCTCGAGAGCGGAGCCCACCGCCAGCTCGCCGCTGTCGACCAGCGTGCCGTCCATGTCGAAGACGACCACTGCCGGCGCGCGCCGGGAGTGAATCCCGGCGCGCGGGCTGCGGGGGCTCACGCCACTACGGGCGGGCATGGACGGTCCCTCCGTGGCTGCGCCCCCGGACCCCCACGGCCTGCGCGCGGCCCGGCATCAGTCGGTGAAGCGGTACTTGATCAGCGTCCAGAGGGCCGGAAAGCCGTCCTTCCAGGTGATCTTCTTGCCCTCGGAGTAGTCGCGCCCCTCGTACGTGATGGGCACCTCGTAGACCCGCGCGCCGCGCTTGAAGAGCTTGGCCGTGATCTCGGGCTCGATCCCGAAGCGGTCGCTGCGCAGGTCCAGCGACTTGAGCAGCTCGGAGCGCACCGCCTTGAAGCAGGTCTCCATGTCGGTCATGGTCGTGTTGTAGAGCACGTTGGTGACCAGGTTGAGGAACAGGTTGGCCAGGTAGTGCGTGAACAGGAAGCAGCGGTGCCGCCCGATGAAGCGGCTGCCGAAGACCGCGTCGGCCTTGCCCTTGACGATCAGCTCGATCAGCTCGGGGAACTCCTCGGGGCTGTACTCGAGGTCGGCGTCCTGCACCACGATGATGTCGCCCGTGGCCTCGGCGATGCCGCGTCGCACCGCGGCGCCCTTGCCCTGGTTGCGCTCCTGCCGGTAGACCCGGAAGCCGTGCTCCCGCGACAGCCGCTCGAGGATCTCCCGGCTGCCGTCGGTGGAGGCGTCGTCCACCGCCACCAGCTCGATGCGCAGCGGCACGGCCAGCACGCGGCCGACGATCTCCTCGAGCGTGTTGCGCTCGTTGTAGACCGGCATGACCACGCTCAGCAGCGGGTCCTTGAGCGGCTGCGGACGCGGCGGACGGGCGCCGCTCACGCGCGGGCCCCGTAGCCCTGCGGGTGGCGCTCGCGCCAGCGCAGGGCCGTTTCGACGCTGGCCTCCAGGCTGCCGTGCTCCAGTCGGAAGCCGGTGGCCGCGCGCAGCTTGGCGGCCGAGGCCACCAGGCGGGGCGGGTCGCCGGGACGCCGCGGGCCGACGCGGTGCGGCACGGGCCGGCCCGCCACGCGGGCCACGCACTCGATCACCTCGCGCACCGAGTGGCCGGACTCGGTCCCCAGGTTGTAATACTGGTAGGCCTCGCCCTGCTCGAGGGCCTCGAGCACCGCCACGTGGGCCCGCCCCAGGTCGCGCACGTGGATGTAGTCGCGCACGCAGGTGCCGTCGGGGGTGTCGTAGTCGTCGCCGTGGATGGTCAGCTCGGCACGGCGTCCCAGGGCGGCGTCGATGGCCAGCGGGACGAGGTGCTCCTCCGGGCGGTGGTCCTCGCCCAGCGAGCCGTCGGGGTGGCAGCCCGCGGCGTTGAAGTAGCGCAGCGCGGCGCCCCGCAGCAGCCCCGCCCGGGAGTAGTCCAGCAGCACCCGCTCGAAGGCGCGCTTGCTGGCGCCGTAGGGGTTGATCGGGTCCTGGGGGTGGTCCTCGTCCATGGGCACGCGCACGGGCATGCCGTAGGTGGCGCAGGTCGAGGAGAAGACGATGCGCCGCACGCCGGCCGCGCGCATGGCCTCCAGCAGCGCCAGGCCCTTGCCGACGTTGACCTGGTAGTACTTGCCGGGCTGGCCCACCGACTCGGCCACGCTCAGGAGGCCGGCGAAGTGGATCACCGCAGAGACGCCCTCGAGCGCCGGGCCGAGCACGGCCGGGTCGGCCAGGTCGCCCTCGAAGAGGCGCGCCGTGGGAGCCACCGCCGCGCGGTGGCCCGCCGAGAAGTCGTCCAGCACGCGCACCTCGTGCCCGGCCTCGAGGAACTCGCGCACGGCGTGGGACCCGATGTAGCCGGCCCCGCCGGTGATGAGGACCCTCACCGGCGGCCGATGCCCTCGTAGTGGAAGCCCAGGTCCTTGAGGTGCTGCGGGTTGTAGATGTTGCGGCCGTCGAAGATGGCCGGCCGCTTCATGATGCGCTTGAGCCGGTCGAAGTCGGGCTCGCGGAACTCCGCCCACTCGGTCACGACCATCAGGGCGTCGGCGTCCTGGACCGCGTCGTAGCTGCGCTGGCAGAAGGTGATGCGGTCGCCCAGCACGCGCTGCGCGGCCTTCATGGCCTTGGGGTCGTAGGCCTTGACCGTGGCCCCGGCCGCCAGCAGCCTGTCGATCACGACCAGCGCCGGGGCCTCCCGCATGTCGTCCGTGCGGGGCTTGAAGGCCAGGCCCCACAGGCCGATCTGCTTGCCCGAGAGGCCGCCCAGGTAGGCCTCCACGCGCGGCACCATGATCGACTTCTGGATCTCGTTGGCGTCCTCGACGGCCTGCACCACCCGCATCGGCACGCCGAAGTCCTGGGCGGTGCGCACCAGGGCCTTGACGTCCTTGGGGAAGCACGAGCCGCCGTAGCCCACGCCCGGGAACAGGAACGAGGTCCCGATGCGGGTGTC
Source organism: Vicinamibacteria bacterium (assembly GCA_039812725.1). Taxonomy (GTDB): domain Bacteria; phylum Acidobacteriota; class Vicinamibacteria; order Fen-336; family Fen-336; genus JBDIBD01. The sequence continues at coordinate 3,113 of JBDIBD010000115.1, read as the reverse complement.
GGTGCCGATGCCGTGGCGCACCCTGTGGACGTCGGCCCCGACCCGGTCGCACAGGTTGGCGATCTCGTTCATGAACGAGATGCGCGTGGCCAGCATGGCGTTGGCGGCGTACTTGGTCAGCTCGGCCGAGGCGTGGTCCATCACCAGGATCGGGTGGCCGGTGCGCACGAAGGGCTCGTACAGCTCGCGCATCACGGCCTCGACCTTGGGGTCGTCCACGCCGATCACCACCCGGTCGGGCTTGAGGAAGTCGTCGACCGCCACGCCCTCCTTGAGGAACTCCGGGTTGGCCACCACCGCGAAGGGGTGCTTCGTGTGCTTGGCGATCTCGGCCTTGACCTTCGAGGCCGTCCCCACCGGCACGGTCGACTTGGTGATGACGATCTTGTAGCCGTTCATGGCCTGGCCGATGCCGGCCGCCACCTCCAGCACGTGGGTCAGGTCGGCCGACCCGTCCTCGTCCTGGGGCGTGCCCACCGCGATGAAGAGGATGTCGCTCTCGCGCACGGAGCCCGGCAGGTCCGTGGTGAAGCGCAGCCGCTCCTCGGCCACGTTGCGCGGCACCATCTCCTCGAGCCCGGGCTCGTAGATGGGCAGCTCGCCGCGCCGCAGCGCGTCGACCTTGGCGGGGTCGTTGTCCACGCACACGACGCTGTTGCCGTTCTCGGCCAGGCAGGCCCCCACGACCAGGCCCACGTAGCCCGTCCCGACCACTCCGATCTTCAAGGTTGCGTCCTCCGGAAAAGGGGGTGAAGCGCTCTCACACCGCGAGGCGCGGGCGACGAAGGTTAGCACAGACGGCCGGCCGGCGCGGAGCGCGGGCCGGCGCGCGAACTCCTGCTATCATCGGCCCGCCCGTGGCCCACTTCGGACTCGACGTGCGCTCCTCGCTGTCGCGCCCGACCGGCGTCGGCTCCTACGTGCTGGCCCTGGCCACGCGCCTGCCGGGCCTGGCTCCCGACGACCGCTTCCACTACTTCTCGGCCTCGATGCGGGAGCGCTACGCCGCGCGCCCCTGGCCCCCCAACGTGAGCCTGGTGGACCGCCGCCTGCCCGTGCGGGCCCTGAACTACAGCTGGAACCACCTGGCCTGGCCGCCCCTCGACCTGCTGGTGGGGGCCGCCCTCGACCTGGTGCACTCCCCCACGCCGCTGCTGGTGCCCGGACGGCGGGCTCGCCAGGTCGTGACGGTGCACGACCTCTTCTTCCTCAAGCACCCCGACATGACCCGGGCCGAGATCCGCACGGACTACGTGCCGCTGGTGCGCGACCACGTGCGCGCGGCCCACGGCGTGATCTGCGTCTCGGAGCACACGGCTCGCGAGGCCCACCTGCTGCTGGACGTGCCGACCGAGAAGATCGCGGTCATCCCCAACGGCGTCGACCCCGACTTCTTCGAGCCCCTGCCGGAGAGCGAGGTGGCCGAGGTGCTGGCCCGGCGGCGGCTGCCGCGCGGCGGCCTGCTCTACGTGGGCAGCGACGAGAAGCGCAAGAACCTGGTCAACCTGGTCATGGCCTACCTCGGGCTGGCCCGCCGCCGGCGGCGCGGCCTGCCCCCCCTGGTGCTGGTGGGGCCGGGCTCCGGCTGGGCGCAGGCCGGCGAGTTCTCGCAGGCCCAGATCCACTCGCTGGGCTACCTCGAGAAGCGCGAGGTGCGGGCCCTCATGCAGGTCTCGGCCGCGCTGGTCTTCCCGTCGCTGGAGGAGGGCTTCGGCCTGCCCGTGGTCGAGGCCTTCGCGGCCGGCCTGCCGGTGGTCTGCTCGCGCGGCTCGGCCCTGGAGGAGGTGGCCGGCCAGGCCGCCACGCTGGTCAACCCGCTCGATGCGGCCTCCATCGCCACCGCCATCGAGGACCTGCTCGACGACCCCGCCCACGCCGAGGAGCAGCGCCGCCTCGGCCGCGAGCGGGCCCGCCTCTACGACTGGGAGCGCGCCGCGCGCCAGACCCTGGAGTTCTACCGGCGCGTGCTGGGGCAGTGAGCCCCGGCTTGCCGCGCGACGCGGCCCACGGGGCCTCCCGGTGAGGGTCGGGATCGACGCCCGCGAGCTGGGCGGCCGGCCCACCGGCGTCGGGCGCTACCTGCGCAGCCTGCTGCGGCGCTGGCCCGAGCCCGGCGACGAGCTGGTCCTGTATTTCAACGGGCCCGCCCCCGCCCAGCTGCCCCCGTCGCCGGCGCGTCTCGCCGTGCGAGCTTCCCCGCGCCCCTCCCGCGGCCTGGCCTGGCAGGAGATCGAGCTGCCGGGCGTGGCCCGTCCCGACGGGCTCGCGGTCTTCTTCTCGCCGGCCTACTCGTGCCCGCTGCGGCTGGTCCTGCCCCGCGTGACCGCCGTTCACGACGTCTCCTTCTTCCACCACCCCCAGGACTTCGCCCCGGCCGAGGGCGCCCGCCGCCGCCTGCTCGTGGGCGCCAGCCTGGCCGCCTCGACCCGCGTGCTGACCATCTCGGAGTTCTCGCGCCGGGAGCTGCTGGCCCTCGACCCCGGCCTCGCGCCACGCCTGCGCGTGACGCCGCTGGCGGCCGACGAGGACCTGCCCGCGGCCCCCGGGCGCGACGAGGCCCGGGCCCGGCTCGGCTGCGCCGGACCGCTACTCCTCACCGTGGGCTCGATCTTCAACCGCCGCCGCCTGCCCGAGCTGCTGCGCGCCGCCGCCCGGCTGGTACCGCGCTTCCCCGGCCTGCGGCTGCACGTGGTGGGCGACAACCGGACCCAGCCGCCCGTCGACCTGGCCGCCCTGGTGCGCGAGCTGGGGCTCGCCGGCCGGGTGGTCCTCGAGGGCTTCGTCGGCGACGCGGACCTGGCCGAGCGCTACGCGGCCGCGGACGTGGCCGTGTTCCTGTCCGAGTACGAGGGCTTCGGGCTGCCGGCGCTCGAGGCCGCGGCCCGCGGCGTGCCCCTGGTGGTCAGCGACCGGCCGGCCTTGAGCGAGGTCTTCGGCCCCGCCGCCCTGACGGTGGACCCGGGCGACGTGAACGCCGTCGCCGCCGCGTTGGGGCGGGTGCTGGCCGACCCGGCCCTCGGCCGGGACCTCGCCGCCCGGGGGCGGGCCCTGGCCGCCCGCCACAGCTGGAGCGACGTGGCGCTGCGCACGCGCGCCGCACTGACCGAGGCCCT
>JBDIBD010000114.1:0-11264 GCA_039812725.1 Vicinamibacteria bacterium | reverse complement strand
TCGAAGGCCGCCGCCAGAGCCGGCGTAGCCGCGGCCGGCGCGGCCGGGGCGCTCAGCGGGATGCGGCCCAGCAGCGGCACCAGGCCCAGGCCGGTGGTGAGGGCCGCGGTCAGGAAGCCTCCCAGCAGGGCGGCGCGCAGCGTGGCCTCCTGCAGCCCCAGCTGGCGCTCGCGCAGGGTCGCCCGCACCAGCAGGGCCAGGCCGAGCAGCACGCTGCTGTGGAGCAGGTAGGTGAGCAGGACGCTGGCGAGGGCCGGCATCACTCCCTCCCGCGCTTCCGGCCGAGGCGCCGGCGCAGCTCGCGCAGCTCGTCGGCGTCGATCTCGTGCTCCGAGACGAGGTGCGCCACCAGCGCCTTCGGGTCGCCGGCGAAGAGCCGCTCGACCAGCTCGCCCACCATCGAGCGCCGCACCTGGTCCTCGCTGACCGCCGGGCGGTAGAGGAACTGGCGCCCGACCGCGCGGTGGCTCACGACGCCCTTGTCTTCCATCTTGCGCAGCATCGTCGCGATCGTGGTGGGCGCCAGGCCACGCCCCTGCAGGGCCTCGTGCACCTCGGCGGTGGCGGCCTCGCCGCGCTCCCACAACACGGCCATGATGGCGTGCTGCAGCTCCCCCAGCGTGTGGCGTGGCATGCTCCCTCCCAGCTCAACTACCAAGGTAGTACTACCTGAGTAGTCTGTCAAGACCAGGCGGCCTCCCCGGATGAGACGCCGGCCGGCCCCCGAAAGTTCGCGGGGTCAGCCGCTCTGCTCAACGGCTGTTGCCCGGAGTGGCTGATCGGCGGCGGCGCCACCCGCGACGGTCTTGTTCGTACTGCCTCGGGCGGAGCCTGCCGGGCGGCCAAGCTCGCGATCGTGAGCTGCCGTCGCCGGGCTCACCTGGGTCCGACGATGGTCCACCTGAGCGGATTGGTGTTGCTGGCGGGATTCGTGAACTCGCCGTAGACGCGAGCGCCGGTGAAGTCCATGTGCCAGACGACCTGATTGCCGCTGGTCGCGTTGCGCCAGACGATGTCGGGTGAGCGCAGCGGCGGCGTGCCCGGCGCGGACTCGCGACTGTAGTCCGCGCTGGCCACGACCTTCCAGTTGTTGTCGCCGGCATTGGCCGGTGTCGTGAACTGGCCGGCGGTGCGCGCCACCGAGGCGTCCATGTACCAGGTCACGATCTTGCCCGAGGTGGAGTTGTACCAGAGGAAATCGGTGTGGCCGTCGTTGTTGTAGTCCCTGGCAGCCACGATGGCCCAGTTGCCGTTGACCGCTTGATCGGGGGTCGGGATGATGCCGCCGGCCAGGGCCACGCCGTTCATGGTCCAGATGACGATCTTCTGGGAGTCGAAGTTGCGCCAGACGATGTCGGGTCGGCCGTCGTGGTCGAAGTCGGCCGTGGCGGCCAGGTCCCAGTTGGTGGACAGCACCGGCCCGCCCGCCAGGGGCACGGGGTCGCCGATCCGGGTCGCGCCGTTCATCAGCCAGAACTCGACCTGGCCGGTGACCTGGTTCCAGAAAACGAGGTCGGTGCGCTGGTCGCCGTCGAAGTCGTCGGCGCCCCGGATCTTCCAGTCCGGGTTGGAGGCGTCGGGCGTGACCGTCAGCTCGGCCACGCCGGCCGCACCGTTCATGATCCAGACCTTGTTCCGGACGCCGGTCAGGTCGTTGCGGAAGAGCAGGTCGGCGTAGCCGTCGCCGTCGATGTCGCCCTTCGTGAAAGTGGCGAGCTTGGCTACGAAGGCGTCCGCGTTGACCGGCGACGCCAGCGTGGCCTGGAACGGGTTGACCGTCGGGAAGTCGGGGGACCACGTCCGGCCTACGATGTAGATGCTGTGGGCCTGATCCACGGCGATGCCCCAGCCTTGGTTCATGCTGGCCCCCCCCAGGCACGTGGAGAACGTCAGGGCGGAGCCTGCAGTGCTCAGCCGGGCCACGAAGACGTCACCCCAGACCGAGGGGACGCCCTGGATCGGGTTCACCGTGGGGAACCCGGAGCCCGCGGAGCCCGTGACGTGGGCGGCGCCGGTGCCGTCGACGGCAATGGCGTGAGCCTCCGCCCCCCCGCTGCCCCCGAGGTAGGTGGAGTAGACCAGAGCCGAGCCGAGGGCGTCGAGCTTCGTCACGAAAGCCTGGGAGCCCCCGCCCCCGTAGGTGCCCTGGAGCGGGTTGGCGGTGGGGAAGTCCGTGGACCTCGTCTCCCCCGCCACGTAAGCGTTACCCGTGCCATCCACGGCGATGCCGTAGGCAAGGTCGACCTCGCTTCCGCCCAGGTACGTGGAGTAGACGAGCGCCGAGCCGGACGCGTTCAACTTCGTCACGAAGGCGTCCCAGTTGCCCGCGTTCCCACCCAGCGTGCCCTGGATCGGGTTGACCGTGGGGAAGTCGGGGGAATTCGTCGAGCCCGCGACGTAGGCGTTGCCGGCGCCGTCCACCGCGATCCTCTCGCCCCAGGTCTGGGCGCCGCCTCCGAAGGTGGTCGAGTAGGCGAGGGCCGAGCCGGCAGCGTTCAGCTTCGACACGAAGGCCTCGCCGAGGTACTCGTTCACGCCGGCGCCGCCCGTGACGTAGGCGTTGCCGTCGCCGTCTACGGCGATTCCCTTGCCGCCTGCGCCGTTGAAGCCGAGATATCCGAGATATGTCGAGTAGACGAGCGCCGAACCGGCTGGGTTGAGCTTGGTCACGAACGCAGCGCCGAGACCGACGTAGGTCCCCTGGAGCGCGTTGGCGAGGGGGAAGTCGGGAGATGACGTGGTGCCCGTGAGGTACGCGGCGCCGGTGGCGTCCACGGCGACGTCGCTGCCTGCGTCGTCGCTCCCCCCGCCCAGGTACGTGGAGTAGACGAGGGCCGAGCCTCCGGCGCTGAGCTTGGTCACGAAGGCGTCGCGGTAGCCCCCTCCCGGCAGCCCCTGGAGCGGGCTCGCGGTCGGAAAATCGGCGGACAGCGTGTACCCCGTGACGTAGGCGCAGCCGAAGCGGTCCACGGCGATCGCGGCGGCGTGGTCGTCGCCGCTCCCGCCGAGGTACGTCGAGTAGGCCAGGACGGGATCGATGACCAGGGGCCGCGAGGCATCGTAGGCGCCCAGCCGGAAGGCCGCCCGGCGGCGGCCTTCGAGCGCGTACGCCCCAGGGACCATCTCGCGCTGGCCGTCCCGCTCCTGGTAGACGATCGGCCTGTGCTGCCGCAGAGTGTCCGCGCCGACGTGGACGAGCAGGTCGCCCTGGCCGTCGAGCTCGACCCGGTCGGCGCCGGCGAAGTCCAGTCCGATCCGCCGCGGGTCGGCCCCCGGCTGGACGACGAAGTCGTATTCGAGCTGGCGCTGCCTCCCGTAGTAGACCAGGTCGATGCCCGGGTAGACCGCCTCGTAGCGCACCTTGCCGAAGTGTGGGACGTCGGTGCGCCAGCGCCTGGGGTCGTTGCCGAGGAAGTAGTGGCTACGTGCGGCCTGCGGGTCGAGGCCGGTCACGCGTGGCGCCGGGTTCGCGTTACGCAGCCGCAGGCGCACGGTGGCGCTGGCCGCCGGCCTGCCCGATCCGGCGGCCCGGAGGCTGAGGACGGCCTCGGTGGGCGTCAGGAAGAGCGCATAGCCCGCCCCACGGGCCAGGAACGCGACCTGGGGGTCCGTCTGCCCGGTGTTGGCCTCGAAGGACAGCGGCACCCGGCCGACGGCCTCGGCGACCCTGGCACGCCCAGGGCCTTCTGGCGTGTTGGCCGAGACCAGCGGCGTGGGCAGCGAGAGGGCCAGGGCCGTCATCAGCGAGCGCCAGCGCGGGTGCGGCCAGAGGAGCGCGAGCAGCATGGGCGCCTCCAGACGACGAAAATGCCTGCCCGGGTATGTCACCCCGGCGCGACCTGGGTGTCAAGCCCCGTACCCGCGGAGCGCACCCTCCGGCTCGAGCGAGGCCTGGCTGGCGCTTCGTCCTGGCCAGGGTGGTCCGACGGCTGGTGGCCTTCCTCTCGACTTCACGGGCGTTGTCGACCGGGACACGCCCTGCCCGGACCGGCTATGCTCACGCCGGAACGCCCGGATGCCCCAGCTCGTGACGGCCTGCCCGCGCAACTGCTACTCGACCTGCTCCCTGCTCGTCACCGTCGAGGGCGGCCGCCTCGTGGCGGTCGAGGGCCTGGCTTCCAACCGCGCCACTCCCGAAGGCCCGTGCCTCAAGGGGCTGGCCTACGTGGAGCGCACCCACTCGCCCCAGCGCCTGACACGCCCGCTGGCGCGCCGCGCCGACGGCTCGTTCGCGCCGGTGGCCTGGGACGAGGCGCTGGGGCGGATCGCCGACGAGCTGCAGGCGGCGCGCGCCGAGCAGGGACCGCAGAGCGTCCTCTACTACTCGGGCAGCGGCACCAAGGGCCTGCTGAACGCCTGCGGCCTGGCCTTCTGGCGGCTGTTCGGCGGCTGCACCACGACCTACGGCGACCTGTGCTGGCCGGCGGGGCTCGAGGCCACGCGCCTGACGCTGGGGGACAACGTCCACAACGCCCCCTGGGACCTCGAGAACGCGCGCCTGATCGTGCTGTGGGGCAAGAACCCGGCCGAGACCAACGTGCACCAGATGCCGCACGTGCTGCGCGCCCAGGAACGCGGCGCCACGGTCGTGGTGATCGACCCGCGCCGCACCGAGACGGCCGAGCGGGCCGACCTGCTGGTGCAGCTGCGCCCAGGCAGCGACGGCGCGCTGGCCCTGGGCCTGGGCCACGTGCTGGTGCGCGACGGGCTGGTCGACCGGGAGTTCGTGGCCGCCCACGTCAAGGGCTTCGACGGGTGGGCGGAGCGCGTGGCGGAGTTTGCGCCGCAGCGCGTGGCGGAGCTGTGCGGCGTCCCCGCGGCAGCGGTCGAGCGCCTGGCCGGGCTGATCGGCCGCGAGCACCCCTGCACGATCGTGCCGGGCTTCGGCCTGCAGCGCTTCACGAACTCGGGCCAGGCGCTGCGCGCCATGCTGGCGCTCTTGGCCGTGACGGGCCAGCTCGGGAAGCCCGGGGCCGGCTGGATGTACGCCAACCTGCAGACCCAGGTCTTCTCGCCGGTCAGGGACCCGCTCGACTTCTACCCGCCGGAGACGCCCGACCCGCAGGTGCGCGTCGCGATCTCGACCGCCCGGCTCGGGCGGGACATGCTGGCCACCAGCGGCCCGCCGCTGCGCGTGGCCTGGGTCGAGCGCGGCAACCCGATCCCGCAGAACCCCGAGACGGGCAAGGTGCTCGAGGCCTTCCGGCGCCTGCGCTTCCGCGTCGTGGTGGACGAGCTCCTGACCGACACCGCGCGCGAGGCCGACGTGGTCCTGCCGGCCAAGAGCTTCCTCGAGCAGAGCGACGTGATCGGGGCCTACTGGCACCCCTACGTCCAGCTCCGGCAGAAGGCGCTCGACCCGCCGCCTGAGGTGCGGCCCGAAACCGAGATCTACCGCGCGCTGGGGCGCCGGCTGGGAATCGACGAGGGGGCCCTGGCGGCGGCCCTGCCCGGGCCGGGCGACGAGGCCGTGCAGGCCTGGCTGGCGGAGCGGCTGCAGCCGCTCGGGCTCAGCCTCGATCGGCTGCGCGAAGGGCCGGCGCTGGTCCCCGGGCACCAGGAGGTGGCCTTCGCCGACCGGCGCTTCCCCACCCCCTCGGGGCGCATCGAGCTGTGGAGCGACGAGGCCCGCGCGCGCTGGGGCCAGGACGAGCTGCCCTCGTGGCGCGAGCCCGAGGAGCGCCCCGACCCGGCCGGCCCGCACCCGCTGCACCTCCTGACGCCCAACACCAAGAACCGCATCCACAGCCAGTTCGGCAACCTCGACGTGATCCGCCGCATGGCCCCGGCGCCATTCGTGGCGCTGCACCCGGCCGACGCCCGCGCCCGCGGCCTCGGCGAAGGCGACGCCGCCCGGGTCTTCAACGCCCGCGGCGACCTGCGCCTGCCGGTGCGCCTCGACTGGGGCCTGCGGCCCGGCTGCGCCTGCATCACCAACGGCTGGTGGCTGAGCGAGGGCGGGGCCGTCAACCTCCTCTCGCAGGGACGCGAGACCGACCTGGGCTTCGGGGCGGCCTTCCACGACAACGCGGTGCAGGTGGAGCGCGCCTGATGCCCGCGGCCTTCGTCTTCGCGGTGGACAAGTGCACCGGCTGCGAGGCCTGCCGCGTGGCCTGCGGCAACGCCAACGCGGGCGGGCGCGACACCGGGTGGCGCCAGGTGCTGACCTTCAACCCCGCGCGGCACCCGGCCCTGCCCAGCCAGCACCTGAGCCTGGCCTGCCAGCACTGTGACACGCCGGCCTGCCTGCGGGCCTGCCCCACCCGCGCCTACCGCCGCGACGCCGCCACGGGCGCGGTGCTGCTCGACCCGTCGCGCTGCATGGGCTGCCGCTACTGCTCCTGGGTCTGCCCCTTCGACGCGCCGCGCTTCGACGAGCAAGCCGGGGTGATGTCGAAGTGCACGTTCTGCTCGGAGCGCCTGGCCGCGGGCGGCCAGCCGGCCTGCACGCAGGCCTGCCCCACGGGCGCCCTGAGCCTGGGCGAGCGCGCCCCCGACACGCTCGAGGCCATGACCACTCCGGGCCTGGCGCCGACCGGCCTGGGCCCGGCCCTGGTGGTGCTGCCCGCGCGCCGCGTGAAGCCGGTCGAGACGACGCTGGCCGGCCAGGCCGGGACCGCGCCGGTCCCGCAGCCCCTGCCGGCGCGCAAGATGGGCTTCGGGCGCGAGTGGCCGCTGACGCTGCTGACGACGGTGCTGCCGGCGCTGGTGGCCTGGTTCGGCACCGGCCTGCTGCGCCCGGAGCGCGGCCCCTCGGCCCTCGAGCTGCTGCTCCCCGGCCTCGGGGCGCTGCTGCTCTCGGCGCTGCACCTGGGCCGGCCCGCGCGGGCCTGGCGGGCGTTCCTGAACCTCGGCACCTCGTGGCTCAGCCGCGAGGCCCTGCTGGCCACGGCCTTCCTCGGCTTCGCCGGCCTGAGCCTGGCCTGGCCCTCGCCGCCGCGCCTGCTGGCACCCTTCACGCTGGCCGTGGGCTTCGGCCTGTGCGTGGCCATCGACGGCGTCTACTGGACCGTGGCGCGCCTGGAGCCGCGCCGCGCCCACGGGGCCGAGGCCGTCCCGACGGCGGCCTTCCTGCTGGGCGTCATGGCGGGGCAGCCCTGGCTGACCATCCCGCTGGCGGCCTTCAAGGCGGCCCGCTTCGTCGCGCGCTGGGAGCGCGGTCGGCACGTGCTGCCGCCGCGCGGCGGCTCCGTGCGGCTGTTGTGCCTGGTGGGGTCTGTCGCCCCCGGCCTGCAGTGGCCCACCCAGGTGCTGCTGGCCCTGATCGGCGAGGGCCTCGACCGGGTGGCCTTCTACGAGAACCTCGAGCCCAGCACGCCGGCCCGCCGCATGGCCGAGGACGCGCGCCGGCTCAGCGCGGCCTGACGGGCTCCTCCGGCGGCCGCCGCGCGACCAGGTCGAGCTCGACCAGCAGCTCGTCCTTGACCTTCACCAGCCCGGCCACCGAGATGGGCTCGATCCCGAAGGCCGTCTGGCGCAGCCGGGCCTGGCCCCGCGCGCGCAGCTCGTCGCCCGCCAGCTCGACGGTGAGCGCCACGTCCACCGGCCCGCGGGTCGCGCGCAGCTCGAGCTCGCCCCGCAGGCTGACCTTGAAGGCCGCCCCGCCGGCGGGCGTGGCCGAGACCGCCGTGGACCGGAAGCGGATCTCCGCGAAGCGCGCCACGTCCAGCACCTCCGGGCCGGCCATGCGCGCCTGCACCTTCGGGACGTCCGCGGGCGGCTCGTCGCGCCCCGTCACGCGCAGCGCCGCGGCGACGAAGCGCAGCTCGACGGACGAGGCGGCCGGGTTCTCGGCATCGACCTGCACGCGGCCCTCGGCCAGGGGCGCCTCGACCTCGTGCTCGTGCCCCGCCAGGGCCAGCAGGCCGGCCTTGCCGACGTGCACGAGCACGCGGCTGCGCGCCACGTCCACCTCGTACGGCCGGGGCGCCAGCAGGAGCAGGGCCACGGCGGCGAGCGGTCCCACGGCTCAGCCCTTGACCACGATCAGCGGCAGCAGCCGCGCCACGCGCCGCGCCAGGCCGGCGCGCTCGGTGGCCTCGACCACCTCGCTCACGTCCTTGTAGGCCTCGGGGGCCTCCTCGGCCACGCCGCGCATCGAGGGGCTGCGCACCAGGATGCCGCGCTGCTGCAGCTCGGCCACCACCTGCCTGCCGTTCCAGCGCTTCAGGGCCTGGCTGCGGCTCATGCGCCGGCCGGCGCCGTGACAGGCGGAGCCGAAGGCCCGCTGCATGCCCTCTTCCGTCCCGGCCAGCACCCAGGAGCAGGTGCCCATCGAGCCGCCGATCAGCACCGGCTGGCCGACCTCGCGGAGCTCGGCCGGCAGCCCGGGGTGCCCGGGGCCCCAGGCGCGCGTGGCCCCCTTGCGGTGCACGTACAGCCGCCGCGAGCGCCCGCCCACGCGGTGCTCCTCGACCTTGCAGGTGTTGTGCGAGACGTCGTAGAGCAGCTCCAGCCGCGCCGCCGGCAGCACCCGCTCGAAGGCCCGCCGGGCCAGGTGCGTCAGCACCTGCCGGTTGGCCAGGGCCACGTTGATGGCCGCGCGCATGGCCCCCAGGTAGCGCTCGCCCTCGGGCGAGGCGATCGGCGCGCAGGCCAGCTCGCGGTCGGGCAGCTCCAGGCCGTGGCGCCGGCCGGCCGGCAGCATCTCGGCCAGCGCGTCCGTGCCGATCTGGTGGCCCAGTCCGCGCGAGCCGCAGTGCACGCTCAGCACCACGTCCCCCTCGCGCAGGCCGAAGGCGGCGGCCGCCGCGCGGTCGAGGACCTCGTCCACCGCCTGCACCTCGAGGTAGTGGTTGCCGGAGCCCAGCGTGCCGACCTCGTCGCGCATGCGCTGCTTGGCGCGCTCGGAGACGCACTCGGGGCGGGCCTCGCGCATCGCGCCGCGCTCCTCGACGCGCTCGAGGTCGGCCGCCTGGCCGTAGCCGCGCTCCACCGCCCAGCGCGCCCCGCCCTTGAGCATGGCCTCCATCTCGGCCCCGCCCACCCGAAGGCTGCCGCGGCTGCCCACGCCGGCCGGGATGACGCGCTCCAGCTCGTCGGCCAGGTGCAGCTGCCGGGCCATCAGGTCGTCGCGCGTCAGGCCCGTGGTCAGACAGCGCACGCCGCAGGAGATGTCGAAACCCACGCCGCCGGCCGAGATCACGCCGCCCTGCTCCGGGTCGAAGGCCGCCACGCCGCCGACCGTGAAGCCGTAGCCCCAGTGCGCGTCGGGCATGGCCAGCGAGGCCGAGACGATGCCGGGCAGCGCGGCCACGTTGGCGACCTGCTCGTAGACCTTGTGGTCCATCTCGCGCACCAGCGCCTCGCTGGCGAACAGGAGCCCGGGCACGCGCATGCGCCCGTGGCGCGGGATCTGCCACTCGTGCTCGGACTGGCGCTCCAGCAGGGCCAGGTCCATGAGATCGCCTCCTAGACGTCCACGACGCACTGGGCGCGCCAGCCGCCGTCGGGCTCCTGGCGCACCGCCAGCTCGCAGAGCGTGGCCGCCTTGACCTCGACCGCGGGACGGTGGCGCGCGCGGTCCACCGGCTCGCCCCAGGCGCGGGCGGTGAGGCGCGTCCCGTCGATCCGCACCTCGTAGCGGCCGAACAGCAGCGCCCGGGTCGAGGTCTCGTAGATCACCGCGTTCAGGAAGGCGAACAGCAGCTCTTCCAGGTCCTCGGCCGCGCAGTCCAGCTCGGCCTGCTGGCTGGCCGCCAGGCGGGACGGGTCCGTGATCACCGCGGTCAGCGCCAGCGCCGCCTGCTCGAAGGCCCCGGCCGGCGTGGCGCCGAAGCCGCGCACGCCCACGTCGGCCTCGTGCTCGAAGTGCTCCCAGCGCGGCTGCATCGATCTACTGTAGCGCGGCGAGGAGCCTGGCTCGGGGGTCTCGTGCGTGGTCGTACTGCCCGTACTGCCCGGGCGCGTCTCCGGGGTGCTGGCCTGGTGCTGGTTCCGGGGGGTTGGGCTTCGCTCGTTGAGTCTGGGGGGCTTCGCGCCCCCAGACCCCCCTACGAAGCTGGCTGTACAGGACCGTACGTGCCGGGCTGTACCGCTAGACCTGGCCCTTCAGGCGCGCCACCTCGGTGCGGAAGACCGGGATCAGGCCCGCGCTCAGGGTCTCGCCGCCGGCGTTGGCGGCGCGCTCGGCGTGCCAGTAGCTGAGCGCCAGGCGCGTGGCGGAGTGCAGGAAGCGCCGGCGGTTCCCCAGCAGCTTCATGTCGCGCAGGCCGCCCATCAGCCAGCCCATGCGCTTGGGCCAGGAGGCCACGATGTCCGCCTGCTCCTGGGTCACGAGCCCCAGCGCGACCTCGGCCTTGAGCATGCGCTGGATCAGGGCCGACTCGCGCGCCCCCATCCAGATCACGACCGCGAAGAAGATCAGGAACAGCGGCGCCCAGACCACCAGGTAGAGCAGCAGGAAGGCGCCGATGCCGCCGGCCAGGCCGGCCATGGTGTTCCACAGCGAGTGCAGGAAGACGGCCGCGAAGTAGCCGGCCACGGGCGCCACCAGCCGCACCAGCGTGTTGTGGCTCTGGCGCGCCAGCCCGCAGCCGATGCCCGTCATCGAGGTGTAGACCGCGTGCCCGAAGGGCCCCAGGATGCCGCGCAGGAAGAAGACGAAGATCATCTGTCCGGCCCCGCCCTGGGCCAGGCTGCGGCCGTAGTAGAGGACGTTCTCGACCGCGGCGAAGCCCAGCGCCACCACGCCCGCGTAGACGATGCCGTCCAGGACGCCGTCGAACTGGCGCCGCAGGGCCAGGTAGATCAGCAGCACCGCCAGGCCCTTGGCGGCCTCCTCGACGAACGGGGCGGAGATGCTGGCGGCCAGGAAGTTGGCCAGGCCCGGGTTGCCCGTGGCCTCCTTGACCACCTGGCCGAAGACCGTGTTGATGATGGCCGAGACGAACGTGGCGGCCCCGGCGCCCCACAGGAAGGCGCCGCCCAGGGCCCAGGAGGGCTCGGGGTCGTAGCGGTCGAGCCACAGCCAGATGCCGAGGTACAGCGGCACCGGCACGAAGGCCACGATCACGCCCACCAGCGCCACGCCGGGGCCCAGCTCGAAGACCGTCATCAGGGCCGCCAGCAGTCCCAGCCCGACCCCGCCGGCGGTCAGCCCCAGCATGACCAGGATGCCGAGCATGCCGGTGCCCTTCTGGGGCTGGGCGCCGCCCTTCGGGGCGTGGCGGGCGGGGTCGAAGAGCGTGGCCTCCGCCAGCGTGCGCCGCCGCATCTGGGTGCCCTCGACGGCCGGCTGCGGCGCCGGCGCCGCGGCCCCCTCG
>JBDIBD010000113.1:0-11275 GCA_039812725.1 Vicinamibacteria bacterium | reverse complement strand
GAACAGCGCCACGAGCAGCGCGCCGTGCGCGGCGGCCGCGAGGGCGAAGGCCGCGTCGACGACGCCGGGGGCTCGCCAGGCGAGGGCCTGGGACGCGGTCGGGATGTGCTCCCCGTAGCGGACGGCCAGCAGCAGGTTCGCGAAGGCCAGGCTCGACGCCGCCAGCAGCGCGCGCCGGGCCGGCGCCCAGCTGCCCAGCAGCACGGGCAGGAGGAAGACGCCCAGCAGGGCGTGGTTCTCGTGCACGCCCCGGGCGAAGAACGCGTAGACGTGCACCTGCAGCACCACGGCGAGCGGGATCGTGGCCCGGTCGTCGCGGCGGGCGCGGAGAAGCAGCGCGAGGGCCACGGCGCTGCCGGCCAGAAAGAGCGGCGCGGCCACCAGGCCGGTGTCGAAGCCGGCCCACTCCTCGAAGGCCCGGATGCGCACGATCTGGCTGGGGGGCCACGGGCCCGCCTGGGCCCAGTGCATGGCGTAGCTCGCCAGCCACCACAGGCTCAGGCCGAGCGGCGCCAGGTCGGCCCCGCCCAGCGGCCGCAGCGTGCCGAGCAGGCAGGCCAGCAGGTGTCCCGAGCTCCACCACGGCGCCAGCACGGCCGCCGCCACGAGCGTGCCGGCCAGCGCGCAGCGCAGCCAGGTGCGCCAGCCGGACTCGCGCAGGAGCACGGCGGCGAAGACGGGCAGCAGCAGGGCGCCCTGCGGCTTGACGAGCCCCGTGGCCGCCAGCAGCGCCGCGGCGGCCACGAAGCGGCGGTCGACCAGGGCCAGCACGGTCGCCACGGCCAGGGCCCCGAAGACGGGGTCCTGGTAGCCCAGCACGGGTGCGGCCAGGAGCATGGCGGGATTGAGCCAGAAGGCCAGGGCCCGCTCCCGCCCGAGGAGCGGGGCCGCGCCGGCGGAGCGGCACAGCAGCCCGGCGAGGGCCAGGCTGCCCAGCAGGGGCGCCAGGTTGACGATGGCGTTGCAGAGCGGCCCGTCTTTCATGAGGGGCTCGATGGCCCGGTGGACCCGACCCTGGGCCCAGAGCACGATCATGCTGCCGGGCGGGTAGTCGATCGCGCGGGGCACCCCCTGCCACTGGCAGGCGCCGGGCGGCAGGCGCAGCCGCGCGAGGCCGCGCAGCAGGTCGCCCTCGCCGCGGCGCAGCGCCAGGCGGGCGACCTTGGCGTCGGTGGGGCCGTAGACCGAGCCCAGGCCGTCGCGCACGGCGCAGGCGGTCCAGGCCTTCCACTCGCCGGTGTCGAAGCCCCCTGTGGCGGGCAGGAAGACCAGGCGCAGCAGCAGGCCGAGCGCGAAGAGAGCCAGGAAACGCCCGCGGTTCACGGGTGGGTCGGGGTGGTCGCGGCCACGCGCTCCTCAGGCCGAAGCGGGCGGGGCGCCTCGCGCGGCCAGCTCGTCCAGCTGCCCGACCGTGCGGGCCAGCTCCTGCGCCAGGGCGTTCCCGTCGAGCCGCATGAAGGTCTGGGCCAGCTCGCGGTAGTACCACAGCGTGGGCTCGCGCCCGCCGTTGAAGCGCGGCCACAGGGCCTCGCCCTGCTCGCGGTAGTCCGCCAGCACGCAGCGGGCGTTGTGCAGCTTGTCGGCGCACGAGACCCGGCGCACGCGCGCGTCGGCCTGGCGCAGGTGCTCCAGGTAGCGCTGCTTGCGCTCGGCCCAGGGGGGCTTGGGCAGCGTGTCGGCGTCGGTGCAGCCCTCCACCAGGTGCGCCACCGTCTCGCCGAACTGCTGCCGGATGAGCTCCAGGGTCGGCCGGCCGCCCTGGTCCTCGACGGCGTCGTGCAGCAGGGCGGCGATGGCGTCGTCCTCCCCGCCGCCGTGCTCGAGCACCAGGGCCGCGACCGCCATCAGGTGCGAGACGTAGGGCACGCCCGTCCCCTTGCGGGTCTGCCGGGCGTGCAGCCGCGCGGCGAGGAGGAGGGCGGCCTCGAAGCGCTCGGACAGCAGCGGCACGTCGTTTTGCACGCCCGGATTCTATAAGCTTCCGCGGGCGGCAGCTACAATACGCCGTCCCCATGGCCCACCTCGCTCCCGGCCAGACCGTCGGCCACTACCGCATCGTCGGGACCCTCGGGCAGGGGGGCCAGGCCACGGCCTTCAAGGCCGAGGACGTGCGGCTCAACCGGCCGGTGGTGATCAAGGTCCTGCGGCCGGAGCTGTCCGAGAGCGAGGCCGCCCGGCGTCGCTTCGAGCGCGAGGCGCTCTTGTGCTCGGCCCTGGACAACCCGAACATCCAGGCCGTCTACGACGTCGGGCAGGCGGGCGACATCTCCTACATCGTCATGCAGTACGTCGAGGGCCCGACCCTGCGCGACCTGATCGGGGGCCGCCCGCTCTCGACCCTGTCGGCCCTGTCGATCGCGATCCAGGTGGCCGACGCCCTGGCGGTGGCGCACTCGCAGGGGATCGTGCACCGCGACCTCAAGCCGGCCAACGTGATCGTCACGGCCGGCGGCCAGGCCAAGGTGCTGGACTTCGGCCTGGCCAAGCTGCTGGCCAGCGACGAGGTCGAGGAGGGGCCGCTGCCCGCCCCCGACCGACCCGCCCCGGCCGACCCCGAGACCGAGGTGGGGGCGCCGCTGGGCTCCTTGGGCTACGCCTCGCCGGAGCAGGCCTCGGGCGGCCCGGTGGACCACCGCACGGACATCTTCAGCCTGGGCGTGCTGCTCTACGAGATGCTCACGGGCGAAGCCCCGTTCCGCGGTGCCCACGCGGGCGAGGTCATGACCCGCCTGCTGCACCACACGCCGCGGCCCGTGCGCGAGATCAACCCGCAGGCCCCGCCGGCCGTCGAGCCGATCCTGGCCCGGGCCCTGGCCAAGGACCCGCGCGACCGCTACCCGACCATGGCCGCCCTGCGCGACGAGCTCAAGGCGCTGATGCGCCGGCTCTCGCACCAGACCGGGGTGGTCCCCACCGAGGCCTCGGCCACGCTGCTGCCGCCGCGCCGCGTGCGCAACTCCTGGCTGATGACCGGCACGCTCGGCCGCGTGCTGGGGCGCCTGCGGCCCGGGCCGGCGGCGGCGGAGGCGCCCTCGGCGCCCAGCCTCACGCCCCTCGGCCACCCCCGCCCGGCCTCCTGGGGCAGCGAGTCGCGCGCCACGCTGGCGGTGCTGCCGTTCAGGAACCTCACCGGCGACCCCTCGTCCGACTACTACCAGCTGGCCCTGGCCGACGGCCTGATCACCGAGCTGGCGCAGCTGCGCTCGGTGGTGGTGCGGCCCTCCGTCTACGTGCAGCCCTACGTGGGCCTGACGCCCGACCCGCGCGAGGTGGCCGAGGACCTGGCGGTGGGGCTGGTGCTGACCGGCGCCTACCTGCGGCTCGACGGGCAGCTGCGGGTCACGGCCCAGCTGCTGTCCGCCGAGACGGCCGAGATCGTCTGGAGCGACCAGCTCGACACGCCGCTGTCCGACGTGCTGCGGTTGCAGGACACGCTCTCCGACCGGCTGGTGGCCGCCCTGCGACTGCGGCTGGCGGCGGAGGAGGAGCGCGACGGCGGGCCGCCCCCGACGCGCGTCCCCGAGGCCTACGAGTACTACCTGCGCGGCCGCGACGTGCTCCTGCGCTACGTGCGCCAGACCCTGGACGACAACGACCTGGAGCGCGCCATCCGGCTGTTCCACGAGGCCCTGGGGCTCGACGACGAGTTCGCGGCCGCCCACGCGGCCCTCGGCCACGCCTACGTGCTGCACGCCCAGGGCTACGGCGGCACCGAGTACTACGTCCTGGCCGAGCGCGCCCTGCGGCGGGCCCTCGAGCTCGACCCCGAGCAGCTCGAGGCGCGCCTGCAGTGGATCTACCTCGAGCTGTACCAGGGCAACAAGCCGGCCGCCCGGGAGCGGCTGCAGGCCCTGCGCGAGGAGGCCTCCGAGGACCCCGGCGTGCTCTTCGTGGGGGCCCTGATGGACCGCATCGACGGCCTCTTCACCCCGGCCCTGCGGCAGTACGACCGGCTGCTGGCGGTCAGCCCGGCCGACGCGGTGCTGGCCGGCTTCAACCGGGCCCGGATCTTCAGCTTCGACCGGCGCTACGAGGAAGCCCTGGCCGAGCTGGAGAAGGGCCGCGCCACGGCCCCCGACCACGCCCTGGTCAAGACCTTCCGGGCGGTGGTGCTGTTCAACCTGGGGCGCCTGGAGGAGGCCCGCGAGCTGATCGAGGACGTGCTGGCGGCCCACCCGCACTTCGACGGCGCCCGGCCGATCCTGGCCTGGTGCCTGAGCGCCGCCGGCGAGCACGAAGCCGCCCGCTCGCTGGTCAACGAGCGCGTCAAGGCCGTGGCCGCGGCCGACCACGACATCGCGCTGTGGCTGGCCTCGTTCTACTCGATGGAGGGGCTGGTGGAGGAGGCCCTCGAGTGGGCCCGGCGGGCCGTGCGCCTCGGCAACGAGAACTACCCCGTCTTCGAGCGCAGCGCCAAGCTCGACCCGCTGCGGGCCGATGCGCGCTACGCCGCCCTGCTCTCCGAGCTGAAGCGCGACTGGAAGGCGCGCCTGGCGGCCCACCTGCACGTCGGGCTCGCGGAGCCGCCGGCCGACTCGCCGGCCGGCGGGTAGCCCCCTCCCGGCCGGGCGGCGGCCCGGCGCGGAGCGCGGCGGGACTTGCGCTAGAGTACGCCCCGGCCGGCCGACCTCCGCGGCCGGGCACCACAGGAGCGGCTGGTGAGCGCACCCGAGGACCTCCTCGAACGCATCCGCATGCGGCTGGACGAGAGCTTCGTCGGCATCGGCGAGGCCGTGGCCGACCTGGCCCCCGCCGACGTGGCCGACCTGGTCAACCTGCTGACGGTGCAGGAGGCCGCCACCGTCATGACCATGCTGACGGTGGCCCGGGCCGTGGAGGTCTTCGACCAGCCCTCGCTGCAGCGCCGCGCCAACATCCTGGAGAAGCTCGAGCCGGGGCGGGGCGGCCAGATCCTGGAGGGCCTCTCGGCCGACGAGCGCACGTCGATCGTGCGCCTGATGGGCGAGCACGAGCGCCGGCGCCTGCTGCCCAAGCTCTCGGTGGCCGTGCGGGCCGAGGTCGAGCGCCTGCTGCAGTACCCGGAGCACACGGCCGGCGGCATCATGACCACCGAGTTCGTGCGCCTGTCGCCGGGCATGACCGTGGGCGAGTGCCTCAAGCACATCCGCTCGGTGGCACGCGAGAAGGAGACCATCTACGCCGCCTACGTGCTGGAGCCCGGCACGGCCCGCCTGCTGGGCTCGGTCTCGCTGCGCGACCTGGTGATGGCCGAGCTGGAGCAGCCGGTCGAGAAGGTCATGCGCCGCAAGCCGGTCACCGTGGCGGCCCACGACGACCAGGAGCTGGTGGCCAACCGCATCGCCAAGTACAACCTGCTGGCCGTGCCCGTGGTCGAGCAGAACGGCAGCCTGGTGGGCTTCGTGACCGTCGACGACGTCATCGACGTGATGGTCGAGGAGGGCACCGAGGACGTCCTGAAGATGGCCGCCATCGAGCCCGGCGCGCTCGACAAGCCCTACTTCCAGAACCCGATCTGGACGGTGGTGCGCAAGCGCGTGGGCTGGCTGCTGCTGCTGTTCGTGGCCGAGACCTTCACGGGCACGGTGCTGCGGCACTACGAGGACGAGCTGGCCGCCGTGGTGGCCCTGTCGTTCTTCATCCCGCTGCTGATCGGCACGGGCGGCAACGCCGGCTCGCAGACCGTCAGCACCATCATCCGCAGCCTGGCGCTGGGCGAGATCCAGCTGCGGCAGGCCCGGCGGGTGCTGCTGCGCGAGGCCAGCACGGGCCTGGTGGTGGGGCTGGTGATCGCCGCGGTGGCCTTCGCCCGGGCCCTGATGTGGGGCGCCCACATGCCCCTGGCCACGACCGTGGCCGTGTCGATCCTGGCCATCTGCACCTGGTCGACCACCATCGGCTCGCTCATCCCGATCGTGGCCCAGCGCCTGGGCCTCGACCCGGCCGTGCTCTCGGCCCCCCTCATCGCCACGCTGGTCGACGCCACCGGGCTGATCATCTACTTCAGGATCGCCAAGAGCATCATGGGCCTCTGAGGCCAGGCCCGCTCCTTGACGGGCCGTGCCCGGGGGCGTAGCGTTTGGGTGACGAGACGGCCCAACTCAACTCGGTCGGGGCGCCTGACCCTCCAGGTCTGCTGCCGGCTCCTGTGGTCCCGCGGCCCGCCCCCCGGTGAAGGAGGAGCCGCATGGCCAAGCCCAAGCCCCAGTACTACCTCGACACCCGCATCCTCTCGATCTTCTTCCTGGTCGCCATGCCTTTCGTGGCCTTCGGGGCCTACGTCGTGCTGGGCCTGGCCAACTCGTCCATGCGCCAGGAGGTGGGCGAGAGCCTGGAGCAGCGCGCCACCGAGACGCGCTTTCGCGTGGAGCGCTACGTGGGCGACCAGTTCGTGGAGCTCCGGTTGATGACCCGCTGGCCGGAGCTGGCGCAGGCCCTCGGCAAGGCGCCCGCGCTCAAGCCCGAGGAGGCCGAGCGCCTGGCCCGGCTGTGGGGCGAGGCCGACACGGAGTTCCTGCTGAGCATCACGGGCACGCCCCTGTCGGCCCGGCTGCGCGACGTGATCGCGGTGCGGCCCGGAATCCGGGTGCTGCAGGTGGTCGACGCGCGCGGCGTGCTGGTGGCTTCCTCCGGCCGGTCGGGGCGGCTGCGCAACCACGACGCGCCGTGGTTCACCGGCACCACCCAGGAGCCGGTGGTGGAGCGGCCGTGGGTCAGCGACGTCTTCAAGCCGGCCGGCAGCTCCCAGCCGATGCTCGAGGTGGCCTGGCCGGTGCTCAACGCCGAGGGCGTGCTGCAGGGCGCCATCCGCATGCTGGTCGACGCCCAGGACCTCTACGGCGTGCTGGCCCCGGTGCGCATCGGGCGCACCGGCCACGCCGAGCTGGTGCGGGCCCAGGACGGCGTCGTGCTGGCCTCCGACCAGGCCGCGCGCGTGCTCGAGGCGCGCATGCCCGGCTTCGACATGCTCGAGACGGCCATGGCCTCGCGCCGCGGCCACTGGACCGTGCCGGAGCGCCGCCGCAAGGCCAGCCAGCAGGCGGCGGCGGTGGACGAGCCGGCCCGCATCGTGGCCGTCAGCCGGGTCGAGCAGGTGCCGGGGGTGGAGTGGCTGGTGGTGGTCGAGCAGGACCTCGACGAGGCCCTGGCGACCCTCGACCGGGTGCGCAAGTACCTCTGGATCCACTTCGCCGGGGCCTTCGGCACGGTGATCCTGCTGGGGCTGTACTACTCGTTCAAGCTCGAGCAGCCGGAGCTGGAGTCCGAGGTCGGCATCGTGGACGAGCTGGAGCACCCCACGCCGGCCGCGCCGGAAGGCGAGAAGAGCGCCTAGACCCTCCGGGCGCGCCTGGCGGGCACGGGCCTGGCGGTGGCCTTCTTCGGGGCCGGCCGCCGCGCCCGCGTTGTCGGCTTGGATCGGGTGGCGCGGGTCTCGTTCCCGCGCCGCAGCCGCCTTGCCAGGATGCGCATCATCTCGAGCGCCAGCGACGGCACCGACTTGACGAGGCGGCTGAAGAGCTCCTCGTCGATGGCCACCACCGAGCAGTCCGAGCCCGCCACTGCGCTGGCGCTGCGCGGGGCGGGGTCGATGAGCGCCATCTCGCCCACCACGCCGCCCGGCTCGACCACCTCGAGCAGGCGCTTCCCCAGCCGCAGCTCGACGGTGCCGCTGCGCACGATGAACATCTCGCGCCCGGTCTCCCCGGCACTGAACAGCGCCTGCCCGGCGGCCAGCTGGCGCGGCCGCTCCTCGGACAGCATCAGGGCTTCGAGGTACGAGTGGATGCGCGTGGCCATGAGCCTCCCCGGTGCGGCGACCCTACCGGCGGCGGAGCGGGGCTGTCAACTGCGCGCGTGTGAGCGCGCTCACACGCCGGGGGCCAGGAAGGTGCCCTGCTGGAGGTCCCGCAGGGCCTGGCGGATCTCCGCCTCCGTGTTCATCACGAAAGGGCCGTAGCGCGCGATCGGCTCGCGCAGCGGCCGGCCCGCCAGCACCAGGAACCGCAGCCCCTCCGTGCCGGCCGCGGCGGCGAGGCCGTCGCCCTCTCCCAGCACCGCCATCTGGCCGCGGCCCACCGGCTGCCCGGCCAGGCTGCCGGCGCCCTCGAAGGCGTAGGCGCAGGCGGCGTGCTCCGCCGGCAGGGGCAGCTCGAAGGTGGCCCCGGCCGGCAGGGCCACGTCCAGGTAGAGCGGCTCGGTCACGATCCCCTCGACGGGCCCGCGGGCCCCGAAGGCCTGGCCCGCCACCACCCGCACGCGCGCGCCGCCGGGCGCCTCGACCTGCGGGATGCGCTCCGGGGCGATGTCCTGGTAGCGGGGCGGGCAGAGCTTGTCGCGGGCCGGCAGGTTGACCCACAGCTGGAAGCCCCACATGAGGCCGTCCTCCTGCTCCGGCATCTCCGAGTGCACGATGCCGCGGCCGGCGGTCATCCACTGCACGCTGCCGGCCCGCAGGTGGCCGCTGTTGCCGGCGTGGTCGGCGTGGCGCATCGCGCCGGCCAGCATGTACGTGACGGTCTCGAAGCCACGGTGCGGGTGGTCGGGGAAGCCGGCCAGGTAGTCCCCGGGGTCGTCCGAGCGGAACTCGTCGAGCATCAGGAACGGGTCGACGTGGTCCAGCTCGGGCGTGCCGATGACGCGCGTGAGGCGCACGCCGGCGCCATCCGAGACGGCCCGGCCGGTGACGAGACGGGTGACGGGGCGAGGGGTCATCCAGCTAGTTTACCGGCGATCGTCGTCGTCATCGCTAGCGGCGGCTGAGGCCGGCGGCGTCGCCGGAAGGGCGCCAGCCGGGGCGGCTTTCTGCACGTGGGCGCTGGCCGCGCCGTGCACGTAGACCAGCTGTCCGCCCATGTGCCCGGCGCGCAGCCCGAGGCCGGCCACGACCACGGTGCCGGCCAGGGCCAGCCCGCGGACGGGCACGGCGAGGCGGCCGGGGAGGAAGGCACCCGCCGCCGCCACGGCCAGCACCACGAAGGTCGAGACCAGAAAGCCCTCGGCCGCCTCCTCGTGCGCGTGGATGGCGCCCTTCGGCGCCACCTTCTCGGCCACGTCCTCGTCGCGCTGGCCGGTCTTGAGAGCCACGACGGCCGAGACGCAGAGCAGGGCCTGCAGGGCCACCAGCGCCAGCCAGGGGCTGCGGCCCAGGTCGTGGCGGCGGGCCGCCAGGGCCAGGCCGACGGCCAGCAGGGGCATCAGGATGGCCAGGCCGAGCGGCAGGTGGACGAGAGCGGGGTGGAGCGGAAGCGAGCCCATGAAGACCTCCGGGGTTGGAGCATACTTGAGGGCGCGAGTCGTTCGCGCCTGCCCGGAGACTCGGCCGGGCGCGCGCTCGCGTCATCGGACGGCCGTCGGGCGTGGCCGCAGGAGAACCCATGACGAACGTAGAGGACGAGGCGCAAGTCGCTCTGCCGACAGCCCTTTTCGCGCTGATCGCGATCCTGGTGGGGGCCGACCTCGGGGCCGACGCGCTGGGCGCCAGCGCGGGCGCCCACCTCTGGCTCGAGGTGCCCGTGATGGTCCTGGCGGGGGCGGGAGTGGCGCTCCTGTGGCGGCGGCTGAGCTTCGCCGAGAAGGCGGTGCAGGCCCTCGACCGCCGCCTGGACGAGGCCCACGCCGACGCCGCCCGCTGGCGGCAGGAGGCCCGCGAGGCCCTGCGCGGGCTGGGCCAGGCCATCGACCAGCAGTTCGAGCGCTGGGGCCTGACCCCGGCCGAGCGCGAGGTGGGCTTGCTGCTGCTCAAGGGCCTGAGCCACCGCGAGGTGGCCGACCTGCGCGGCACGGGCGAGCAGACGGTGCGGCAGCAGGCCCAGACGGTCTACCGCAAGGCCGGCCTGCGCGGCCGGGCCGACCTGGCGGCCTTCTTCCTCGAGGACCTGCTGCTGCCGGCCGCGCCGCAGGGGCAGCCGTGAAGGGCGGGCGGCGGGCGATCGTGGGCGTGATGGGCTCCGGCGTCGAGCCGTGGCAGCGCTACGCCTGGCCGCTGGGGCACTGGCTGGCCTCGGCCGGCGTGCACCTGCTGACCGGCGGCGGGCGCGGCGCCATGGCCGCCGTGTGCCAGTCGTACCGGGCGGGCACGCAGCAGATGGCGCCGGGGACCCACGGCCTGTCCCTCGGTCTGCTGCCGTTGGCGGGCCCGGGCCAGTTGGAGCCGCCGCGCGGCTACCCGAACGACTGGGTCGACGTCCCCGTGCGGCTGCCCCTCGAAGCCTTCGACGAGCAGCGGCCGGACGCGGTCAGCCGCAACTGGGCCAACGTGCTCACGGCCGACGTGCTGGTGGCCCTGCCGGGCGGCGAGGGGACCCGCGACGAGATCGGGCTGGCGCGGCGCTTCGGCAAGCCGCTGGCGCTGTTCGGGCCGCTGGAGCACTTCGGCGGGCTGCCGCCGGAGACCCCGCACTTCGAGAGCCTGGAGGGGCTGACCGGCTGGCTGGAGCGCCAGCTCAGGAGCTGCGCCTGACGGGCCTCAGGACTGCTGGGCCCCGCAGTCGCCGCAGAACTTCGCCCCGGGCGTGAGCTTGGCGCCGCAGTCGCCGCAGAAGGCCGCGGCCGCGGCCAGCTTGGCGCCGCAGCCCGGGCAGAACTTCTTGCCCATCGCCGGCACGCCGCACTCGGGACAGGCGGCCGCGGCCTGCTTCTGCTTGGCCGCCAGGCGCTGCTCCTCCTCGGCCTCGATGTCGTTGGCCACGGAGTGGCGCACGCGCTCGGCCCGCAGCGAGGTCTCCTCCTCCTCGGCCACCGGCGCGCACTGCTTGCACATGCGCGCGGTCTTGTTCCAGCAGACCTGCTCGCACAGCCAGTTGCCGCAGCGCCGGCACTTGTGGAAGAGCGGCTTGACCTCGTCGACCGCGGCGCGCAGGGCCGCGTCGTGCTGCGGCCCGCCCACGGCCTGCTGGATCTCGTAGGCGGTCGAGCCGGCCTGGCCGAAGATGCCGCCCAGCAGGTTGCCCGCGCCGCGCAGCAGGTGGCCCGCCATGCCCAGCGTGTTGGCCTGGAACGACGACATGTAGCCGTCGCCGCAGCGCTCGCACATGAACTTGAACTGGAAGCCCTGGTCGGTCGAGAGGTCCTGGTAGTTGTCGGTGAACTCGATCACGGGCATGGGCGCTCCTCGGACGAGGGCGGATTGTAGCAGCCCGCGGCCGCCCCTCCGGTCGCGTAGAATCCGCGGCAGGGGCGGCGCGTGGACACGAGCGGCTGGATCGCGACGGGCGTCGTGGCCGGCAGCGGCCTGATCGCCCTGCTGGTGGCCGTGGGCGCGCTGGCGCTGCAGGCGGGCCCGCGCCGGGCGGCGCTG
>JBDIBD010000112.1:0-11289 GCA_039812725.1 Vicinamibacteria bacterium | reverse complement strand
CCGGGCCGCCGCCTCCGCCTGTCGGCGGTGCTCCTCGGAGACGCCCAGCGGGTCGCCGGTCGACTGCTCGGCCAGGGCCGGGCAGAACGGGAAAGCCGCCAGGGCGCCGCCGAGCCGCACCAGGCGGTCGTTGGCGGCGCGCGAGACCTCCGCGGCCTGCTCGCGCTCGGCCGAGACCGGCCACAGCTCGGCCAGGCGGGTCGCGCGCACGTTGCCCAGCGAGGTGCGGCGCCACTGCAGGCACGGGAACACGTTGCCCTCCGGGTCAATCGCCAGCGTCAGCCGGCCCAGGCCGCAGTTCGTGCCCCCCTCCTCGCGCTGGCTTCCGGGCAGCTCCCCGCGCTCGCGCAGGAGCCGCATCAGGCGCTCGACCGCGCCGGCCGAGGCCGAGTACGCCAGCGGCGCCCGGTCGCCCGTGTCGTTGGGCGTCATGGTCGGGTCGATCGAGTGCCCGAGGCCACGCGCCGCGACCCGCTCGACCATCTCCTCGAGCTGGTGCTCGTTGAGGCGCGTCAGCGGCGTCTTGAGCTTCACGCTCACGCCGCGCGCGGCCAGTCGATCGACCGCGGCCCACAGCTCCTCGAAGGAGCCGCGCCGAGCCGTGGCGACGTCGTGCACCTCGGCCGTGGACCCGTGCAGGCTCAGCTCGACCGCCATCGGCTTGAGCGCCGCCAGCCGGTCGGCGGCCTCGCCGTCCACCAGCGTGCCGTTGGTGAAGACGCGCAGCAGGAAGGAGCGCCGCCGCACGGCCTCGGCCAGCTCGAAGAACTGGGGGTGCGCCAGCGGCTCGCCGCCCGTCAGCGTCACCGTGAGCGTCCCCAGCCGGCGCAGGTCGTCGAGCACCGCTTCCCACTCGCCCAGCGTCAGCCGGCGCAGGTCGTGGTGGCGCGGGTTGTAGCAGAAGACGCAGCGCCAGTTGCAGGCGTAGGTGATCTCCAGGTGGGCCGAGAGCGGCACCGCCTGCTGCAGCGCGCGCTGCTTGTAGGCCAGGAAGCCGGGGGCGGTGGCGCCGCCCCCGGCGACGTGGGCGCTCAGAACTCGGGCACCGCGTAGACGACGCCGTCGGAGCCGCCCACGACCAGCATGCCCGTGTTGACGTCGCGGCGGGGCGAGCCGATGGTGGCCGAGCTGGCTCCCAGCGTGCGCGCGCCGGCCGCGGAGCCGTCCGAGAGCAGGAAGGCTCGCAGCTGGCCGGAGCCGTCGCCGACCCAGACGTGGTAGGCCGGTCCGGGCCCGAGGACCGGCGCGGAGAGGGCCGTGCCCACGGGCGTGTTGTCGAAGGGCGCCACCGCGTTCATCACCCCCGCGAGGGCGGTGTCGTCGTCCACCAGGCGCAGTCGCGTTCCGGTGCTGACGATCGCGCGCACGTGGCCGCTCCCGGCGTCGTAGGTCCACAGGCCCTTGGGGTTGCCGCCCACGGCGAAGCTGTGAAGGGAGCCCGCCGGGTTGGACACGTCGACCGAGCCGAGCTGCCCGGCGAGGCTCAGGTAGTACAGCCGGCCGTTGCGCAGCGACAGGGCGACGTCGATCTCGCCCACGTCGATGCCGCCGTCCGTCCCCCAGTTCCCGCAGCCGGCCTGGGTCGAGACCACCACGCACCACAGCGTGTTGCCGCTGCCGCCCACCCGCCGGCGGCTGCCGAAGTAGACCCGGCCGCCGGCGTAGTCCACCAGCGCCGCGGCGTGGATCACGCCGGTCCCGCCGGGGACCGACGCCAGCGAGGGGAAGCTCCAGGCCAGGGTCCCGGTGGCGAGGTTCAGCACCTTGAGCTGGTTCGGGCCCGTGGAGTCGCGCGTGCCGATGAAGACCAGGTTGCCGGCGCCGGGATAGGCCTCGGCGAACATGACGCTCGGCTTGGCGATCAGCGACGGCGCGAGCACGGGCGGGATGGACCACAAGGACGCGCCGCTGTTGGCGCTGAAGGCGTAGACGCGACCGTCGGTGGAGCTGGCGAGGATGGCCGGCGCGCCGAGCGCCGCCGTGGTCGGCAGGTAGACCGGCCCGGACTGAGAAGGCTCGTTCATGGCCGGCGGGATGAAGCCCGCAGGCCAGCTTCCGCCGGCGCTCCCCGGCGTCATGCCGTACACCCGCCGGTCGTTCGAGATCGAGACGTACGAGATGCCGGGGTAGAGGGCCGGAGTCCCCAGCGCCGACTGCCACGTGCTGAAGGCCCAAGACTCGTCGGGCGGGTCGCTGTCGGGGCGCCCGGTGGCCACCGTCTGCGTGAAGGGGCCCCCGCCGAACTGGCGGAAGACGGTGTAGGTGCGGGAGCCCCCGGGCGCCAGGGTGCCCTCGGTGCGGGCCACGGAGGTGTTGGCCGCGGGGCCACAGATCGTGCCCGTCCCGATGCCGCCCGTCGGGCTGCAGCTGGAGGGGTTCAGCGGACCGCCGGGGCAGGCCAGCATGCAGAACTGGTTGTCACCCCCGCCCGTCGTGGGCGTCAGCCAGGTGACCTCCGCGTTGCCGCTGTTGGCCCCGCCCGTCGTCCAGGCCTTGACGGTGGCGACCGGCACCCGCGCCGGGGCGGTCGGACGTCCGCCGCAACCGGCCGGGATCGAGACCTCGGCGTAGACCTGGTTGGGGTCCTCCTCGCCGTTGTTCGGGTCGGTGGCGCGCACGACGTAGTAGTACTTCTGGCCGCCGACCACGTCGTCGAAGTCCTTGTACTGGGTGCCGCTGCGGTTGGCCGCCAGCCGCCGGTCCGGGGTGGGCACGAAGCCGGGCGTCGTGTCGCGGTAGATGCTGTAGGTCGGCGTGCTGCCGATCCCGCAGGAGCCGCTGGCCGCGGCCCAGCTCACGCTGGCGCCGCAGAAGGTCTCGATCGTGTTGGGAACCGCGAGTGCGGCGCCGTCGAACTGCGGCGGCAGGTTGCAGGTGCCGGTGGTGCTGACGCCGACGACGTTGGACGGGTCGGAGAGGCACGGCCCCGGGCTGCCCTGCTCGACGCGCACGAGGTACTTGTAGGTCGCGCCACCCTCGACGGCGTTGTCGACGAACGACACGATGCTGCCGTCCCCGTTGACGAGCGGGCTCAAGGGGATGAAGCCTCCCACGGGCCCCAGCGCCCGGAAGACGCGGTAGACGACGCCCAACTGGGACGCCCAGCTGACCTTGACGGCGTTGTCGCCGGCCGCCACGGCGCCGATGTTGGGCGGGGCGCTGTTCTCGCAGAAGGCCGCCAGACCTTGCCGTCGATCGGTCCCGACCGACGTGAACGTGCCGCCGGCCACGAGCGTCGAGAAGCCGCGGTCGAGAGCCTGCACGGAGCCGTTCGTGGCCTGGGGCGTCCACCCGGTGGAGGCCCCGGAGGCCCCGTTCACACGCGCGACGTGCGACGTCGGAGAAGTGAAGTCGCCGCCGACGTAGAGGTCGCTGCCAGGCCCCTGGGTGATCGCCCGCACGAGGCTGCCCGGTGACGGGTTCCAGGGCTGGGCCACGGTGGAGGTCCCGTTGTAGAACACCGCGGCCGCGAAGCTGCGCGCCGGCCCGCCCAGGACCTGCGTGAAGTTCCCGCCGAAGTAGATCTCGTTGGCCGCGCCCGGGAGCACGGCGTCGACCGGGGTCGTGCTCAGGCCCGCGTTGATGGCGAGGGCGGTCCCGACGGCAGGCGACAGCTCGGCCACGGCGGTGCGGTTGGCGCCGCCGATGGTGGTGAAGGCGCCTCCCACCACCACCCGCGCCGTCGAGGCCCAGACCGCCTCCACGGGCGCGCCGGCGTTGGCTCCGGAGCTCCAGCCGGCGGCCAAGGCACCCGTGTCGCCGTCGAGCTTCAGCAGGTTCGGGCAGGGGCTTCCGCCGCACAGGTTCGCGATCGTGCCCCCCACGTACACCTTCCCGCCGGCGGCGTTGGTGTCGTGCATGAAGGCCTTGACCACGTCGGTGCCCCCCAGGGGCGACACGAAGCCCGCGACCGTCGAGCCGTCGGTGATCTTCACCGACGCCAGCGCCCGCCGGGGCGCGCCGTTGACCTGGTCGAAGTCGCCCCCCAGGAGCAGGCTCGAGTTCGACCAGACGAAGCTGTCGGTGACGTGCGGTCCCACCTCCCACACCGTGGACGTGACGGGGGTGATCTTCGGGTTCCAGGCGTCGAACAGCACGCCCGTGTCGGCCAGCACGGCCGCGGCGTTGACGTGCTCCTTGCCCCCGATCCCGGAGAACGAGCCGCCCACGCCCAGGTTGCCTTCGTTCGGAGCGAGGGCCGTGACCGGCCCGTTGGGGTTGGGAACGAAGCCGGCCTTGACGGTCGGCGGGAACGAGCTGGCGTCGAGGGCGGCCGCGTAGTGCCGGTTGGAGGCTGACAGCGCGTGGAAGCTGCCGCCCACGTAGAGGACCTTGGCGGAGTTGTCCATGGCGAGGGAGAAGACCTGGCCGTCGACCGCGGGGTTCCAGGACTCGAGCCCGCCCACGCCGTTGAGAGCGGCCAGGTTGCCACGCGCGCTGCCGTCGATGGTGCTGAAGCTGCCTGCCACGTACACGCGGCTGTCGTTGGTCGAGAGCGCCAGCGCGTCGACGACGCCGGCCGAGTCGACCTGGTGGTCGAGACCCGTCTCGGCCCCCGTGGAAGCATCGACCTCGGCGAGGTGGCGCACCGTCGAAGTCGCACCGGCCTTGTCGAAGCGGCCTCCGATCATGACCTTGCCGCCCGCCGTCGGCGCGAACGCGTGCGCCTCGCCACAGCCGCCGCTAAGGCCCAGGGCGGCGTCCCAGCCCGCGTCGAGCGCCCCCGAGGCCGGCGCGACCGCGGCGGCGCCACAGCGCGCGGTGGCGTTGACCGTCGCAAAGACGCCACCGACGTAGAGGCGGGACCCGAAGAGGAGCAGGCTGTAGACGCCGCCCCCCGCGAGCGACGTGATCTTGGGGTCCCAAGCCACGAGCGAGCCGTCCACCACGCCAAGAGCTGCCGCGTAGTTCGGCCCGGAGCCGCCCCCCAGGGCCGTGAAGTCCCCGCCCACGTACAGGTAGTCGTCCTTGCGGGCCAGCGCCCGGACGCGCTGGTTCGGAGCGGCCGCCGGAACCCAGGCCGCCAGGCGGCCGTCGCCAAGGATGCGGGCCAGCCCGGGACGCGCGATGCCTGCCACGCTGGTGAAGCTGCCCCCGATGAACCAGCCCCCCGCCCCGTCGGGAACGACGGCGTCCACCGAGCCGCCGTCGACCTTCGGAAAGCCGGCCAGCGGCTGGCCCGCCGACGGGACCACCGGGCTGAAGGCCCCGCTGGGCGGCGCCACGACCCGGAACTGGCCCCCAAAGTAGACGTAGGTGCCCTCGTTGTAGACCGAGTAGACCGGCCCGTCGGGGATCCAGTAGGTCTCGATGGGACCAGTGGCGGTGACCACCTGGGCTGCCGCCCCCGGACCCGCCAGGGCCGCGGCCCCCGCCGCCAGCGTCACGGCTCGCGCCCAGCTACCCGCTCCTGTCATGGCTCCCCCCAAGCGCTCTCGACGCCGCCCGCGGCGCCACCCGAGCGCGGACCGGCACCTCAGCTCGCCGGCGTGCTGTCGCACTCCGGGGGCCCCGAGGCCGCGATCTTGCCGCAGGCCGAGGCCAGGCCTTCGCGCATGTCGAAGGGCTGCTGCCAGGCGATGCCGGGCGGCTCGTAGGTCTCGCTCGGGCCGCCCTGGCCCGGCTGCACGACCTCGTCGCCGCTCTCGTTCGCCATGCGCAAGCCTCCGTCCTGGAGGGGGTTGGGGGATGGTAGCACGGCCTAGAACACCGGCACGGCGTAGATCACGCCGCTCGAGGCCCCCACCAACAGGAGGTTCGCGTTCACGTCGCGGGTGGGAGACCCGATCGTGGCCGTACCGTCCCCCAGCGTGACCGCGCCCGCCGGTGAGCCGTCGGCGAGCTGGTAGGCCCGCACCTGCCCGTTGCCCGTGCCCACGTAGATCTTGCCGTTCGAGGCCAGCAGCGGGGCCGAGAAGCCGCCGTAGGGCGCGCCGGAGGCCGGGCTCCACCCGCTCACGCCACCGAAGGGGCCGGACGACGGCCGCCGGTAGTGGACCAGGGCGCTGCCGGTGCTCACCAGGATGCGGGTCTCGCCGCCACCGGCGTCGTAGGTCCAGATGCCCTTGGCGGCGGCGCCCAGGGCGACGCTGTCGAGGTCGGTGCCCGTGCCGGCATCCACCGACGCCAGGTCGCCCGTGACGGTGGCGAAGAACAGCCGGCCGTTGCGCAGCGACAAGGCCACGTCGATGTCGGCGCCGACGTTGACGCCGCCGTCGTCGGCCGGCCAGCCGGTGCAGGGCAGCCCGCGCGTCGCGGCGGCCAGCGACATGCAGAAGAGCGAGTCCCCGTTGCCCCCGGCCAGTCGCCGGCTGGCGATGAACACCCGTTGGCCAGGGTAGTCGACCAGGATCGGCGCGTGGATCACGCCGGTTCCCTGGGCTGACGTCGGGAAGGTGTAGGCCGTCGGGCTGCCGTCCGAGAGGTTCAGCATGTACATGCGGTTGGGGCCGACGGAGTCGCGGGTTCCGACGAAGACCCAGTTGCCCACCCCGCCGGCCTCGCTGAACATCGCCGTCGGCCGGGCCACGACCGCGGGCGTGGCCAGGCTCCGAACCCAGAGCTGGCCGCCCGTGTCGGCGTCAAAGGCGTAGACCCGGCCGTCGGTGCCCCCCACGATGAGGACCTTCTTGCCGGCCAGCGCTCCGGTCGCCGGCAGGAAGGCCGGGCCGCTGGCCGCGGGCGCGTTCATCGCTGGCGGCGCCCAGGCAGCGGGCCACAGTCCCCCGGTAGCGCCCGGGGTCATGGCGTGCACCCGGCGGTCGTTCGAGATCGTGGCGTAGGCGGCGCCCGGGTAGATGGCCGGGACCACCAGCGCCGAGGCGCCGGTGGAGTAGGCCCAGGCCTCGTCGGGAGCCGCGTCGTCCGGGCGGCCCGCTGCCGAGGGCCCGGCGCTGGAGCTCTGGTCGGGCAGGGCTGCGTGGAAGATGCGGAAAAGGGTGTAGTCGCGCGGGGCGCCGGGGCTCAGCGGCGTGTCCGTGAACGTCTGCCGCGCCAGCGGGGGATCGCCGCAGGCCTCGAACAACCCTGGGCTCGCGCAAGGTGTCGTCAGGCCGCCGCCGGCGCACAGCCGCAGGCAGTAGTCCGCGGGCAGGCCCCCGCTGGCCGGAAGCTGCCAGGTGACGACGTTGCTCGACGCGGCAGGGGTCGTCGTGGTCTGGCTGCGCACCGTCGCGAGCGGGACGCGTGCTGGCGCCGTGGCGTGCCCGCCGCACCCGACCGGCACCGGGACCGTCCCACGGATCAGGTTCTGGTCCTCCTCGCCGTTCCAGGGGTTGGTGGCCCTGACGACGTAGGTGTAGCTCGTGCCTCCGGCCAGGTCCTCGGCGTCGTCGTAGGCCGTGGAGGTCAGGTTGACCGCCACCCGGTTCGAGGCGTCGGGGACGAAGCCCGGGTTGGTGCTGCGGTAGACCGCATAGCTCACCGTGGCCGCGCCGCAGGCCGGCGCGGCGGCCGGCCACTCGACGTGGGCGGTGCAGGGCGTGCCGACGGCCCCGTCACGCCACTCGGCCAGCGAGAGGCCGTCGAAGAACGGGGGCAGGCCGCACACGCCCCCCGTCGTGGCCGTGGCCACGTTGGACGGGTCGGAGAGACAGGGCTGCGGCAGGCCCTCCTCGACCCGCACGTGGTACGAGTAGCTCGTGCCGGATTCCGCCGTCGTGTCGTCGAAGGCCGCCGCCGCCGTCGTCGGCACGACGAGCGTGGTCAGAGGGGTCCAGGGACCGTTGGGCGAGAAGCCCCTGTAGACACGGTAGTGCGCGTTCGCGATCGCGTTCCACGCCAGGTGGATGGTGTTGCCCGCGGTGCCGGTGGCCGTGAGGCCCGACGGCACCGGCTGGTTCTCGCAGAAGGCCGCCAGGCCCGAGCGCAGGCGGCCGCCGATCGTGGCGAAGGCGCCTCCTGCCGTGGTGCGCGAGGTGCCGCCGGTGAGCGCGTAGACGGTGGCGTCGGCGCGCGGGTCCCAGGGGCTGGCGGGGCTCGGCACCGGCACCCCGTCGGTGTCGCGCACGAGGCCGAGGCGCGAGACGGGGGTCGAGGCCAGCCCCAGGAAGTCGCCACCGAGGAACACCCACCCGGAGCCCGCCGGACCCGCGGCGAGCGCATAGGTCGCGCCCGTCGGGTTCGGCCGCCAGCCCGTGCTCGACGTCGGTGGCGGTGCGGGGCTCAACGCCACGGCCCCCGCGTTGGAGCGCGGGTCGGCGGCTGCCGTCAGCGTGGCGAACTGGCCGGCCAGATCCAGGTTGCCGCCGACCAGCTCGAGGTCCCTGACGGAGGGCGACGCGAGCCCCATGCGGACATCGGGGTCGAGGGCGAGCACACCGCCGGCGGGATGGAGCGCGGCCGCACGACTGCGGGCGACGCTCGCGCCGGGCGCGATGGCGTTGACCAGGCCGAAGTCGCCTCCGACGTAGACCGCCGCCGGCGTCGCGACCAGGGCCTGGACCGCCCCGTCCGTGTCGACGGTGTCGGCCCAGGCGGCGTCGTTGCCGCCGCCGATCTCGTTGCTGCGGATCACGTTTCGGCAGTTCGGGCAGCCTCCGACGCCGGCCAGGCTGCCGCCCACGTAGAGCCAGCCCCCGCCGTCGCGTCCGAGGGCGCGGACGACGTCGCCTGGGCCGAGGGCGGGGGGCACGAACGTCCCCACGACGGTCCCGCCGGTGTCGTTCACCTCGGCCAGCGCGCGACGCGCGGTGGCCGGGCTGCCGAGGAAGTCGAAGTCCCCGCCCAGGTAGACGTTCCCGGGGCGGGTCTCGATGGCGAGGACGGTGGCGCTACCACCCGTCACGACCGGGTTCCAGCTCTTGAGCGTCGCGGGGTTGCCTGTGAGGTCGAGCGCCGCGGCAGCCAGGCGCTCCGCGCCGCCGATGCCGGCGAATGCTCCCCCCACGACCACGTCGGGGCCGGCGGACGCGAACACCGTGGGAGCCGCCGTGGGACGCGGCAGCCAGCTCGCGTCCAGCGTCGGCGGGAACGAGGCTAGGTCGAAGCGTGCCGCGCGATACGTGGCCGTGGCGGCGACGCGCTCGAACGACCCGCCCACGTAGAGCTTCCCGGGGGCCGAGGCCAAGGCCGCGACGTCGCGGTCCGGGGCTGGGGCCCAGCCCAGGTCGACGCCCGCCCCCAGCGGGTTGGCGTCGAACGCGGCCAGGTAGGGCCGGATGACCGTGCTGGCGTTGACCTTGGTGAACAACCCGCCGGCGTACAGCGTCCCGCCGTCGAGCGCGAGGCCAAGGACCTCGTCGCTGGGATCCGGGTGCCATGTCCGCACGCTGCCCGCGGCCCGATCCACGACCGCCAGGTTCTCGCGCCGCGGCGAGCCGTTCACCTGGTCGAACAGACCTCCGAGGTACACGTCGGTCGTCGTGACGAGGAGGGTGTCGACTCGCACGGCGCCAGTCGCGAAGCAGGCCGTCAGGGAGAAGGCGCAGGCGACCGAGGGATTCCAGGTGGTCGCCAGCCCCGGGCCGGGCTGGTCGGCGGCGTTCACCGCCGCTGCAAACTGGCGCGGCTGCCCGCCCGCCGCCGTGAAGTCCCCGCCCGCGTAGATCACCGTGGCGGCCGGGTCGGCTGCCAACGCGCGCACCGTGCCGTTGGGGGCGGGGACCCAGGACGCGAGGGTGGCCCCGCTGGTCAGGTCCACCGCGCCGAGGAAGTTCCGGGCCGCCCCCGCCAGCGTTCCGAAGGTGCCCCCGACGTAGACCGTGGCGCCCTTCCGAAGAAGGGCCCGCACCGGCCCGTCCGCTCCCGGGTTCCACTGCGCCACGCGGCCGTCGGCCAGCACCCGCGCCAGCCCCGCCCGCGGCAGCCCGCCGACCCGCGTGAAGTCGCCGCCCAGGATCCACCCACCGGTTCCGTCGCCGATCGCGGCCAGGACGCTCCCGCCGTCGACTTTGGGGAGTCCGGGGCGGACCGCCCCGGTGGCGTCGATCATGGCGAAGCTGCCCGTGGGCGGCGCGACCACCCTGAAGTTCCCGCCGAAGTAGAGCGTGTCGCCCGTGTCGCGAGCAGCGAAGACGGCGCCGTCCGTGACCCAGACGTCCTCGATGGGCTGCTGCGCGGGCACGGCCTGAGCTTCGGCCCCGAGGGCCCAGGCGAGGCTGGCGACCAGTGCGGCCGACCAGCGGCGGGCCAGAGCTGCGTGCTTCGCCATGTCTCTCCTCCCGGCCCGAGCCTCTGCTCAGGCCACGACCAGCCCACGCTCCTGGAGCAGGGCCACGAACGCCTGCACGTCTCTCTCCGCCGCCTCGGCCGACAGGCCGAAGGCCTCGCCCAGGGCCTGCTCGAGCCCCTCGCGGCCGCTGGCACAGAGGTGCCGCCAGAGCAGCGAGCCCGAGGCGTTGAGCCCCAGGGCCACCCGCCCGTCGAGGTCGACGATCACCACGGAGCCGTCGAGCTCCTGCCAGGCCAGGTCGGGCCGCGGCCGCAGCGTCACGGCCGTCCCGCCCTGAGCCGGCTCGCCGTCGTCAATCGCAAGTCTCCACCCTGGAGGAAGTTCGGGGTAAAGTAGCATGGTCGCCGGCCCCTCGAAAGGGGCTCCCGGGCAGTTCTCTGCCCCCTCTAACGCAAGTCATGGAGGTCGCGCCTGTGATCGAGTGCACGTTCGTGCGTTGCCGTCCCGCCGCGCTGCTGGTCCTTTCGAGCTTGCTGTCCCTGCCGTTGGCGGCCCAGACCAAGCCCGCGCCCAAGCCGCAGCCCTCCCCTGCGCCGGCCGCGGCCACGGCCATGAGCGAGGACGACAAGGCCCTCTACGCCGTGGGCCTGTCGATCTGGAAGAGCCTGGAGGTCTTCGACCTCTCCCCGGCCGAGCTGGCGGTGATCGAGCGCGGCCTGAGCGACGCGGCCGCGGGCAAGCCGGCCGCCGACGTCACGATGGAGGCCTACATGCCGAAGGTCCAGGCCCTGGTCCAGGCCCGGCAGAAGGCCCGCGCGGAGAAGGAGAAGGCCCGCGGGGCCGAGTTCGCGGCCGCGGCCGCCAAGGCCCCCGGGGCGGTCAAGACCGAGTCGGGCCTGGTCTACGTCGAGCTGCAGGCCGGCACGGGCGAGGCACCCAAGGCCACCGACCAGGTCAAGGTCCACTACCGCGGCACGCTGACCGACGGGACCGAGTTCGACAGCTCCTACAAGCGCAACCAGCCCGCCCAGTTCCCGCTGGGCGGCGTGATCAAGTGCTGGACCGAGGGCGTGCAGAAGATGAAGGTGGGCGGCAAGGCCCGCCTGGTCTGCCCGTCGGACATCGCCTACGGCGACGGCGGGCGGCCCGGCATCCCGGGCGGCGCGACGCTCAACTTA
>JBDIBD010000111.1:0-11362 GCA_039812725.1 Vicinamibacteria bacterium | reverse complement strand
GGGTGGAGCCCGACGTCGCCGGGACGGCCCTCGCCCCGCTGGGGACGGAGCCGGCGGCCGCCGCCACGCGCCCCGCCCGGATCTTCTGGGAGCTGGTCCACGACCTGGCCGTGGCGCTGCTGTTCTGCTTCTTCCTGGTGGGCTTCGTGGCCCAGCCCTTCCGAGTGCAGGGCTCCAGCATGCAGCCGCTGCTGACGGACGGCGAGCGCATCCTGGTCAACAAGCTGGCCTACCGGCTGCACGGCGTCGAGCGCGGCGACGTGGTGGTCTTCTGGTGGCCGCGCGACCCGAACGTCTCGTTCATCAAGCGCGTGGTGGCCCGCCCCGGCGACGTGGTCGAGATCCGGCGCGGCACGGTCTACGTCAACGCCCGGCCCGTCCCGGAGGGCTACCTCATGCCGCAGTACCGGGACGAGGACGACCTGCCGGCCCGCGAGGTGCCGCCCGGCTACTACTTCGTGCTGGGCGACCACAGGAACGCCAGCAACGACAGCCGCACCTGGGGCGACGTGCCGGAGCGCTACATCTACGGCAAGGCCGCCTTCCGCTTCTGGCCGCTCGGCCGCTGGGGGCGCCTGCAGTAGGTTTGGGCCGGCCGGCCCTTTCGGATACCATCCGGATCTGGCCTGCGTCCGAGAGGTCGTCGAGCCCGGACGCCCACGCCGGCCAGGTTCCGGTGCGGGCTCCGGCGCGCCCTCTGCAGCCCATCCGAGGAGGTCGATTGCGCAAGAGCCGCGCGCGGGCCCTGCTCGCGCTCGAAGACGGCAGCGTGTACGCGGGGCGCGCCTTCGGCCACGCGGCAGAGGCCACCGGCGAGGTGGTCTTCAACACGTCCCTGTGCGGCTACCAGGAGGTGCTGACGGACCCCTCCTACGCCGGCCAGATCGTCACCATGACCTACCCGCACGTGGGCAACTACGGCGTCAACCGGCAGGACATGGAGTCGGGCCGGCCGCAGGTGGCCGGCTTCGTGGTGCGCGAGATGGCCGGCCTGGCCTCGTCGTGGCGTGCCGAGCAGGAGCTGGAGCGCTGGCTCGACGAGCAGCGCGTGGCGGGCATCTGCGAGCTCGACACGCGCGCGCTGACGCGCCACCTGCGCACGGCGGGGGCCCAGCGCGGCGTCATCTCGACCCGCGTGGAGGACCCGGCGGCGCTGGTCGAGAAGGCCCGCGCGGCGCGCTCGATGGTGGGACTCGACCTGGCGCGCGAGGTGACCTGCGAGCGCCCCTGGCGCTTCGAGCAGGACCCGGCCGCGCACCCCTTCCGGGTGGTGGCCTACGACTTCGGCCTGAAGCGCAACATCCTCCGGATGCTGGCGGCGTCGGGCTGCGACGTGATGGTGGTGCCGGCCGAGACCAGCGCCGAGGAGGCGCTCTCGCTCCAGCCCGACGGGGTCTTCTTCTCGAACGGCCCCGGCGACCCCGAGCCGGTCACCTACGCCGTCGAGGCCGCCCGGCGGCTGATGGAGAAGAAGCCGCTCTTCGGCATCTGCCTCGGCCACCAGATCCTGGGCCTGGCCTGCGGCGGCCGCACCTACAAGCTCAAGTTCGGCCACCGCGGCGGCAACCACCCGGTCAAGCACCTGCCCAGCGGGCGGGTCGAGATCACGGCCCAGAACCACGGCTTCGCCGTCGACCCGTCCTTGTTCGACAGGCCCGAGCTGGTGCTCACCCACGTCAACCTGAACGACGGCACGGTGGAGGGCTTCCGGCACCGCGACCTGCCGGTCATGTCGGTGCAGTACCACCCCGAGTCGAGCCCCGGGCCGCACGACAGCCAGTACCTGTTCGGCGAGTTCGTGGAGCTGATGCGCGCCCACCGGAGCAGGAGCTAGATGCCCCGCGACACGACCATCAAGTCGGTGCTGGTGATCGGCTCCGGGCCGATCGTGATCGGCCAGGCCTGCGAGTTCGACTACTCCGGCACGCAGGCCGTCAAGGTGCTGCGGCGCGAGGGGCTGCGCGTGAGCCTGGTCAACTCGAACCCGGCCACGATCATGACCGACCCGGAGTACGCCGACCGCACCTACATCGAGCCGCTCGAGCCCTCGGTGCTCGAGAAGATCCTCGAGCGCGAGCGCCCCGACGCGGTCCTGCCCACGGTGGGGGGGCAGACGGCCCTCAACCTGGCGGTCGAGCTGTCGAAGCGCGGCGTGCTCGACCGGCTGGGCGTGCGCCTGATCGGCGCCAGCCGCAAGGCGGTCGAGGTGGGCGAGGACCGCCTGCTCTTCAAGGAGGCCATGACGCGCATCGGCCTCGACCTGCCGCGCAGCGGGGTGGCCCACAGCCTGGAGGAGGCGCGCGCCGTGCTGGAGCGCACCGGCCTGCCGGCGGTGGTGCGGCCGAGCTTCACCCTGGGCGGCACGGGCGGCGGCATCGTCTACAACGTGGAGGACTTCGAGGAGGTCGTGGCGCGCGGCCTCGACCTCTCGCCCGCCCGCCAGGTGCTGGTCGAGGAGTCGGTGCTGGGCTGGAAGGAGTACGAGCTCGAGGTCATGCGCGACCGGGCCGACAACTTCGTGGTCATCTGCTCGATCGAGAACTTCGACGCCATGGGCGTGCACACCGGCGACTCGATCACGGTGGCCCCGGCCCAGACCCTGAGCGACCGCGAGTACCAGGAGATGCGCGACGACGCCCGCCGCATCATCCGCGAGGTGGGGGTCGAGACCGGCGGCTCGAACATCCAGTTCGCCGTCAACCCCAAGGACGGCCGGCGCGTGGTGATCGAGATGAACCCGCGCGTCTCGCGCTCGTCGGCGCTGGCCTCCAAGGCCACCGGCTTCCCGATCGCCAAGATCGCGGCGCTGCTGGCCATCGGCTACCACCTGGACGAGATCCAGAACGACATCACGCGCGTCACCCCGGCCAGCTTCGAGCCGGTGCTCGACTACGTGGTGGTCAAGATCCCGCGCTGGGCCTTCGAGAAGTTCCCCCAGGCCGACCCGACCCTCGGCACGCAGATGAAGTCGGTGGGCGAGGTCATGGCCATCGGGCGCACCTTCAAGGAGGCCCTGCAGAAGGGCCTGCGCGGGCTGGAGATCGGCGTGCCCGGCTTCGCGGGGCAGGACCTCGACGACAGCCAGCTGCGCGAGAAGCTGCTGACGCCGGAGGCCGGGCGCATCTTCTACGTCAAGCGCGCCCTCGAGCTGGGGATGTCCCACGACGAGCTGCACCACCTGACGCGCGTCGACCCCTGGTTCCTGGACCAGCTGCAGCAGCTGGTGGACGAGGAGCAGGAGCTGCGCCGGCGTGGCGCGGCCCTCGACGACGAGGGGCTGCGCGAGGCCAAGCGCCTGGGCTTCTCGGACCGGCACCTGGGGCAGCTGCTGGGGACGGGCGAGAAGGACCTGCGCGCCCGGCGCCTGGCGGCCGGGATCAGGCCGGTCTACAAGCGCGTCGACACCTGCGCGGCCGAGTTCGAGTCGCACACGCCCTACCTCTACTCGACCTACGAGAGCGAGTGCGAGGCCGCCCCCACGGACCGCCGCAAGGTGCTGATCCTGGGCAGCGGCCCCAACCGCATCGGGCAGGGGATCGAGTTCGACTACTGCTGCTGCCACGCCTCGTTCGCCCTCAAGGAAGAGGGCTTCGAGACGATCATGGTCAACTGCAACCCGGAGACGGTCTCGACCGACTACGACACCTCGGACCGCCTGTACTTCGAGCCGCTGACCTTCGAGGACGTCATGAACGTCGTCGAGCTGGAGCGGCCCGAGGGGGTGGTGATCCAGTTCGGCGGCCAGACGCCGCTCAAGCTGGCGGTGCCGCTGCACCAGGCCGGCGTGCGCATCCTGGGCACCAGCCACGACGCCATCGACCTGGCCGAGGACCGCAAGCGCTTCAGCAAGCTCCTGGTCGACCTGGGCATCCCGCAGCCCGACAGCGGCACGGCCATGTCCCTCGACGAGGCCAAGCAGGTGGCGCGGCGCATCGGCTACCCGGTGCTGGTGCGGCCCAGCTACGTGCTGGGCGGGCGGGCCATGGCCATCGTCTACGACGAGCGCACCCTCGAGCGCTACGTGCACGAGGCGGTGCAGGCCTCGCCCGACCACCCCATCCTGGTGGACCGCTTCCTGGAGGACGCGGCCGAGATCGACGTGGACGCGGTGGGCGACGGCGAGCGGGTGGTGATCGGCGGCATCCTGCAGCACATCCAGCAGGCCGGCATCCACAGCGGCGACTCGGCCATGGTGCTGCCGACCTACAAGATCTCGCTCAACCAGCTGGGCCGCATCCGCGACTACACCCGCCGCCTGGGGCTGGCCCTGGGGGTGCGCGGCCTGATGAACGTGCAGTACGCCATCCAGGAAGACGTGGTCTACGTGCTGGAGGTCAACCCGCGCGCCTCGCGCACCACGCCCTTCGTCTCCAAGGCCACCGGCGTGCCGCTGGCCAAGGTGGCCGCCCGCGTGATGGCCGGGCGCAGCCTGGCCGACCAGGGGCTGACCGAGGACCTGCAGGTGCGGCGCACGTTCATGAAGGAGTCGGTCTTCCCGTTCCTCAAGTTCCCGGGCACCGACACGCTGCTGGGGCCGGAGATGAAGTCCACCGGCGAGGTCATGGGCGTCTCGGACGA
Source organism: Vicinamibacteria bacterium (assembly GCA_039812725.1). Lineage (GTDB taxonomy): Bacteria > Acidobacteriota > Vicinamibacteria > Fen-336 > Fen-336 > JBDIBD01. The sequence continues at coordinate 6,784 of JBDIBD010000111.1, read as the reverse complement.
CTTCGGCATGGCCTTCGCCAAGGCCCAGGCCGCGGCCGGCCACCGCGTGCCGACCCACGGCGCGGTCTTCATCAGCGTCAACGACAACGACAAGCCGGGCGTGCTGCCCGAGGCCCGGGCCCTGTACGAGATGGGCTTCCGCATCCTGGCCTCGCGCGGAACGGCCCAGTACCTGTCGGCCCACGGCGTGCCGGCCGAGACCATCTTCAAGGTCAACGAGGGCCGGCCCAACGTGGTCGACCTGATCAAGAGCCGCAAGCTCGACATCATCTTCAACACGCCGCTGGGCCGCGAGTCGCGCTACGACGACGGCGCCATCCGCAAGAGCGCCACGCAGCACGGCGTGCTGTGCGTCACCACGCTCACGGCCGCCGCGGCCACGGTGCAGGCCATCCGGGCCCTGCGCGAGCGCGCGGTCGAGGTGGTCAGCCTGCAGGAGATCCACGCCTGAGCCCGCGGCCCGGCTGGCCGGGGCCCGGGGCGCGGGCCGAGGTGGGGAGCGCATGAGACAGCTCTACCTGGCTCTCTCGGGCGGGGGCGGCCACGCGGCCTCCCACGCCGGCGTGCTGCGCGTGCTCGAGCAGGAGGGCATCCCCGTGGCCGGCATCGCCGGCGTCAGCGGCGGCGCCCTGGTGGCGGCCTGCTGGGCCGGCGGCGCCCGGCTGGAGGAGCTGATCGACCAGGCGGCCCGCCTGCACCCCTGGACCTGGGTGCGCGGCTGGGGCGGGGGCCTGCTGTCCGGTACCAAGCTGGGCGAGATGATCGACCGCTTCCTGCCCATCGCGGCCTTCGACGGGCTGCGCGTGCCGCTGGTGGTGGTGGCCACCGACGTGGACACGGGCGACCCCGTGCTGCTGCGCGAGGGCGACGTGCGCGAGGCCGTGCGGGCCTCCTGCAGCTTCCCGGGCGTCTTCCCGCCCATGACCCTGCCCGACGGCCGGCGGCTCTACGACGGCGGCATCTCCGAGATCATCCCGGTGCGCACCGCGCGCGAGATGGCGGGCGAGGCCGGGGTGGTGCTGGCGGTGGACTGCAACGCCGGCACCAAGTGGCCCGAGGCCCACTCCTTCGTGGCCCTGGCGCTGCGCGCGGGTGTGACCATGCTGCGCGGCCGCTCGCGGCGCGAGCTGTCCGGGGCCGACCTGGTGGTCTCGCCCGCCATGGGCGAGTCGAGCTGGATGCAGCCGCGCAAGATCCCGGGCTTCTTCGAGGCCGGGGCCGCGGCCGCCCGCGAGGCCCTGCCCGAGCTGCGCCGCCTGCTGGCGGAGTAGGAAGCCCGCCCCCGCGAAGGAGGCCGCGATGCGTCACCGGCGCCCGATCTGGTCCGGCCTGCTGGCCCTGGCGCTGGCCTTCTTGGCGCTTCTCGCCTACGACCGGCGCCAGGGCCCCACCGGGGGCTGGCTGGCGCGGGCCGGCCTCGAGCCGCGCTTCACCGAGGTCGACGGCCTGCGGCTGCGCTACGTGCGGGCCGGCCAGGGCAGCCCGGTGCTGCTGCTGCACGGCTTCTCCTCCTCGCTCTACACCTGGCGCGACGTGCTGCCCGGCCTGGCGCGGAGCCACGACGTGGTGGCGCTCGACTTCCCGGGCTTCGGCGGCTCCCAGGTCCCCGCCGACCTGTCGCCCGAGCGGCTGCGGCGCGCTGCCCTGGGCCTGGCCCGGCAGCTCCGCCTGCCAAGGCCGGCCGTGGTGGGCCACAGCATGGGCGGAGCGGTGGCGGCCGCGCTCTCCTCGGACCCGGAGCTCGACCCGTCGCGCGTGGCCGTGATCGACGCGGCCACCTTCGCCATGGGGCCCGAGGCCCGGCCGCGGATGGTCCAGCTCATGAGCCGGCCGCTGGTGGCGGGCCTCGTCGACCTGCTGCCGCTGCGGCGGCTGACGACGCTGCTGGCGCTGCGCGAGGTCTTCTACGACGACGGGCGCGTGACGGGGGAGCTGGTGGACGAGTACGTGGCGCCGGTGCGCCGCCCGGGTTTCACGGCGGCGATGCTCTCGCTGCTGCGCGCCAACGCGGCCGTCGAGGCCGAGATCCCGCGGCGCTGGGCCGCCTCGCGCGTCCCCGCCCTGGTCGTGTGGGGGCGCGACGACGGCTGGATCCCGGTCGAGCACGCCGAGAAGCACCGCGCGGCCCGCCCGGGGGTGCGGGTCGAGCTGCTCGAGCGCTGCGGCCACATGCCGCAGGAGGAGCTCCCGGCGCAGACTCTGCGGCTGCTGTCGGAGTTCCTGGCCGGCTCGGACTAGGGCCGGTCGAGCGCGACCAGGCTCTCGCGGGCCTTCTCCGCCACGGGGCTGCGCGGGTAGGCGTCGAGCACGCGCTGCAGGGCGGCGCGGGCCTCGTCGAGGCGCCCGGCGGACGTGTACGTGCGGGCCAGGATGTAGAGCAGCTTGGCGTCGAGGTCCCCGGCCGGGCGCAGGTCGAGGGCGTCCTTCAGCAAGGCCTCGCTCTCCGCCTGGCGCCGCTCGTGGTTCAGCATGACCGCCAGCAGCATGCGGGTGCGCTTGCGCTCGGGCGTGGGCAGGCCCGCGTCGTGCTTGACCGCCCGGGCCAGCAGCTCGCGGCTCTCGTCGTAGAACTCCTGCTCGTACAGGTGCAGCCCGAGGGCCGTGAGGGCCGCGCCGTCGTCGGGCTTCTTCTGCAGGGCCGTCTCCCAGCCGATCACGCGCGTGCCCAGGGCCCGCGCCAGCTCCAGCGTGGAGGGGAACTGGCCCGGGCCCTGGAAGCCCGTCAGGCGCAGCAGCGGGCGCCCCTCCGGCGAGAAGAAGGCGATGGTCGGCAGCGAGGTCACCTCGTAGCGCGAGGCGAATTCGCGCTCGCGCGGGGTCCCCTCGGTGTTGACCTTGAGGGCCACGAAGTCGCCCAGCAGGTTGACCACCACCGGGTCGCGGTAGGTGGTCAGGTCGAGCTTGCGGCACCAGCTGCACCACTCGGCCCAGAAGTCCACCATGATCGGCTTCTGGGCCAGGCGCGCCGCCTTGACGGCCTCGTCGACGCCGCGCTCCCAGCGCACGCGCGCCGTGCCCGGGCCCTGGGCCGGCCCCGGCGCCGCCAGCACGAGCGCGAGGGAGAGGGCCGCGAGGCTCACCGCGTGGCCGCCTGCACCACGGCCCGGAACAGCGCCAGCTGCGCCGGGTCCCGGTCCCAGAAGGACTCGGGGTGCCACTGCACTCCCACCACGAAGCGCCGGCCGGGCATCTCCACGCCCTCGATGATGCCATCTTCCGGGGCGCGCGCACTGACGCGCAGGCCCTCGCCGACGGCGTCGACGGCCTGGTGGTGGAAGCTGTTCACGTCGACGCGCTCCGTTCCGAGAATGGCGTGCAGCCGGCTGCCGGGCGTAACCGCCACGGCGTGAGCCCTTTCCCAGCGCTCGCAGCGCGGGTCGTGGTCGCCGCCCCTCGCCACGAGGGACGGGATGTCCTGGATCAGCGTTCCGCCCGTGGCAACGTTTAACACCTGGTGGCCCCGGCAGATGGCCAGGATCGGCAGGTCACGGGCCAGGGCCGCGCGGCACAGGGCCAGCTCGAAGTCGTCGCGCTCGCGCAGGACCCGGCCGAGCGCGGGGTGCGGCGCCTGCCCGAACAGCGCCGGGTCGACGTCGCCGCCGCCGCTCAGCACCAGCGCGTCCAGCCGGGCGAGCAGCGCCGGCACCTCGGCCGCGTCCAGCAGCGGGGCCAGCACCACGGGCAGGCCGCCGGCCGCGTCCACCGCCCGCACGTACTCCTGGCGCAGGGAGTGCACGGCCTTGCGGCGGTCGTCGTAGCTGGTCGTGATCCCGACCAGGGGTCGGGCCGGGCTCACATCCTCTCCGGCAGCGGGATGCCGAGCAGGGCCGTCACGACCTCCATCTGGCGCACGAAGGCGTCCACGAGCAGGGCCCGAAAGGCCCGGGTGTCGTCGTTCTCGGCCCGCAGCAGCGAGTGCTGGGGGTTCTGGTACCAGCCGTGGAAGGCCTGGGCCACCGCGAAGGCGTGGCGGGCCATCAGCGAGACCTCCTCGCCCCGCAGGGCCTGCTCGGCCACCTCCTCGGTGCGGCCCATCAGGGCCAGCAGCGCCCAGGCTTCGTCGCCCTCCTCGCCCGACAGCAGGGCCGACAGGTCGAGGGCCAGGGCCTGCTGCACCAGCGCCTCGCGCGAGAGCCCCTCGGCCTCGAGCTTGGCGAAGATGCTGCGGGCCCGCACCACCGCGTTCTGCACGTAGGGGCCGGTCTCGCCCACGAAGGCCAGGGCCTCGTCCATGTCGAAGGTGATGATCTTGTTGCGGCCGAAGCGCAGCAGGAAGTAGCGCAGGGCGCCCTGGGCGATGGCCTGGGCCGAGGCCTCCACCGAGCCGGCCTCGCGCTCGGGCTCGCGGCTCCTGATCTCGGCCCGGGCCTTGTCCAGCAGCGCGTCGATGAGGTCGTCGGCCTTGACGCCCAGGCCCTTGCGCCCGGAGACCTTGACCACGGCGTCGTCCTCGCCGACCTCGTAGCCCAGCGCGCGGGCGGTGGCGGGGGAGAGCACGACCTTCTCGTAGCCCAGGTGGTGGCTGCCGTCGGCCTCCGCGCGGTAGCCGAGGGCCGCCACGCCGGCCCTGACCACCCGCTGCGGGTAGGACTGGCCCACGTCGATGACGTTGTAGACGCGCTCGGCGTGGCCGAAGGCCGGCGCCCCCGGCTGGCCCTCGCCGGCGGTGCTGCTCCAGAGCTGGTGGCCGTCGGGGTAGGTGCGCTCGAGCCGGAAGCGGAAGTCGCGGTCGAGGCGGCCCAGCTTCCAGAGCTGGTAGGCGATGTCCTTGCCGGTGTAGGTCACCGTGCCGTTGCTGCGCACGATGATCTTGTCCTCGTCGACGCGACCGGCGTCGGCGCCGCCCTCCATCGAGAGCACCCAGCAGCCGGCCTGCTTGCCCTCGCTCTCGAGCCGGATGGCGCCCGACTCCTTGAGCAGCTCGAAGCAGCGGTTCCAGAAGTGCAGCCGCAGGATGTCGCTCTCGTGCACCAGCAGGTCGTAGCGGATGTCGAGGCGCTCCATGGTGCGCAGGTGGCAGGCCACGATGCGGCGGGCCACGTGCTCGGCCAGTCGCGCGGTGGGGCCCTCGTCCGACTCGATCGCGTGCAGGGTGCGGGCCTGCAGGGCCTTGTTCTCCGCGGACTGGGCGTAGAAGTCCGCCACGCGGGCGTAGAGGTCCCAGCAGTAGTAGTCGAAGCGCCCCTCGAGGGCCTCGACCTCGGCCAGCGACTTGCCCTCCAGGTGCTCGAAGCCCACCACCACGTCGGCCACCTGCACGCCGGTGTCGTCGATGTAGTTCTGGACCCCCACCGGGAAGCCCCGGAAGCGCAGCAGGCGCACGAAGGTGTCGCCCAGCACGGCGTTGCGCAGGTGGCCGATGTGGGCGGCCTTGTTGGGGTTGATGCTGGTGTGCTCGACGACCACGCGCTCGCGGCGCTCCGGGGCCGCAGCCCCGGAGCGCAGGGCGGCGTGCAGCTCCCGGGCGAAGGCCGCCCGGTCCAGGAACAGGTTCAGGTAGCCCCCGCCCGCCACCTCGCCCCGCAGCACGCCGGGCAGCTCGTCCGCCCCGTCGGCCAGCTCCTGGGCGATGTCGCGGGGCTTGCGGCGCAGGGACTTGGCCAGGTCGAAGGGGGCCGTCAGGGCCAGGTCGCCCAGCTCCACGCGGGGCGGCACCTGGAAGGCCACCTGGGCCAGCTCCGCGTCCAGGCGCTCGCGCACCAGGATGCGCAGGGCCTCGGCCAGTCTGGATTGCATTTCGAGATACATCGGGGGGCTCGACCTCCGCCGAGAACGGGCTTTGGATTATAGCCGCCGGCGCGGCCTGTGAGCGGGCGCACGGCGGTCGGGCCGGATCTGGCGCACCGTGGCTGCAGGGGCCTGGAGGCGTCGAGCGTGGGCGAGGCGGACGAAGCGGCCGACCGGGTGGGAGAAGAGTGCTGGGTGCGCGGCCGCAGCCTCGAGCTGTCCGGGCGGCTGGCGGAGGCCGTCGAGGCCTACCGGGAGGCCCTCCGGCGGGCGCCCCGCAACCCCCTGGGGCTGGTGCGCCTGGGCCTGGCCCTGCGCAGCGCCGGACGCGACGAGGAGGCCAACCAGGCCTTCCAGCAGGCCCTCGACGTCAGCATGGCCGGTTGAGGCTCTGCTAGACTTACCGGATGCTGTCGCTGCTCGCGCTGCTGCTCACCGGCCTGTCGCTGGACCTGCCCGCGGCCACGCAGGTGGGCCTCGAGGCCTCCTTCGTGCCGCCCGCCCGGGGCGCCTCGGCCGCGGCCGTGCTGGTGCACTTCATGCCGCTGAGCGAGGGCGTCAAGGTCAACCAGGAACCGGCCCCGCGGCTGCGGCTGGAGACCGCCGGGGTGCTGCTCGACCGCCAGCCGCCGGCCCGGCACGCCTCCTCGGTCGACCCCGACTTCGCGCGCTACATCGAGCCCCGCGAGCCCGTGCGCTTCCCGGTCGCGCTCGACCCGCAGGCCCGGCCCGGGCGCTACGTCGTGCGGGCCACCGTGAGCTACTCGTACTGCTCCAGGGCACAGGGCTGGTGCCGCAAGGGCAGCCAGCCGGTCGACATCCCCGTCGAGATCCCCTAGACGGGCCCGAAATCGTCGGGCGCGTTGAGGTTGGCGAAGACCCGCTCCGGCGCGCCGAAGGGCGCCAGCTCCTCCGGGCCCACCCGGCGCACGTCGACGTCGGGCCAGAAGCAGGTCAGGCGCCGCTCGCCGGCCGCGAAGCGCCGCCGGGCGGGACCGAGGCAGGCGCGCCCGTAGGCCGCCACCAGCGGCTCGGGGCCCGTCGTCGGGACCGGCAC
>JBDIBD010000110.1:0-11413 GCA_039812725.1 Vicinamibacteria bacterium | reverse complement strand
CTCGGCCTGGGGCTCCTGGCCGCGGCGCTGCCGGCCGGCCGGTGGCGGCTGCTGCCGGTCGTCCCGGCCCTGGCCTTCGTGCTCCTGGCGGCGGAGCGCGCCCGCTACCGTGTCGAGGTCGGCCGCGAGCGGCTGGCCGTGGGCGGGCTGCTCGGCGGCGACGCGCTGGCCTGGCGGACCGTGAGCTCGGTCGAGCCGCGCGGCGAAGAGCTGCTGGTGAAGGGGGAGGGGCGCGAGCTGGCGGTGCGGCTCGGCCCGGTCAGCCCGGCGGAGCGCTCCAGCCTCGAGCGCGCCGTCGCGCGCCGCGTCAAGGAAGCCCAGGCCCCGGCGGCCCCCTAGCCCCTTCCTCCGTCCGCGGGGTCCTCGCAACAGAGCGCTCCCCCGCCCGCCATCTCCCGCAGCAGCGCGTCGGTGGCGTCGTCGGCCGGGAAGGACGACTCCAGGCGCAGCTCCTGGAGGGTCACGTCCTGGGGCGTACCGAAGGTGGTCAGGGTCGTGAACAGGCGGAAGACCCGCTGGCCGTGGTGGAACTCGGTCGGCACCAGGGGCAGGGCCGTGGCCTCGGGCGGCGGCGGCACCTCGGAGCCGGGCGGCAGCCCGGGCAGCGCCAGCAGCGAGTCGAGGAACGCGCCGCCCTCGGAGCCGGCCGGGTCGCCACCCACGTCGCGCCGCACGCGCAGCAGGATCAAGCGCGCCACCTCGTCCCAGTTGGCGATGAAGGGCTTGAGCCAGCCGGGCCCCAGCACCAGCCGGATGATGTTGTTGGGCGGCTCGCCCTCGCCGACGCCCGGCGGACCGCCCACCAGCCCCACACCCGTCAGCCCGGCGCTCGAGCCCAGGAACAGCTCGAAGAAGCGCCGGGCCGCCCGGTTGACCCGCAGGAGGTTGCCGAGCCGGTCGACCACCATGGCGGGGTACGGCTCCTGCTGCCGCAGCATGAACTCCAGGGCCCGCGAGATCGGCTCCATGCCCGGGGCCTGCAGGCTGGCCTGGCGGTAGATCTGGGCGTAGCCCGCGGCCGTCAGGGCCGCGTTGCAGTCGCGCAGCGGCAGATCGAGGGCCCGCGCCAGCCTCAGCACGACCTCGCGGCCGGGCTGGGCGCGGCCCGTCTCGATGAAGCTCAGGTGGCGGGCCGAGACCTGGGCCCGCAGGGCCAGCTCCAACTGGCTGAGGCCGCGCGCGGAGCGCCATTGCCGGAGCAGGCGCCCGAGGGCCGAGGCGGCCGGACGGGTCATGGTGGCGGTGCCCATCGCCCCCAAGTCTAGCCCTCCCACGCCACACCGCACCTACCTGAGAGGTAAGCGGTGGGCTACGTCTCTGGTAATTGTTTCGCTTCCCTCGCCACCCTACCTTGGTGGTAAGGAGGTCGTACATGCGCGTTCTCGGACTTGCCGTTCTTCTGCTGGCCGGCGGGGCCTTTGCCGCCGAGGCCCAGAGCAGCTGCACCTGCACCACCGCGGCCTCGGACCACGCCGTCAAGGACCTGAGCCGTTACAAGAGCGCCTTCGCCGGCAAGGTCGTGAGCGTCGAGCCCGACGGGCGCGTGAGCTTCGAGGTCCTGCGCACCTGGAAGGGGCCGCGGGCCAAGACCCTGGCGGTCAAGGCGGGCCCGGAGAACTGCCGCTTCCCCTTCGAGACCGGCAAGCAGTACCTGGTCTACGCCAACGGCGAGAAGGACAGCCTCAGCACCGACCGTTGCGCGCCGATGGCCGAGCTGCAGAACGCGGCCACGCAGATGCGCCAGCTCGACCTGCACACCGGCCAGTCGGCCTCGCCGCTCAAGCTGCAGTAGGCAGCTGTGACTCGAGCGGGCCGGCGCGCGCCGGCCCGCTGCGTCTACTTGGGCCCGACGATCGTCCAGAGGGTCGGGCTGGGGCTGGGCTCCATCGGGTTCGTGAAGACGCCGGCCGTGCGGTTGCCGGCCCAGTCCATGTACCAGACCACGAAGCGCCCGCTGGTGTCGTTGCGCCAGACGATGTCGCGCGTCCCGGTCAGCCCGCCCGCCCCGAGGCCGAAGTCGCCGGCCGCCTTCACCTTCCAGTTGTAGTCGCCCGCGTTGGCCGGGTTGGCGAACTGGCCCGCCGTGCGCACGGCGTTGTAGTCGAGGAACCAGAAGACGATCTTGCCCGAGTTGGGGTTGTACCAGAGCAGGTCGGTGTTGCCGTCGGCGTTGTAGTCCAGGGCCCCCACCACCTCCCAGTTGGCGTCCACGGCCTGGTCGGGGTTGGGGGCGTAGGCACCCAGGTAGGTCACGCCGCTCAGCGTCCAGATCGACAGCTTCTGGGTGCTGGAGTTGCGCCACAGCAGGTCGGGGCGGCCGTCGTGGCTGAAGTCGGCCGTGGCCGCCAGCTTCCAGTCCGTGGCCAGCGGCGCGGCGCCGGCCAGCGCGGCGGTCCCCAGCCGCGTGGCCCCGTTCATGTACCAGAAGGAGACCGCCCCGGTGGAGGAGTTCCAGATCACGAAATCCTGGCGGCCGTCATAGTCGAAGTCGTCCACGCCAACGACCTGCTCGCTGGCCCCCAGGGTGGCGCTGGCGGTGAGCTCGGCGGTGCGGTTGATCCCCGACATCGTCCAGATCACCGGGGCCGCCGTCGAGGGGCTCTTCAGAACGAGGTCCGTCGAGCCGCTGGCGTCCATGTCGCCCTTCGCCACCAGCGTGCCCTGGTACAGGTCGCCGGGCATCAGCCCCCGCTCGCTGGCCGGCAGCCCCGTGGTGTCGAAGCCGCCGTAGAGGACGACGCGGTCGAGCGACGGGGCGAAGACCATCTCGGCGTTCTCGCGGGCCTTCGGGGCAGCCCCCGCCGTGGTCACGGCCTGCCACTGCGGCGAGCCGCCGCCCACGCCGCTCAGCAGCCAGGCGTCGTTCCTGACGCCGCTCGCGTCGCGGCCGCCGAACATCAGGAGGCCGGAGACGATCTTGTCGGCCTGGGCCAGGGCCGGGTGCACGCGCGCGCCGGGGGCCGTGCCGGCCGGCGTGACCGAGGTCCAGGTGTTGGTGGCGCCGTTCCAGGCCCAGACGTCGCCCAGCAGCGTGGCACCGCTCTGGCCACCGAACAGCACGACGCGGGCCGTGGCCGGGTCGTACGCCATGGCGTGGCCGTAGCGGGCCGACGGGCCCGAGCCGCCGGCGGTCCAGGTGCACGTGGTGGCGGCGCTGCAGCTCAGCACCCAGGTGTCGCTCATCGCGTTGCCGGCCAGGTCGCGGCCGCCGAACATCACCAGCTCGTTGTTGGCCGGGTCGTACACGAGCGTGTGGTCCCAGCGCACGCCGGGCGGGCCGCCCGCCGGCGAGACCTGGGTCCAGGCGTTGGTGGCGGGGTTGAATGAGTAGAGGTCGTTGTACAGCGTCCCCGACGCGCCGCAGGTGGCGCCCACGCCGTTCGGCTGCGTCTGGTAGACGCCGATCGACTTGCAGCGCCCGCCGAACATGTACAGCCGGTCGAGGGGCGGGTGGTAGGCGGCCGCCTGGCCGACCCGCTCGGTGTAGCTGCCCACCGCGCCGATCGACCAGGACCAGGCCGACGGGTCGAGCCTCCAGGCCTCGGCCGCGCCCGCCGCCAGCGTCAGCAGGCGGCCACGCGCGCTGTCCCAGGCCATGGCGTGGTAGTCCTGGCGCGGGTAGGTGTAGACGTTGAAGGACAGCAGCGGATTGAAGGCCGGGGGGCTGGTCCAGGTGGTCCCGGACAGCTCCCAGATGTCGCTCAGGTAGCCGCCGTACAGCACCAGCTTCGAGGTCACGCTGGCGTACACCATGTCGTGGCTGTCGCGGATCGAGGCGTTGACGTTGCCGCCAATGGTGCTGCTGACCAGGCTCCAGGTCTGGCTGGCGAGCGAGAACGCGTACGAGGTCTGGAGGTTGCTGGCGGTGGCCTCGACCCAGCCACCCTGCGTCACGAGCCGGTTGCCGACCGGGTCGTAGGCCAGGGGCCGGTAGCCCGCCTGGCCCGGACACGCGCTGGCCGTCGCGCAGCCTCCCTGGTTGCCGGACTGGACGCCCGAGGGCGTACGGTCGGTCCAGACCGTCCCGACCAGCTCCCAGACGTCCTCGAAGTTCTTGACCGGCCCCGTGCCGCCGGGATAGGGGAAGTCGTTGTCGAAACCGAGCCCGCCGAACAGGAACAGCCGGTTCGGCCCGCCCGCGAAGGACATCGCGTGGAAGGTCCGGCCTCGCAGCAGCCGCCCGTTGGCCGAGGACGTCGTGGTGCTCAGGAGCGACCAGGTGCGGGTGGAGGGATTGAAAGACCAGGTGTCCCTGTAGAACTGGCTGGCGTCGACACCACCGAAGAGCAAGTACCTGTCCCCGGCCGCGTCGTAGACCATGCGCACTCCCTGGCGCGGAGTGGGCTTGTTGACCCCCGGCGTGCCCCCGGTAGCCACCTGGGTCCAGGTTCGGGCGTTGCAGTCCCACTCCCAGGTGTCGCCCAGATAGCCACGCGCGTCGTCCAGCCCCCCGAACAGGAGCACGCGGCCGCGGGCGGAGTCGTAGGCCACCGTCGAGCCCGAGCGCGGGACGGGCGCCGCGCCGCTGGAGGGCGTCGCGTTGCGCCAGGCCTGGTATGCCGGGTAGTACTCCCAGACTTCGTTGTAGCGGTTGTAGCCGTGGTCGTATCCGCCAAAGACGACGACGCGCTGGTTGGCGCTGTCGTAGGCCGTCGGTGCCTCGAGCCGGGCGATGGGCCACTGCCGCGGCATCGGCATCCAGGTGAGGACCGGCTGGGCCTGGGCCGCGCCCGCGACCAGCGCGGCCGCGCAGACCTTGACGATGAAGCGCATGGTTCGACTCCTGGAGTCAGCCGGGAGGGTCGCGGCTTCCCCCGCCCTAGAGTACCGCCATCCGGGCGGGAGGGGAGGCAGGTTGGCTAGGCCGACCCGTGCGGGAGCCGCGCCAGGGCGAGCAGGTCGGCCACCGGGTGGCGCCAGCGCTGGGCGCAGTGAGCGCAGAACTCCGGCGGCCGGGAGCTCATGAACGCCTCGATCAGCCGCAGGCGTGGTCGGGCGTTCCATGCCTGCGCGACCGGCTGGCGTCGCAGGTCGCCGAGGTCGGCCGGAGTGTCGTTGCAGCACGGCATCAGGCGCCCGTCCTGGCGGGTGAAAGCCCGGCTGTGGAGGTGAACGCAGTAGGTCTGGGACTGCTGGGGGTCGGCGCCGAGGACGCGAAGGCGCTCGGCGTGCCGGGAAGCCAGGGCCTCGAAGTCGGCCTCCAGCCTCCTCGCCTCCTCGCCCCACCAGGCGGGCTCGTCGGTCGGCGGAGGGCGCAGAGCGTGCTCGCGGATGGCGGCCGCGATGCGGTCGGCCTCGGCCTCGAGAGCGGGAAGGTCGACCAGGCTCTCGAAGGGCGGCAGGCTGGCGTAGTCCTCTTCGCTCGGCGGGTCCGAGATGATCATGCGGGGCAGGCGGCGGACCTCCCGCTCGTCGGGCACGCCCGGGAAGAGCCCCTGGAGGCCGAAGACGCTCACGCCCAACTCCTGTCCCAGCTCCCAGGCTATGCGGATGTAGTAGTTGTAGGCGCCCCGGTGCAGGTCGATGTCCTCGTCTTCCTGGCCGCGGAACTCGGGGACGATGCGGTCGACCCGCAGCTCCTTCAAGCCCAGGAAGGCGGCCAGACGCACCAGCAGCGGCAGCTCGCGCAGGTTGCTGCCCATGGCCGTGCAGGTGAGGCCCAGCGTCGGCCGATAGAGGTCGCTCACGCGCTGGGCCGTCAGGGCCAGCAGCTTCATGTTGCGCAGGAAGTCCTTGTAACGCGCCCCCAGGCGGAGCTTCTCGAAGACCCACGGCGAGGCCCCGTCGCAGGAGGCCTGCACCAGCCCTGCCACCGGCAGGAGACGCTCGACGTTCCGGGAGGTCATGCGCGTGGCGTTGGTGGTGACCTCCAGCTTGGCGCCGTAGGGCAGCAGCTCGGCCAGGATCGCGTCGAGGTCGGGGATGATCAGCGTCTCGCCCGTGAGGGTCAGGTTGAAGGTCCGGGCGTAGGGCAACGCCTGGCGGGCCAGGTCCGCCAGGTGGGCGCGGCTCATGCTGCGGGCCGGGTCGTTGTTGAGCTTCTTGCGGTCCGGCGTGCCGTGGATCGGGCACTGCGGGCACTTCAGGTTGCAGGCCGGCGTGACGTTGAAGCAGACGTACTCGGGCATGGCCGGCGGCGAGAAGTCCTGGACCAGCCAGCGCAGCGCCAGCAGGCGCGAGTTGGCGGTCTTCAGGCGCTCGAGCGTCGATGAACCGGGGGCGGGGGTCGGCGGTGCCGGCGTGGACATGACGTGGGAGCTTAGCGTCCCGGCCAGTGGCGTGCAACGCTGGCGACGCCGCGGCAGGCGCCCTATGGCAACCAACCCCGTCACCCGTGTCGGTATCGCATTTCCAGAGAACCATCACTAGCCGCAACTAAGCAAGCCTGTTAGAGTCTGCCGCGCGCATCAGAGCTGTCGTACCTCTCACGCCACAAATCAGAAAGGACTCCCTCCATGCTCAGACCGGCTGCCTTGATGCTTGGCCTCTTCCTGTTCGCGCCTCTAGCCGCCGGGACGACACCGTGCGGCACGGGCAGCCCGGGCCCCTCGGGCTTCAACGTGACCGACTACGGGGCCACTCCCCACGACAACACCGATGACGACCGAGCGGCCATCCAGTGCGCCATCGACGCCGCCACGAACTACGGCAACGCCACGGGAGTGCCCACGGGCGGGCTCGTCTACTTCCCCGAGGGCGTCTACATGATCGGAGGCACGCTCCACGTCGATCAACAGTTCATCAGCCTGGCGGGCCAGGGGCCTGGTACCACCACGATCCTGCGCGCCCCCGGCTTCACGTCCGGAGACACGATCAGGGTGGCCTTTTCCACGGATCCGACCCTGCTCACGCGCGGTAACAACATCAGCAACCTCCGGCTGCTCGCCTCTGGGGAGACGACGAGCGGGGCCCATCTCCACCTCATCAACTGCGCGCACGCGGTCTTTTCAAACCTGTTCCTGGACGAGCAGTTCGGGGGCATCCAGCTCGAGGGTGGCTTCAGCCTGACGTTCAGCAATGTCGACATCTTCACCGACTGGCAGTTCGCCCCTGGCGTCAAGTCGGGGAGTTATCTGGTGCGCATTGACCCAGGGACAAATGAGGACACACATCGCACGGCCACCGACATCAACTTCATCGGGGGCAACTGGCGTTCCTCCAGGGGGTCGTCGGACGCTCGAGTCGAGTACGGGCTCAGGATCCACTCGGCAGACGCGGTCTACTTCACGAATGTCCACATTCTGGGTGGAGCCCTGGCCGACGTGCTGATCGACCCGGCTGCGGGCCCGCTGCCCCAGGGTAACTACCAGGTGAGCGGGCTACGCTTTTCCAACTGCTGGTTCGACCAGCCCGGCACGTCGGCGATTGCTGGCATGCTGATCCAGGGACAGACCACGACCATGCCCTACGGCCTCTTCACGATCGACGGCACGATGTTCTGGGGCGGCGGGGGCGCGGCGAATCAGACTCAGGTGGCAGGCAGGGGCTTGATCGTGAACTCGGCCAGCCTCAGGGGCCTGGTGCTCTCCAACTCGACGGTCTATGGCTTCGCGTCGCACGGGGTCCACATCCTGGCCGGCTCCAACGTGCTGCTGACGGGGAACCAGATCTCCAACAATAGGAGCGCACCTGCCTGGGCCGCCGGGATCATGGTCCAGTCGGGTGTCTCCGACTTCCAGATCCTGAACAACACGGTCGGGCCGAACCTCGTCACGGCGACGACCCAGCACTCGGCCGGCATCGCCGTTGCTTCAGGGGCGTCCGATCGTTACAGCATCGTCGGAAACGTCGTGCTCAATGTCGCTCCAGGCGGCGTGGCCATCGCCGACTACGGTACCGGCACGAAGAAGCTGGTCACCGCCAACCTGCAGTGATCGTCGCGCCGTAGCCCGTGGGGCCGTCAGGGGACGTCCCTGGCGGCCCCCGCGCCGCTCAGTGCCGCAACCGCGGCAGGCTCGCGTAGGCCAGCAGCACCAGCGCCGCCAGCGCCCACATCAGGCCCGGCACCTCGCGCCGCCGCCCGGCAGCGGCCTTCATCAGCACGAAGGAGACAATGCCGGCCGCCACGCCGTGGGCGATGTTGAAGGTGAAGGGCATGACGGTGAGGGTCAGGAAGGCCGGCACCGCCGCGGTGAGGTCGCGCCACTCCACCTTGCGCAGTTCCGCCAGCATGAAGCTGCCCACCAGCACCACCACGGGAGCGGTGACGGGATAGTAGAAGAAGCCCGAGCGCTCCACCCCGCCCCCCACCGCCGCCACCAGCGGAGCGCAGAACAGGCTCAACACGAAGAGCGCCGAGGTGGCGAGGTTGGCCAGGCCGGTGCGGGCGCCGTCGGCCACGCCGCTGGCGCTCTCGATGTAGCTCGAGACCGTCGAGGTGCCGAGAGCGGCGCCCGCCACGGTGCCGACGGCGTCGGACAGCATGGCCCGGTCGGCCCGCGGCAGGCGCCCGTCGACCAGCAGCCCGGCGGTCGAGGCCACGCCGATCAGCGTTCCGACGGTGTCGAAGACCAGCATGAAGAGGAACACGAAGATCAGGTCGGGGTGGGCCAGCGCCCCCCGCAGGTCGAGCTGGAGCAGGGTCGGCGCCAGAGAGGGCGGCGCGCCGAAGAGGCCCGCCGGGCGCACCAGGCCGAGCGCCGCGGCCAGCAGGGCGCTGCCCAGCAGGCCCAGGAAGAGCGCGCCCCGCACGCCCCGCGCCAGCAGCGCGCAGGTCAGGCCCAGACCTGCCATCGTCACCAGGGCCACGGGCGAGGCCAGGTCGCCGATCTGCACGAACGCCGTCGGGGCCGGGTGCTTGGCCACCAGGCCGCCTTCGGTGAGGCCGATGAACGCCACGAACAGGCCGATGCCGCCGGCGATGGCGGCCTTGAGCGCGGGGGGCACCGCGTTGAGGATCAGCTCGCGCACGCGCAGCACGGTCAGGAGCAGGAAGAGGATGCCGGACCAGAAGACGACCCCCAGCGCCGTGCGCCAGGGGACTCCCATCAAGGCCACCACGCTGATGGCGAAGAAGAAGTTCTCGCCCATCAGCGGCGCCTGGGCGATCGGGTAGTTGGCCAAGAGCCCCATCAGCAGCGTGGCCAGCGCGGCCGAGAGGCAGGTGGCGGCCATGACCGCGCCGAAGTCCATGCCGGCGTGCTGGGAGAGCACCGCCGGCTGCACGAAGACGATGTAGGCCATGGTCAGGAACGTGACCGTGCCGCCGCGCAGCTCCGTGGCCACGCTGGTGCCGCGGGCGGAGAGCTGGAAGCGGCGCTCGAGCCAGGCTGTCATGCGGCCCTCCCGGGGTGCGGGCCCAGTCTACCGCCGCCCTCGTCGCGGGTGAGCGGCGTCACGCCTGGCGGGCCGGGCGGTCCCGTCATAGACTCGAATGGGGCCATTGAGGCCAGGGGAGAGTCCAAACAAATGAATATCAGGGGTTGTCTGGTGGCGGGGGCGGTCGTGTCCCTGCTGTCGGTGGGAGCGCAGGCCCAGGCCACGCGCACCTGGGTCTCGGGGGTCGGCGACGACGCCAACCCGTGCAGCCGCACGGCGCCGTGCAAGACCTTCGCCGGAGCGATCTCCAAGACCGCACCCGCCGGCGAGATCAACGTGCTCGACCCGGGCGGTTTCGGGGCGGTGACGATCACCAAGTCGATCACGATCTCGTCCGAGGGCTTCGCAGCCGGCGTGCTGGCCGCGGGCACCAACGGAATCGTGGTCAACGCCGGGGCGAACGACTTCGTGGTGCTGCGGGGCCTCGACATCGAGGGTGTGGGCACGGGTCTCAACGGCATCAACTTCCTGGCCGGCGGGGCGCTCTACGTCGAGGGCTGCACCATCAACAATTTCACGCAGAAGGCCATCAACTTCACGCCCAGCGGCGCGGCCCAGTTGGCGGTGCGCGACACGGTCGTCCGCAACCAGAACGGCGCCTCGGCCGGTGGCATCGCCATCGCGCCGGGCGTCGCGGGCAGTGCCAACGCCGTGCTCGACGACGTGAGCGTGGAGCGGGCCTTGAACGGGAT
Organism: Vicinamibacteria bacterium; assembly: GCA_039812725.1. GTDB lineage: Bacteria > Acidobacteriota > Vicinamibacteria > Fen-336 > Fen-336 > JBDIBD01. Next base: position 1,403 of record JBDIBD010000110.1, on the reverse strand, counting down.
CGTGGTCGCCGACCGGACCAAGGTGCTGATCCGGCGCACGACGGTGGCCGGCTCGACCAACAACGGCGTGCTGGTCACTGCCGCCACGGCCGCGGCGGCAGTCGCCATCGAGGACAGCACGATCTCGGGCAACACCGGCATCAGCGCCGGCACGGGCGGGGTTCGGGCCGACGGCGCCCAGGCGCTCGTCACGCTCTCGAACGTGACCGTGGCCAACAACGCCCTGAACGGAGTGATCGAGACCAACAGCGGGCAGCTGCAGTCCTTCGGCAACAACCGCATCGTGGGCAACAACCCCAACATCGGGGCGGGCACGACGCTGGGGACGGTGCCGCAGCAGTAGCGCAGCCGCCTCGAGCGCGCAGGGGAGCGGCCTCGCGGTCGCTCCCCTTTTTCGTTCGCCCGCCCGCTCCCGCTACGAGAAGCGCACGCTCACCAGCTTGCTGACCCCCGGCTCCTCCATGGTCACGCCGTAGAGCTGGTCGGCGATCTCCATGGTCTTGCGGTGGTGGGTGATGAGGATGAACTGGGTCTCGGTCTTCATCCCCTCCAGCATGCGCACGAAGCGGCCCACGTTGGCGTCGTCGAGGGGCGCGTCGACCTCGTCCAGGATGCAGAAGGGCGAGGGCTTGTACTTGAAGATCGCGAACAGCAGCGAGATGGCCGTGAGGGCCTTCTCGCCGCCCGAGAGCAGCATCACGCTCTGCAGGCGCTTGCCGGGCGGCTGGGCCATGACGTCGATGCCGCTCTCGAGGATGTCGTCCTCGTCGAGCAGCGAGAGCCCGGCCGTGCCGCCGCCGAAGAGCTGGCGGAAGATCTCGCCGAAGTGCTGGTTGATGACCCCGAAGGCCTCCTGGAAGCGCTCGCGCGAGGCCTTGTCGATGCCCTTGATGGCCCGGTCCAGCTCGGCGATCGAGTCCAGCAGGTCCTGGCGCTGGGCGGTCAGGAAGGTGTGGCGCTCCTCCAGCTCCTGGGCCTGTTCCACCGCCAGCACGTTGACGGGGCCCATGCGGTCGATGCGCTCGCGCAGCTCCTGGACCTGCGCCAGCAGGCCGTCCAGGTCGCGGGCCCGGTCCTCGTCGGTCAGGGTCTGGGCGGCCTCCGAGGCGGTCTGGCCCAGGGCCTGGTGGCTCTCGCGGGCCAGGTGGTCGAGGTCGGAGCTGCAGCGCGCGCGCTGCACCTCGATCTCGGCCAGGGCCGTGTGGAGCGCCTCGCGCTCGCGGCGGCGGTCCTTGAGCTGGGCCTCGCGGGCCTCCAGCTCCTGGCGCACCTCGCGCACGCGCTCCTCGGCCACGGCCGCCTCGCCGGCCACCTGGTCGCGGGCCTGCAGCGCCTCGGCCAGCAGCCGCTCGCACTCGGCCAGCGCCTCGGTCAGCTCCTGGCGGCGGGCCTCCATGTCGGCC
>JBDIBD010000109.1:0-11439 GCA_039812725.1 Vicinamibacteria bacterium | reverse complement strand
CGCCCACCGTGCGCGGGCCGCCCTCCGGCGTGGCCGCCTCGGCCGTCGTCGGCCGGGCCGGGGCGCGCCGCCTCCGCCACTGCTCCACCAGGCGCAGGGCCAGGTCCTCGACCACGGCCTTCACCACCACGTTGTAGTAGCGCCGCTCGGCCACGCGCAGGCCGGCCGTCGCACACAGCTGGTCGAAGTGCTCGTGGCTGCGGATGGCGTTGACGTGGTCGCTCTTGCGCAGGGCCTCGCGCTCGGAGTCGATCAGGCCGAAGCGCCCCAGGCGCTTCGCCAGCCGGTTGACCGCGCGCTGGAAGGCGGCCAGGCGCGAGGACTCCATGGCGTGGGTGTAGACGAACAGGCGCCCCTGCGGGCCGATCACGCGTCGGGCCTCGCGCAGCACGTCGCTGACACCGGGCTCGTCGAGGTGCTCGAGCACGTCGAGCGTGTAGGCGCGCGGGAAGCTGCCCTTGCGGAAGGGCAGCCGGCGCAGGTCGCCCAGCACCAGCTCCACCTCGCGCAGCGCGCGCGGCAGGAAGAAGGGCGCCACGTCGAGGCCGGTCGCGCGGGCCCCGTCGCGGCCCGCGTAGAGCGCGAACTTGCCGGCCCCGCAGCCCAGGTCGAGCACGCGCTGGCCCGCGCGCGGGTCGAGCAGGCGGCGCATCATGTCGGCCTTGACGCGGGCCGAGAGCACGGGCGGGGCGTCGGTCACGTGCAGGCGCTCGTGGAACTCGTGGTCGGCGTACTGGGTCACGGCGCCCACGTCGGCGCGCGGCACCAGGTCCACGAAGCCGCTGGCGCGGTCGAAGGGGTAGCGCGTGCCGCAGGCCGGGCAGCGCAACGCGGCCTCCTCCGCCAAGAGCCGCGGCTTGTCGGGGCCGCCGCAGGCGCAGCCGGCGCGGGCCGCGTACTCCTGCGCGTCGCAGGTCGGGGCGGGCCGCGCGCAGTCGGCGCAGCCCTGCGCCTCGAGGCACAGCGGACAGGCCAGCAGCGGCAGCAGCTGGTCCGAGATCATCGCGTCTCCCGCACCAGCTGCTCGCGGTCGGTCAGGTACAGCCAGAGCGTGCGCCCCAGGCGCTGCGGCACGGCCGTGAGCTGGTTCTGCGCCACCTCGGGCCAGGCCAGGCCCTGGCGGTCCATCAGCTTGAGGCCGAACTGCGCCATGAGGGACACATTCCACCACACGAACAGCCCCAGCACGGCGGCCAGGGCGGCCCGCCCGCGGCGCGCCAGGAGGGCCGCGGCCGGGAAGGCCAGGCCCACGGCGAAGACGAAGGTGGCCCCCACGAAGCGCCGCGAGCCGAAGGCCCCGGCCTGGGTCCAGCTCTCGACCGCCCCGTTGATCCAGGCCTGCACCAGGAGCGTGGAGGCCAGGCAGGCGAGCAGCGCGTCGCGCTTCCGGTAGCAGGCCCAGAAGAGCCCCAGGGTGGCCAGGAGCAGCAGCGGGCTCCACAGGAAGAGGCCGTGGGCCGGGTCGAACAGCACCTCCACGAGATGCGGGCTCGACCAGCTCATCTTGCGCTTCACGAGCGGCGACGGGCCGAAGGTGCCGTTGACCGCGTGGTAGGCCAGCATCTGCGGCGCGAAGACCGCAAAGGCCGCCAAGCCCAGGGCCAGGCCGCGCGACAGGGCCGCGCGCAGGTCTCGGCGTCGTCCGAGCTCGACCAGCAGCCACAGCCCGGGGGCCACCAGGAACAGGCCGTCCTGCTCGCGCACCAGCGCGGCCAGGCCGCCCGCCGCCCCGATCAGGGCCCAGCGCGCGGCGCCGGCCTCGCGCCAGCGCAGGAACAGCCACAGCGTCAGCGCCACGGCGAAGACCGAGCAGCCGTGCGAGAAGCCGGGGGCGACCGTCAGGTAGTACAACACCGGCGTGGCCAGCCACAGCGCCGCCACGCTCCACGAGGCGGCCGGCTCGGGGACGGCGAAGAGGCGCCGCAACGCGTCGTGGGCCAGCAGCAGGCCGAGGAAGCCCCACACCGCCGAGCCCAGGCAGGCCGCGGCCACGTACGGCAGCGAGAAACCGTCGGCGGCCACGCCCGCGCCGAGGGCGCGCGCCAGCAGCACGCCCAGGTGGGCCAGCAGGTAGAAGGGCGACCAGAGCACGGCCGAGCCCAGCGGGCCGAAGTTGATGTGGCGGCCGGTGAGCGGCTCGCGCCGGTCGAGGAAGGTCTGCTTGAAGCCGGCCAGGCCCTGCGGGTCGCGCTCGTAGAAGTGCCGGTACTCGTTGCCGAAGTCGAGGTCGCGGTCGAAGGCCGCCGAGCGCAGCCAGGCGAAGTACTCGATCTCGTCGGCCCCGCGCAGGCGCGGCGAGACGAGCGGCAGGCTCAGCACGAACAGCAGGACCAGCAGCCGGCGCCCGCTCACGGCAGCGCCTCGAACAGCTCGAGCAGGGCCCGGGCGCGGGCGTCCCACGAGTAGCGCTCGGAGTCGGCCCAGGCCTGGCGCGCCAGGCGCTCGCGCAGCCCGGCGTCGCCCAGCAGGCGCTGCAGGGCCGCCGCCAGCGCCGAGGCGTCGCCCGGCGGCACCAGCAGCGCGTTCTTCTCGTGCGCGAGCACCTCGCGCGAGGAGGGCAGGTCCGTGGCCACGATCGGCCGCCCGGCCGCCATGGCCTCGAAGGCCTTGAGCGGCGAGGTGTGGCGCTCGGTCATGCCCGTGTGCAGGAAGGGCACCGCCACCACGTCGGCGCGGCGCAGCTCGTCGGCCACGCGCGCCTGGGGGACGGTGCCCGGCATCTCCACCCGGCCCGCCAGGTGGTGCACCGCCACGCGCTGGTTGACGCGCGCCAGGTCGTTCTCGCCCGGCAGCCCGCCCAGGATCACGAGCCGCGCGCCCGCCGCGGCGGCCACCGCCTCGACCAGCACGTCGACGCCTTTCCAGGGGTAGAGCTGCCCCGCGTAGAGCACGCGCGGCTCGGGGTTCTGCGCCAGGCCGGGGAAGGCGCGGTCCGCGGGCACGTCGCAGCCGTTGGGAACGACCCTCACACGTGGCCGCGGGCCGTGCAGCTCGACGAAGCTGTCGCGGATGCCGGCGGTGGTGGCCACGAAGCCCGCGGCCCGCTTCCAGACGCGCGCCTCGCGGGCCGCGATGCGGCGCTCTTTGCGCGGGTCGGGGCGCTCGCCGGTGCCGTAGAGCCGGCCGCGCTCGCGGTACATGAGCGCCTCCACGGCGTGGGCCTCGTAGGCCAGGCGCAGGCCCGGCTTCAGGCGCAGCAGAAGGTCGCTGAGCTGCAGGTCGCGGCTGAAGACCACGGCCCCGGCGCGGGCGGCCGAGACGGCGGCCCGGCCCGCCTGCCACAGGAAGCGCGCGCGTGGCACCGTGAAGGCTCCGGGCTTGTGGCCCACCTCGAGCCGCCGGACCTGCAGCCGCTCGTGGGGCGGCAGGCCGTAGAGCGCGAGCAGCTCGTCGGTGGGGCGCGGGTCGCTTTGGCGCACGAGCAGGGCCACCTCGGCCCCGCCCCGGGCCAGGGCTGCGCAGGTCTTGAGGATCTGCACGCCGTTGGCGCGCTGCAGCGGGAAGCGCACGTCGGCCGCGGCCAGCACGGGCCTCACGCCTCTCGCTCCAGCACGCATTGCAGGTGGCCGATCATGACGTCCTGCAGGAAGGGCCTGCGCTCGGCCCAGCGCAGCAGCGGGCCCGGCAGGGCCCGCCGGAAGAAGCCAGTCACGTGCCGGTCCTGGCGCAGCAGGCGCAGGCCCGAGCCCTCGATCCAGGCCTGCAGGCGCCGCACCGTCACCAGCTCCAGCAGGTCGTCGCGCTTCTCGAGCCCCTGCTCGGCCTGCTGGATGAAGGTGTTGGCCTCGCGCTGCTCCTGCAGCGCCCAGGGGGCGTGACGGGCCAGCCAGACGAAGACCTGGAAGGCCCGGTGGCGTCCGAGCGGGATGTGGATCGGCAGCGGCACGAGCAGGCGCGGCAGGTGCGCGCCGGCCAGCGAGAGGTAGGGCGCGGTCGAGAGGTACAGCACGCCGCCAGGCTTGAGCACGCGCCGGCACTCGGCCAGGTAGCCCGGGGCCGAGGCCACGTGCTCGATCACCGAGTGGCTGAAGACCAGGTCGAAGCTCGCGTCGCGGAAGGGCAGGCGCGTGCCGTCGCCCTGCACGAAGGCCGCGTTGCGGATGGCCTTCTCCGCCGCCAGGCTCGTGCCGGAGCCGCGGAAGCGCGCGTCCAGGTCGAGCCCCACGGCCGCTCCGGACTCCTCGGCCAGCGAGAGGGCCGTCCCGCCGCTGCCGCAGCCGGCGTCGAGCACGCGCCCGCCGACCCTGACCCCGGCCCGCTCCAGGGCCTGGATGACCTTGGCGCTGCGCAGGTACTCGAACTGCGCGTAGTGGCGCTCGCTGCGGAAGCGCTGCTCTGCGGCGGCCTTGATGGCCGCGTCGTCGATGGCCCTCATGCCTGCAGGGCCTGCCGGTAGAGCTCGAGGTGGCGCGCCAGCACGCCCGGCAGGCGGAAGCGCTCGGCGATCAGCGCGGCGCTGCGCGCCGAGGTGCGCCGCGGCGGCCGGGTGGCCTGCAGCACCGCCTCGGCCAGCGCGGCGGGGTCGCGTTTCGGGACCACCCGCACGTCGTCGCCGAACAACGCGCCCAGCTCGAGGCCCCCGGGGTTGTCGGTCGAGACCACCGGCGTCCCCGAGGCCAGGGCCTCGAGCGCCACCGTGGGGGTGGCCTCGAGCACGGAGGAGAGCACGAACAGGTCGGCGGCGGCCTGCAGCTCGGCCACCTGTTCGTTCGGCACCAGGCCCAGGAAGCGCACGCTGGTCCCCAGCTCCAGCTGCGCGGCCCGGGCCTCGAGCGGCTCGCGCTCCTCGCCGGTGCCGGCCACCAGCAGGCGCGCCTCGGGGCGCGCCGCGCGCACGCGCGCGAAGGCCTCGAGCAGGGTCTGCTGGTCGGCCAGCGGGTGCAGGCGCTTGACGTTGAGCAGCAGCAGGCCGCCCTCGGGCAGGTGGCGCGCGCGCAGGCCGGCGCGCTCGGCCTCGCCGCGCGCCCGGAACTGGTCGGCCACCGGCGGGTAGACCACCGAGCCGGCCGTGAAGGGGACGCCCAGCTCGCGGCCGCGCTCGAGCAGGGCCTGGCTGTAGAAGGCCACGTGCGCGGCGCGCGCGTTGAGACGCTTGAAGACCGGGTCCTGGCCGTCGTGGTGCCAGATCTCGGTGCCGTAGTGGGTCAGCACGTAGGGCCGCCCGGCGCGCACGGCCAGGCGCGCGGCCACCTGGTTCATCCAGGTGTTGGAGTGCACGTGCACCACGTCGCACCAGCGCAGCAGGGCGCGGGCCTTGCGCCAGGTGTCGGCGGCCTCGAGGGCCTGCGGCAGGCGCGTGGCGCGCAGGGCCGGCGAGCGCCGCCGCACGTAGGCGACCTCGGGCGTGTCGGGGCCGCGCCCGAAGGTCAGGAAGCGCACCTCGTGGCCCGCGCCGCGCAGGCCCAGGCCCAGCAGGTGCGGCAGCAGGGCGTTGGCGGCCTGGTGCGGCGGCAGGTGCGGCGTGACCATGAGGACCTTCAAGCGGCCGTCCCCGTCCACTCGTCGCGGAACTCCCGGTAGGTGCGGCCGACCGCGCCCAGGCGCAGCGTCAGGTGCTCGAGCAGCCGCTCGAGGTCGTCGAGGAAGCGCCGCACGCTGGGCTCGTCGGGGGTGTACGGGCTGCCGCCCGGCAGGACCTCGCTGGAGTGGAAGATGACGTTGAAGCAGGGCTGGCGCCGGGCCTGGAGCGCGTCGGCGAAGGCCAGCATCTCCGGGAGCGGCGTGTACGACGGCCGCAGCCAGGCCGCCCGCAGGCCGGCGCGCCTCAGCGCCCCGCGCCAGGGCAGCGGCGGCAGCTGCGTGTAGAGCGCCTCGAGCGGCTTCCACAGGAACGGCCGCGTGGCCGAGGTGATCGGGACCTCGAGCACGCGCGAGCAGCCGGGGCGGCGCACGTCGGCGTAGTCGGGGAAGTAGGGCTGGCGCGGCGCGCCGGCGAAGACCATGCCGCGCTTGCGGCGCTCGTTGAAGAGCGGGTCGACGCTGGTGTCGACGGTGTAGCCCAGCTGCTCGAGCAGGGGCAGCGTGCGCCCGTCGAAGCCGTTGCGGCCGGCCCGGTAGGTGGTGGGCTGGACGCCCAGGTTCTCGCGGATGGCCTGCGTCAGCTCGGTCAGCTGGCGCTCGAGCAGCTCCGGCGGCAGGTTGTGCGGGTAGGTGTGGTCGCGCAGGTCCTCGGGCCGGAAGGGGGGCGAGGACCAGGGGTGCAGGTGCGTGCCGATCTCGCAGCGCCCGCCGGCGACGAGCTCGCGCAGCACGGCCACGCTCTCCGGGCGCGTGGCCATCTCCCACGTGACCACGTAGGTCGGCCGCACGCCGTGGCGCTCGAACAGCGCCTGCAGGGCGGGCAGGCGCAGGGCGTTCCGCACCTCGTTGCGCTGGCGCCCCTCGGCCGACCACTGGTCGTCCGCCTCGGTGTCGATCCCGACCAGCACGGCGGGCTTCACGCGCGGTCCATGTCGCTGTCGCCGAAGACCACGTGCCAGCGCCCGAGGTCGCGCAGGGGCGCGTCCTCGACCCGGGATCGGACGCAGAATTGCATGGGCGAGCGCCCGGGCATGAAGCCGCGCCGCCGCAGGCTGGCCTGCAGCGCGGCGTGCATGGCGAAGGCCTGGACGCGGGCCACGCCTGCGCGCCGGAAGGCGTCCAGTTGGGCCGCCAGCAGGGCGTCGCGGGCCGCGTCGTCGTCGGCCGCAGCGTAGAGGTCCAGGACCCAGCCCAGCCGGAGGCCCTCGTGCTCGGCCACCCGGCCGATCGCGAACCCACACAAGGCGCCGCCGCGGCGCGCCTCCAGCAGGTCGTAGCGCGCGTGCGGGCAGCCCACGAACTTCCACTGCAGGTAGGCCGCGTCGCGCCGCACGCACATCGCGTGGCCGGCCCGGGTCGCCTCCCAGAGCGCGTCGTACTCGGCCGAGAAGCCCGAGACCGGCCGGACCTCGACCGTCCGGGCGTCCGCCACGGGGCGCTCCGGATGGCGCAGCGCCAGGGCGGCTCGCAGGCCCGGAGCCAGGAGCGTCCCGAAGAGGGGCCCCAGGCGGCGCACGGACACCGCCCGGGCGTCGAGCACCTTCTGGAAGAAGGGCACGGGGCCCACGTCGGCGTAGCGCAGCTTCTTGAAGAGGCCGTACGACGAGGGCGTCAAGCCCAGCCCGAGGGCCACCTCGACGTGGTCGCTCCAGGTGGTGAAGAGGCGCGCCCCGACGCCCTTGCCGCGCGCCTCGGGGCGCAGGAACACGTCCATCCCCCAGGAGGAGCGCACTTCGCGATCCCCCCACCAGAGCACCACCGGCATCGACGCGTACTGTCCCAGAACTCCATCGCCCTCGCGTGCGACCCAGATCTCGGGCCCGTCGCCGGTCGTGTGCGGGTTCTGCAAGTACTGCCACTGCCAGCGTTTGCGGCTGGATTCGGTGAGCGCCTGGCCGAACACCTCGGCGTACAGCCGGAAGAGCTCGTCGGCATCTCCGGCCCGGCGGCGCTCGATGGCGACTTCGGCCATCTCACCCCCGGAAAACCCGGCATGGTAGCACTCCCGGGCCTGCGGGGCCGAGCCGGCCCCCGGGGGCGGTCCCGGGGCGCGGTACACTCGCCCCGCCATGACGCGGGGGCTTCGGGCGTGGACGCTGTGGGCCGCGGCTCTGGGCCTGTGCGCGCCCGCCCTGCGCGCGGACGGGCCCGGCCCCGTGGAGATCCTCCAGGGACCTCTGCTGCCCGAGGGCTCGCCCTCCGACGCGCCCGGCACGGTGCGGCTGGCCGACGTGCGCAGCCCCCTGGCCCTCGACCTGCAGCAGGCCCGTCCCGTGCGGGCGCTCCTGCTCCAGGCCGACGGTAACGACGTCTACTGGGTCGAAGGCTCGCTGGACGCAAGGAGCTGGACCACGCTCTGGCGCGTGCCGGCCCAGGGCGGCCTGCCGGGGCTGCGCACGCGCGCCACGCTGCTCGGAGCGCCCTTCACGCTGCGCTACGTGCGCGTGCGCGCCACCTTCGGGGACGGCGCCTTCTCCGTGGCGCGGCTGCGGCTCGAGACGGAAGTCCCCAGGCCGTGGCCCCCGCCTCTCGAGCAGCTGGAGGGGCGCGGCGAGCCGCTCTTCCCGTCGCTCCGGCCGGGCGTGGTGCTGGCCCTGCGCCACGCGCTGGGCGGCCTGGCGCTGCTGCTGGCCGGCTGGGCCTACTGGCGCCCGGAGGCGCCCGCCCGCGAGGCGCGCCGGCGCCGCGTCCTGCTGGGGCTGGTGGCGGCGCTGAGCGTGGCGGGCTGGCCCAACTTCGGCAACTTCCACTACTACGCCGGCCGGCTGCACCTGCACGAGGCCTTCCACTACTTCCTCGGCGCCAAGTACCTGCCCGAGATCGGCTACACCGGCCTCTACGCCAGCGCCGCCCTGGCCGAGCGCGAGGACGCCCCGGCTGCCGACCGCACGGCCCGCACGGTCCGCAGCCTGGTCGACAACCGGCTGCTCCCCTTCGACCGGGGGGCCGACGAAGGGCAGGCCTTCCGGGCCCGGTTCGGGCCCGAGCGCTGGCGGGAGTTCCGCGGCGACGTGCGCTGGTTCCGCGAGCGCCTGCCCGAGCAGCTGTGGCGGGACGTGCTCAACGACCACGGCTTCAACGCCGCGCCGGCCTGGCTGCTGTTGGCGAGGCCCCTGGCCGAGGCCGGGCCGCTTTCGGCCTTCCACCTCGAGTGGCTGTCGGCGCTGGACCTGCTGCTGGTCGTCGGGCTGCTGTGGCTCATCCACCGCAGCTTCGGCTTCGAGGCCGCCTGTCTGGCCGGCATCTACTGGGGTCTCAACAGCTTCTCGCGCTTCACCTGGACCGGGGGCGGGATCCTGCGCCTGGACTGGCTGTGGCTGTCGGTGGCGGCCCTGTGCGCGTTGCGCCGCGACCGGCCGCTGCTGGCCGGCTTCGCGGTGGGTTACGCCGGCCTGATCCGCCTCTTCCCCTTCTTCCTGGCCGGGGGCCTGGCCCTGCAGGGCCTGGTGGCGGCGGCCGGGGCGCGCTCCCCGCGGCCCCTCCGGGGGCAGCTGCGCTTCTGGGCCGGGCTGGGCCTCGCGCTGGCGCTCTTGGTGCCGCTGTCGGCCCAGCAGGCGGGCGGGCTGCGGGCCTGGGCCGAGTTCAGCGCCAACAGCCGCCGCGTGGCCGGCACCGAAGCCTCCAACATCGTCGGGCTGCCGGTGGTGCTGGCCTGGCGCCCGGACCTGCTGCCGGCGCTCAACCTCGACCCGCTGCTCGACGACCCGCTCGCGCCCTGGGAGCAGGCCCAGGCGGCGGCCGTGCGCGCCACCCGCCCGGCGGTGGCCGTGGCGGCCCTGGGGTTCTTGGCGCTGCTGGGCCTGGCGGTGCGGCGCCGGCCCGCCTGGGTGGCGGCCCTGCTCGGGTTGGGGCTGGTGCCCATCGTGCACCGCCTGGCCAACTACTACTTCTGCTGGCCGCTCGTCTACGCCCTGCTGGCCGGCTCCTGCCCGCCCGCCGGGCTGGCCCTGACCGGCACGGCCTGGGCCTCGAACGTGGTGGCCGACGCCTTCCCGGACTACGACTCCGCCCGCGCGCTGGCGTCGTCCTTGCTGATCTGCGCGCTGGTGGTCGGCCTGACCGCCCGCCTGGCCCGGCCGCCGTCCCACCCGCCGGACGACGCTTCGCCGCGCTGAGCCCGCAGGCCGGCCGGAAAAGGGGCGCGTGTTAGCATCGCCCGTTCCCCGCAGGGTGGGCGTGTCGGCCCGCGCCCCGGGAGCCCGAGGAGTCTCGATGGCGGACAAGCGCCCGCCGGCGCAGCCCACTTCCAGCCCAGCGCCCGCGGCCCGGTCCTACACGGACGACGAGCTCATCCGTCGCACCGAGGAGTTCAACCGGGCCGCCGAGCTCTACTGGCAGCGGGTCTGCGACGACCCCTCGGGCCGCCGGCACGCGCTCAACAAGCCGCTCTCGACCCTGGTCGAGACGCCGGACATCCTCTACCGGCTGGGTCTCGTGCTCGAGGCCCTCGACCTGGGGGTGGGCCTCACCGTGCTGGACCTGGGGGCCGGCAGCTGCTGGCTGGCCTCGCACCTGAACCGTTTGCGCTGCCGCACCGTCGCCATGGACGTCAGCCCCACCGCCCTGGAGCTGGGGCGCGAGCGGTTCGCCAGCGACCCCCGGCACCACCCGGAGCTGGAGCCGCGCTTCCTGGCCTACGACGGCCACCGCCTCGGCCTGCCCGACGCCTCGGTCGACCGGGTGGTGATGTTCGACGCCTTTCACCACGTCCCCAACCAGCAGGAGATCCTGGACGAGATCGCGCGGGTGCTGAAGCCGGGCGGCCGGGCGGTCTTCGGCGAGCCCGGCGAGGGCCACTCCCACAGCGACCAGTCGCTCTTCGAGAGCGGCAACACCGGCGTGCTGGAGAACGATCTCGACGTGGCCGACGTGGAGCGCAAGGCCCTGAGGGCGGGCTTCACGCGGGTGCTGCTCAAGCCCTACCCGCGCCCCTCCCTGGCGCTGCCGGCCGCGGACTACCGGCGGCTGATCGCCGGCGAGGAAGCGCTCTACCCGATGGCCCTGCTGCGCGAGGACCTGCGGCACTTCTACGTCTTCATCCTGGAGAAGGGCGCGCCGCGCCACGACAGCCGCAACCCGCGCCGGCTGCGGGCCGCCATCGCCCTCGACGGGTCGCCGCGCCTGGCCGGGCGGGCCCGCGCGCTGGTCCCGTTCCGGGCCCGCGTGCGCAACGAGGGCGACACGCTGTGGCTGGCCCAGGAGCGCCCCGAGGGGGGCTTCGTGACGCTGGGGGCCAGCGTCTACGGCCAGGACGGCCGGCTGCTGGAGCGGGCCGTGGTCGACGGACGGCTGCCGCGCGACGTGGCCCCGGGCGACGAGGTCGAGCTGGAAGGCCGCCTGCAGATGCCCGCGCCTCCGGGCCGCTACCTGCTGAAGCTCGACCTGGTCGACGAGCACGTCGGCTGGTTCGCGCAGTTCGGCTCGCCGGTGGCCGAGGCCGAGCTGGTGGTCGAGGGCTGGCTCGACAGCCGCGCCCCGCACCGGCTGCTGGCCGAGCTGCTGGCGCGTGGCCCGGCCGTGCTGCGGGCCGACCGGCCGGGGGCGCCCCTACGCCTCGCCGTGCAGGCCCGTAACACGGGCGACAGCACCTGGCTCGCGGCTCCCGGGGGCGCGGGCGCGGTGGCCCTGGGCGGCCACCTGCGCGCCGCCGACGGGGGCCTGCTCGACTGGGACTTCCTGCGCTGCCCGCTGCCGCGCGACGTCGAGCCCGGCCAGAGCGTCGAGCTGGAGTGCGAGCCGGGCGCGCCGCCCGAGCCCGGCCGCTACCGCCTCGAGCTCGACCTGGTGGCCGAGCAGGTGGGCTGGTTCGAGTCGTGGGGCTCGCCGCGCGTCGAGCTGCAGCTGGAGGTGGGCGAGGGCCAGGCCGACTCGCGCGCCCCGGGGCGGCTGGCGGCCGAGCTCGAGCTGGCCTCGCCCGAG
>JBDIBD010000108.1:0-11519 GCA_039812725.1 Vicinamibacteria bacterium | reverse complement strand
GGGCTGGGACGGCACCTGGCCGCGGCCGGCGTCGAGATCGTCTGCGGCGGCGGCGCCGTCGGCTCCATGGGCGCCCTGGCCGACGGGGCCCTGGCGGCCGGGGGCCGCGTGGTGGGCGTGCTGCCGCGCTTCATGCTCGAGCTCGAGTGGGCCCACCCGCGCCTGTCCGAGCTGGTCGAGACCGACGACATGCACCAGCGCAAGCGCCGCATGCTCGACGGGGTGGACGGTGTCGTGGCCCTGCCGGGCGGCTGCGGCACGCTCGAGGAGCTGCTCGAGGCCATGACCTGGAAGCGCCTGGGCCTGCACGCCGCCCCGATCGTGCTGGTCAACGTGCTGGGCTTCTTCGACCCGCTGGTGGCCCAGCTCGAGCGCTCGATCGCGGAGGGCTTCATGGACGCGCGCCACGGCGCCCTGTGGAGCGTGGTGGCCCGTCCCGAGGAGACGCTCCTCGCCCTGCGCGCGGGCCCCGACTGGCCCGCCGACGCGCGCGCCTTCGCCGTCCCGCGCTAGAACTCGCGCGCAGCCTCGCGGTCGAGCACCGCCAGCGTGCGGGCGTAGAGCGCCTCGACCTCGGCCGGGGAGTTGGCGATGGCCGTCAGCCCCAGCTTGCCGAACTCCGAGACGGCCCCGATCAGGTGGAACAGCACGCCGGTCTCGGCAGCCGGGTCCCAGTGCAGGCCGTTCAGGGTCAGGATCTCGATCAGGTCCTCCGGCAGCAGGCCGCGGTAGCTCTCGGACTCGAGGTTGTCGGTGGCGCGGTAGAACTTGGCCACGCCCGCCGTGGTGCGGAACTGCCCGCCGGCGTCGAGGGCCCCGCTGGTCAGGAAGCGCAGCGCCAGGAAGGGGTGGGTGGTGCCCCCCAGGCGCAGGTTGATCTCGTTGGCCGACAGCAGCCAGGGCTGGCCCGGGCCGCCGCGCAGGGCCAGGAAGTCCACCGAGAGCCGGCTGACCACGCCCTTGGACGCCAGCACGCGCCCGACCTGCAGGGCGGCGGCCTGCACCTCCTGCCGATAGGCCTCGTCCGCGGGGAAGCGGCAGCCGCGGAAGATCTGGCCCGCCGGCCCGCCCAGGATCTGGTCGTGGCTCGACATGAGGATCACGTCGCCGCGCGGGTTGACGCGCACCTGCACCGAGGGCGAGGCGCGCTGGGGGGCGTCGAGGTACTCCTCCACCACGCCGCCCGCGCGCGCGAAGCGCTCCAGGTAGGCCTCCCAGGGCTCGCCCGCCCGCCCGCTGACCAGGCCGCGCAGGGCCGCCCGCAGGGCCTCGGGGTGGCGGTCGCGCGGCAGGTGCACCAGGGCGTTGCCCTCTCCGGCGAAGCCGTCGTCGCGCTTCAGGATGGCGCGCTCCAGGCCGGGCCGGCGCGCGGCCAACTCGCCCAGGGCCTCGATCACCTGGGCCTCGTCGCGCAGCCCGTCGGCGCCCAGCGGGAAGGGCACGCCGGCCTCGAGGAAGACCCGCCGGGCCCCGGACTTGCTGCCCAGGTGGCTCAAGCGCGGGTCGATGCCGTTGAGCGGCACGTCGAGCGCCACCGCCAGCCGGCGCTCGAGCGGCGTGGCCTCGAAGACCGTCAGGTAGGCCCGCGAGCGGTCGGGGATGGCGGCCCGGATGCGCGCCAGCAGCCGCGGCCGCTCGAGGATCTTGGCGGTCAGCGGGCGGGGTGAGCTGTCGTGGGCGCACAGCAGCGTCAGCCGGGCCCGCGCGTGGCTGCCCGGGATGTCCGTCAGGAACTGCAGGTAGTAGTCGAGCACCAGCGGGTGCACGGGTTGCGAGGTCACGTAGACCAGGCGCGCCTTGGGGTTGCGCAGCCGCGTCAGGAAGAACAGCAGCCGCTCCTCGTAGAAGCTCAGCCCCGGCAGGCGCCGCAGCAGGTCCTCCTCGAGAGTCATCGAGGGCACCACCACCGAGGTGTAGTGCTCCGCGTCGCCCGGGAAGATCACGCTCCACAGCTCGGCCAGGCGCGGCTTGAGGCGCTCGAAGGCCTCCATCTCGGCCTCGGGGGCGAGGTCGCGCAGCGCCAGCGGCAGGGGGGACACGCTGGCTCGATGGTAGCAGGCCCGGGCTGGTACGATCAGCGCCCATGCGCATCGGCGTCTTCGACTCGGGCTTCGGCGGCCTGACGGTCTACCGGGCCATCCGCGAGCGGCTGCCGCAGTACGACTACCTGTACCTGGGCGACAACGCCCGCACCCCCTACGGGCACCGCTCGTTCGAGACCGTCTACCGTTTCACGGCCGAGGCCGTGCGCTTCCTGTTCGCGCGCGACTGCGCGCTGGTCGTGATCGCCTGCAACACGGCCTCCGCCAAGGCCCTGCGCACCGTGCAGCAGCAGCTCCTGCCGCGCCTCGACCCCAGCCGGCGCGTGCTGGGGATCATCCGCCCCTCGGTCGAGGCGCTGGCCGGGTTGCCTCGGGGCCACGCCGTGGCGCTCTGGGCCACGTCCGGGACCGTGCAGTCCGAGAGCTACGCCCTCGAGCTGCGCAAGCTGCGTCCCGACCTGCGGCTGGTGCAGGTGGCCTGTCCGCTGCTGGTGCCGCTGGTCGAGAACGGTGAGCTGGAGGGGCCCGGCCTGGACTACTTCCTGGAGAAGTACTGGGCCGCGACGTCCCGGGCGGCCGCCGACGTCGAGGCGCTGCTGCTAGGTTGCACCCACTACCCGTTGCTGCTGCCGGCCCTGAGGCGGGTGGTGCCGGCCGGAGTGCGGGTGCTCGAGCAAGGCGCCATCGTGGCGCCCAGCCTGGCCGACTACCTGCGCCGGCACCCCGAGCTCGAGGCGCGCCTCTCGCGCGGCGGCTCGACCCACTTCCTGACCACCGACGTCAGCGCCGGCTTCGACGGTCTGGCCGAGCTGTTCCTGGGCCACGCGGTGGCGTCGGAGCGGGTGGACCTGTCAGAAGCGGTCGAACCGGTCAGCTGACCCGGCCGTGGGGCGCCTTGGGCCCCCGCTCCGTCAGTGGGGCTGCGTCGGCTCGCCCCCGCGCTTGCGGGGCTTGGGCGTGTGGGCCACGCGATAGGCCTCGAGGTCGGCTTCGGTGACCTCGAGCCGCGCCGGCAGGACCGCCTGCGGCTCGCCGGCCAGCTCGCGCTGCAGCTTCAGGTAGCAGATCTCGGGGCCGTCCTGGAAGCGCACCCGGTGCGCCAGGAAGGCCGCGCTCGAGATGGCCACCACCACCAGGCGGGCCTCGCCGCCCGGGGGCCGCACGCGCAGCGTGTACTCGCGGTGGTCGTCCCCGGTGGTGAAGCCGACGTACTCCATCTGCAGCGGCGCCGTCACGCCCGTCTCCTGGCCGGCCCGCGCCCGGCCCCGCGCCCGTGGCCGCCCCGGGCGCGCAGCTGTGCCAGGCGCGTCCCCAGCGGGATCTCCAGCTTCTCGGCCGGCCGGCGGGCGTAGTCGAAGCCCGCCACGGTCGAGCGCGGCAGCTTGCGACCGAGGCCGCGCTCGATGTCGCGCAGGTCGCCCTCCTCCTCCGGCGACACGAACACGAAGGCCTCGCCGTGGAGGTCCACCCGGCCCGTGCGGCCGACGCGGTGGACGTAGTCCTCGGCGCAGGGCGGCACGTCGAAGTTGACCACGTGCGAGAGGGCCTCGACGTGAATGCCGCGCGCGGCCACGTCGGTGGCCACCAGCACCGGGAAGCGGCCGCTCTTGAAGCCGCTCAGGGCCTGGTCGCGCTGGGACTGGCTGCGGTTGCCGTGGATGCGGCCCGCGCCCACGCCGTTGCGCTCCAGGTAGTCGGCCAGGCGGTTGGCGCGGTGCTTGGTGCGCGTGAAGGCGATCACGCTGCGCATCTGCCCGCGCCGCATCAGCTCCACCAGCAGGGCCGACTTGAGCTCGGCCGGCACGGGGAAGGCCGTCTGGGTCACGCTGGTGGCCGCGGCCGGCCGGCTCTCGTGCCGGATGGTGGCCGGGTCGCGCAGCAGCTCCTGCGCCAGGGCCGCGATCGGGCCCGGCAGCGTGGCCGAGAAGAGCAGCGTCTGGCGCTCGCGCGGCAGGTAGCCCAGCACGCGCCGCACGTCGGGCAGGAAGCCCATGTCGAGCATCCGGTCGGCCTCGTCCAGCACCACCACCTCGACCTTGCCCAGGCTGGCGTAGGGCTGGCGCAGGTGGTCGAGCAGGCGGCCGGGGGTGGCCACCACCACGTCCACGCCCGTGCGGAAGGCGCGCTCCTGGGGTCGCATGCCCACGCCGCCGTAGACGGCCGCGCTCGAGAGGCCGGCCGGCCGGCCCAGCAGGGCGAGCTGCTCGCGCACCTGGCCGGCCAGCTCGCGCGTGGGGGTCAGCACCAGGGCCCGCAGGCCACGCTTCGGCGAGCGCGCCAGGCGGTTCAGCAGCGGCAGCGCGAAGGCCACCGTCTTGCCGCTGCCCGTGCGGGCGCTGGCCAGCACGTCGCGTCCCTCCAGGGCCGGCGGAAGGGCCTGGGCCTGGATGGGGGTGGTGGCGCTGAAGCCGAGCGACTGGACGCCGCGCAGCACGTCGGGGTGGAGTCCGAAAGACGAGAAAGGCATGGAGTGGAGCGAGTCCCTCTGCAAAACCGGCGCTTGATGGGAACGGGGGATTGCCGGGGAAACCGCCGTCCGCTGGCGCGCCACGGGGCGCAGCCAGGTCCTGTGTGCCCGTTCCGGACGCTGTCCTGGAACCCTTGGATTGCAGGGGGAATGCGGACGGGGTAGGCCACAGAGTATCACGCTCCGCTCTCTCGCGCCGCCGCGAGCCCGGAAAGCGGAAGGGGGCGCCCCCGGACGGGGAGCGCCCCCTGGCGACGGCCGCGACGGCGGCTAGAACGTGAAGCGCGCGTTCAGGCCGAAGCTGCGCGGCTGGTTGATCAGGTAGCCGACCCGGGCGCGCGTGCCGCGCTCCTGGTCGAGGGCCAGCAGGGCCCGCTCGTCGGTCAGGTTGTTGCCGTAGAGCGCCACGTCCCAGTGGCCGCGCACCAGTCCCAGGCGCAGGTTGACCAGCTGGTAGGACGGCAGCTCGGGGTCGAAGGAGAAGGTCGTGGCGGTCAGCGGCCGGCCGATCGTGTTCGGCCCGAACGAGAGCAGGTTGACCGTGCCGAAGCCCTCGGCCTGGTCGCCCACCTGGGTGTAGCGCGAGCCCACGTACTGGAAGGTGCCCGTCACGTAGGCCAGGGAGCTGCCCCACACGTTCCAGTGGTAGGTGGCGGTCAACGCCAGCTGCACCTCGGGGACGGTGGGCAGGCGGTTGCCCTCCTCGATCCCCGACACCACGCTGACCGCGCCGCTGGCCGAGGTCGAGGTGAGGGTGGAGTCCAGCTTCGAGTCGGTGAACGAGCCCGAGACCGAGATCTCGAAGTTCTTGTGGGCGGCGGCGGTCAGGTCGAACTCGACGCCGCGGCTGTGGGCCTTGGGGACGTTGAAGACCACCCGCGACGAGCACGAGCCGGCCGTGACGGTGGCCTGCAGGTCGCTCACCTCCATGTCGAAGAGCGAGACGTTGAAGAAGCCGTGCCCGCCGGCCAGGCGGGTCTTGGCGCCCAACTCGTAGTTCCAGGCGGTCTCGTCCTTCCAGGTCTCGCGGCCACCGAAGGTGACCAGGTCCTGGGGCGTGCACAGCGGCACGTTGAGCGGGTCGTTGATGCCGCCCAGCCGGAAGCCGCGCGCGGCCTGGGCGTTGAGCGTGACCTTGTCGTTGGCCTTGAAGCTCAGGATCAGGCGCGGGGCCACGCCGCTGGCGTCGGTCGAGCCTGGCTGGGAGACCAGCGACGCGCCGTTGTTGTCGTTGCCGAAGATGCCGTCGAAGATCTGGGTGCGGTCCTCGCTGAAGTCGTAGTAGCGCAGGCCGCCGGTCAGGCTGAAGCGCTCGTCGAACTGGAAGGTGGCCTCGCCGAAGGCCGCCAGCTGGCTCAGGTCGTAGCCCAGCTGCGAGTAGTACAGCACGTCCGTGGGCGCCGCCAGGCCCCGGGTCGGGATCCCCGACAGGCGCGTGAAACCGTCCACGAACAGGTCCTGGCCGTAGTCGCGCCGGGTGTCGCTGTAGAAGCCGCCCAGCACCCAGCTCAGCCGGTCCTTGCCGCCGGAGAGGCGCAGCTCCTGGGTCCAGACCTTGGCCGTGGTGGCGTCGTCGAGCGGGGCGTCGAGGGTGTACACGTTCTCGGGCAGGCCGATGCTGCCGCCGGTGATGCTGGAGGTCAGGGCGCCCGCGTCGCGCACCACCAGCACGTCGCGCTTCGTGTAGGACGTGATCGAGCTCAGCACCGTCCCGCCGAAGTCGTAGCGCACGTTCAGGTCGGCCAGGGTGAACTCGTCGCTGAAGGGCTCGCCGATCTGGGTGAACTGCTCGCGCTCGCCCAGGCTCACGGCCGGGCGGCTGGTCGTGTAGGGGTTGCCCAGGATGTTGTACGCGTCGGCCCGGTTCCAGCCGTCGGCCTCGGCCTTCTGGTAGACCAGGCGCGGCGTGATCGAGAGCCTGTCGCTGGGGGCCACCTTCACGGCCAGGCGCACGCCGGTGCGGTCGCCGGTGTTGACGTCCTCCTTCACGCTCAGGTCGGGCTGCACCGCGTCGACGTAGCCGGCCGTGTGGGTGTAGTAGGCCGCCAGGCGCAGGGCGGCCTTGTCGCCCATCGGCAGGTTGAAGCCGAGCTTGGCGTCGGCGCCCTGGCTGCCGCCGGTGAGCGTGTTGCCGCCCACCTCGCCGAACCAGCTGCGCTTGCCCAGCTCGGGCTGGTTGCTGATGTAACGCACCGTCCCCGAGAGCGAGCCCGCGCCGAAGAGCGTCCCCTGGGGCCCGCGCAGCACCTCGACGCGCCCCACGTCGAACAGGTCGAGGTCGGGGGTGAAGAGCGAGAGCGAGATGTTGCTCTCGTCCAGGTAGGCTCCCACCTGCTCCTTGACGCCGGGCTGGTCGCGCACGATCTGGCCGGACGAGACGCCGCGCATGGCCACCTGGCTCTGGCCGGGGCCCAGGTTCTGGACCGTGAAGCTGCCCACGTTGCGGGCCACGCCCTCGAGGTCGTCGACGCCGCGCTCGCGCAGGTCGCTCTCGCTGGGGGCCGCGATCGAGAACGGGACGTCGTTGACGTTCTGCTCGCGCAGCATGGCCGTGACCGTGATCTCCTCGACCAGCAGGGCCTCGAGGGTGAAGTCCAGGGCCAGGGCGCCGCCCGCCGCGACCTGCTGGCTCTGTCGCACGACCCTGCGGAAGCCCGTCAGCTCGGCGCTCACGCTGTACGCCCCCGGAGCGAGGCCCCGGATCGCGTAGGTCCCGTCGCCGCCCGTGGTCACGGCGTGGGGCGGCTGGCCGGGGGAGCTGGCCGTCACGCTGGCGCCGGGGATGACCCCGCCGCTCGTGTCGCGCACCACGCCGCTGATCTGGCCGTCGCCCGCCTGGGCGTGAGCCGACGAGCCCGTCGCCAGGATCGCGAGGGCCGCGACCGCGAGGAACCGGCTGCGCAGAGACACCATTCGAAGCCTCCTTGCTCGAAAGGACGCGGGACGTGCACCTCGCTCGCGCCCGGGGGGCGCCCCGGGGCCCGAGGAGGTCCGGCTCTTGGCTGTTCGGCTTGCGGGAGACTCTAGGTTGGCGCAAGTCCTGCGTCAAGACCGGCGGGCGCCCCGACCGGCTGGCGCCCGCCCGCGCGGCCTCCGCGTCAGCGCTTCGGCAGCTTCGCCAGCAGCACCTCGACGGCCTTCTCGAGCTGCTGGTCGCGCCCGTCCGCCTCGAGGGCCGGGTCGTTGTCCACCGGGTGGTCGGGGTCGAGGTGCTTGTTCTCGGTGTAGTCGCCGGCCTGGTCGAGGTAGCCCACCTCCGGGATGCCGAAGACCAGCGAGCGGTCCTGCAGGCGCTCCCACCAGACCGACGTGCAGGTGCCGGGCACCTGCATGCCCACGGTCTCGCCCAGGCCCAGGGACTTGTAGGCGGTGGGGAAGCAGTGCGCGTCGGAGTAGTTGCCCTCGTTCATGACCACGATCGAGGGCTTGGTCCAGCGCATCCCCGGTTCGACGCCGATCTGGCGCCCGCGCGGCACGGCGCGGTAGTAGACCTGGCCCGAGAGGAACACGGTCAGGGCCTCGACCAGGTTGCCGCCGCCGTTCCAGCGGGTGTCGAGCACGATGCCTTCCTTGTCGACCGCGCGGCCGAAGATCTCCTCGAAGATCTCGCGGTAGGCGCCGTCGTTCATGCCGCGGATGTGGGCGTAGCCGAGGCGGCCGCCCGAGAGCCGCTCGACGGCCTCACGGCGCGAGCGCACCCAGCGCTGGTAGAGCAGGCGGCCCTGGTCGGGCCACGAGATCGGCCTGACGGTCTCCTCCCAGCGGACCTTCGTCTGCGGGTCGAGCAGGGCCAGCCGCACGGGGGTCCCGGCCTTGAGGTTGAGCGCCGCGTACCAGTCGCGCTCGCCCGGTACGGCCTGGCCGTCGACGGCCGTGACGGCCACGCCGGGCTTGACCTTCGTGCCGGCCTGCTGCAGCGGCCCGCCCTCCAGCACCTCGAGCACGCGCAGGCCCTCGCCGCGCCAGTCGGGGTCGGGGAAGAAGCCCAGCGCCGCCGTGGCGTCGGCGTCCTTGCGCTGGGGCCGGAAGCGGCCGCCGGTGTGGGAGGCGTTGAGCTCGCCCTGCAGCTCGGAGATCAGCTCGGCGAAGTCGCGGTTGTTGTCGACGTGGGGCAGGAAGCGCGCGTAGGCCTGCTTCATCCCGGCCCAGTCCACGCCGTGCAGGCTCTCGACGTAGAACTTCTTCAGGGTCTGGCGCCAGGCGTGCTCGAACAGGTAGGCGCGCTCGGCGGCCGGCTGCCAGTCCAGGCGGGCCGAGAGCTTGACCGGCGTGGCCTTGCCCGACTCCAGGTCGACGCTGCTGAGCTCGTCGTCGGCCAGCACCAGGGCCTTCTTGCCCTCGGCGTCGAGGCGCAGGTCGGCCGAGCGCTCGGCCTCGAGCTTGGCCAGCAGCTTGACCTCCTTCTTGCGCGGCTGGTACTTCCACAGGTCGTAGCCCTTCTCGAAGCGGGCCAGGTAGACCAGCGTCTCGCCGTCGGGGGTCAGGTCGGCCGCGGCCAGGTCGGCCGAGTGCAGGGAGAGCCGCACCACGCGGTCCTCGAGCCGGTCCAGCTCGAGCGCCACCGGGTCGGGCAGCTTGGGCGCCTGGGCCTCGGCCCCGGAGCCCGCCTTGTCCTTCTCGCCCTCCTTCTTCTTCTCCGCCTCCTTCTCCTTCTCGGCCAGCTGGTCGTAGGCGGCCTCGTCCAGCTTGTAGCGGTCCCAGGCCGGGCGGGTCAGGAAGGCGGCGAAGACGTCCTGTTCCTTGCCCCAGCCGGCCTGCTCGCGGGCGCCGTGGCGGTCGCTCAGCCACAGCAGCACCTGGCCCTTGCGGGCAAAGTGCGGCAGCGCGTCCTCGTAGCCGCTGCGGCTGACGTTGACCAGCTCGCCCTGGCCCGAGGCCGGCACCAGGCCGACCTCGCCCGACCAGCGCGTGGGGCTCAGGAACTGCACCGCCAGCCAGCGCCCGTCGGGCGACCACTCGAACCACTGGTCGCCGTCGGCGTAGGAGTAGTTGCGCTCGCCCGGCAGCACCGTGCGCGTCTTGCCGCTGGCCAGGTTCAGCACCTTGAGCGTGGTGCGCTCCTCGAGGTAGGCCACCTCCTGGCCGTCCGGGGAGAAGCGCGGCTGGAACTCCTCGGCCGGCGTGGCCAGCACCACGCTCTCCTTCAGCGCGGTGGCGTTGAAGAAGGCCGGCTCCTTCTCGTCGGTGCGGTCGGTGCGGTACAGGTTCCAGCTGCCGCCGCGCTCGCCGGCGTAGAGCAGGCTCTTGCCGTCCGGGGAGAAGCTCACCGAGCGCTCCTGCTCCGGGGTGTTGGTGATGCGGCGGGTGTCGCCGTGCTCGACCGAGGCCACGAAGACCTCCCCGCGCGCCACGAAGGCCACCTCCTTGCCGCCGGGGGAGAGCGCGAACTCGCTGATCTCGCCCGAGGCGTCGAGGGGCGACGCCAGGTTGTCGCGCCGGTCCACGGGCGCCGTGACGGTGAGCTTGTGGCTCTGCGTGGCGCCGGCCGGGCGCAGCCACAGCTCGCCGTCCCAGGCGTAGCACAGGTCGCCGGCGTCCGAGGCGCTCAGGAAGCGCACCGGGTGGGTGGCGTGGGTGGTGACCTGCGTCGGGTGCTCGGGGTCGGCCAGGTCGAGCTTCCACACGTTGAAGCTGCCGCCTCTCTCGGAGAGGTAGTAGAGCGAGCGCTGGTCGGGGGCCCAGACGGGCTGGCGGTCGTCGACGCCGGCGGCGGTCAGGCGGCGGTGCTGGTTCGTGGAGGCGTCCCACAGCCAGACGTCGCGCGCGAAGGACGAGTTGTCGTGCTTGCGCCACTCCATCTCGTAGCCCTTCTGGTCCGAGTAGGCCAGGCGTCGTCCGGCCTTGTCCCACGCGGCGTAGAGCGCGGGCGTGGTCAGGACCTGCGTGGGCTGGCCCCCGGCCACGGCCACGGAGTACAGCTCGGGCTGGGCGCCGGTGGGGAACTGGGCGCTCTTCACGCCGTCGAGGCGCGCCCCGCTGAAGAGCACCGACTGGCCGTCGGGGGTGAAGCTGGCAGGCGTCTCGTCGGCCGAGTGGAAGGTCAGCCGCCGGGCCTCGCCGCCCGCGGCCGGCATCACGAACACGTCGAGGTTGCCGTAGCGGTCGGAGGCGAAGGCGATCCACTGGCCGTCGGGCGACCAGACCGGCGCGCCGTCCCAGGCCGGGTGCACGGTCAGCGGCGCGGCCGTGCCGCCCGTCGCGGGGACGGTCCACAGGTCGCCGCGGTAGCTGAAGGCGATGGTGCGCCCGTCGGGGGAGATGGCCGGCGTGCGCAGCCAGAGCGCCGGCTCCGCGCCCGAGGCGGGCAGCGTACCCGCGAGGAGAGCCAGTCCGAGCAGTCTCAGGAAGCCGCGCGAGCGCGCCATGGTGAACCTCCGGGTTCGAGGGGGGAGGCGCGGCGCCGTCCAAGGGCTTGGACGCGTGGGCGCCCGCGCGGATTGTAGACCCGCGCGGGCCCTGCTCAGAGCAGCTTGCGGATCGCGTCGGCCTGCTTGTTGGCAGACTGCATCTTGTCCTTCTGGACGCCGAAGGCGATGCTGTTGATGCTGACCTTCGGGCTCGGATCGGTGCCCCCCGCCACGGCCGACAGCTCGTCCTCCGACAGCTCGTCCGACGGCTTCTGGCTCTGCTCGCTCATCGTGGGCCTCCCCTGGCCGAAGATACACGCCCGCGGGTCGCGCCGCGAGCCCGCCTGTCGGATAATGCGTGCTTCCACTCATGGAGAGATCGCCCGAGGCCGCCCTGCCGCCCCTCTACGCGGGCTGGTTGCGGGAGGTCGCCGGCGGGCCGATCCCGGCCGAAACGGTGGCCACCTGCGACGCCTGCGTCATGCTCCCGCGCGCCGACGGCCTGGCCGCCGAGCACTACTTCGTCCCCGCGACCAAGTGCTGCGCCTTCGAGCCGACCCTGCCGAACTACCTGGCGGGGCGCATCCTGGCCGACGCCGACGCGGCCCTGGCGCGCGGACGCGCGGCGCTCGAGGAGCGCGTGGCGCGGCGCGTGCTGGCGGC
>JBDIBD010000107.1:0-11541 GCA_039812725.1 Vicinamibacteria bacterium | reverse complement strand
CACCCTCCCAGCCCGCCCCCCCTCAACGGCCCTCGTCGCCCCTCCCGCCTCCAGGGCCCCGCCAAGCGGACTCCCCCGAATCCACTTGACGCGGGGGAGCCGCTTCAGAGAAGGATGACGGTGGCTCGGCCAGCTCCACGGGCAGCCTCCGGCCCAGCCGGACCCCGCGCGGCGAGACGCGCGCCTGGTACGCGAGGACCTCCACGCCGCCCTTCGCCGCCTTCCGCAGAGCCTCGCCGTACTCCGGGTGGACGTGGTCGGCCGGGCCGACGGAGCGGCAGTCGCCGCGCCCGACCAGGAACAGCAGGACGGCCCGCCGCCCGCGCCGCGCCAGGCGCGCCAGCTCGACCACGTGCCGCACGGCCCGCTCGCTGCGCGCGTCGGGGAACAGCGCGGCCCGCCCGACCCGCAGCGTGGCGCTCTTGACCTCGACGTAGCAGTCGGCGCGGCGCGGCCCCGAGAGCAGGAAGTCGACGCGCCCGGAGCGCCCCAGGGGCGCCTCGGGGCGCACGCGTTCGTAGCCGCGCAGCTCCGCGATCGCCCCGAGCGCCAGCGCCTCGGCCACCACCCGGTTGGCGCGCGCGGTGTTGACGTTGACCCAGGCCGACGGCATGCGGATGGCCTCCCAGGTGTAGCGCAGCTTGCGGCCGGTCCCGGCGCCGTGGTCGCTGAGCAACACCGGGCGACCCGGCTCGGCGCTGGTCGTCATCGCGCCGGGATTGGGGCAGTGCGCCGTCACCTGCGCGCCGTTCTCCAGCCGCAGGTCGGCCAGGAAGCGCTGGTAGCGCCGCACCAGGGTGCCACGCAGCAGGGGCAGCTCGTAACGCACGGCAGCGCAGGCTATCACGCCCCCCGGGGGCGCCCTTGCATTGCCGGGTCGTCGCGATCATGCTTCGCCATTCGCCTCAGTCGCAACGAACCTGCGCACCAAAGGAACGGGGGAGATCCATGGGTATGCTCGGAATGGCGCTGAACCTCATCGGCGCCCTGGTGATGCTCGTCTTCGGCGTGAAGATCCTGATCGCGGCCTTTCGCACCAGCACCGGCTGGGGGCTGGCCTGCCTGTTCATTCCGTTCGTGATGCTGTTCTACGTGATCAAGAACTGGGCGGCCCAGAAGGGCAACTTCATGGGCTGGCTGGGCGGCTTCGTGCTGCTGATCGTCGGGTCCGCGCTCGGGATCTTCGGCGCGATGGGCAGCGCCGCGCAGTAGCCGGGCGCTCCGGGTCGCGGCGTGGGGGGGCGCCGCGGCCCGGGGCTAGAATCGTCCGCGAGGAGGGCCCATGCGCCAGCGGCGACTCGGGCGGAGCGGCTTGTCGGTGTCCGAGATCTGCCTCGGGACCATGACCTTCGGCGTCCAGGCCGACGAGGGCGAGAGCTTCCGCATCCTCGACCGGGCGGCAGCCGGCGGGGTGGACTTCCTCGACACGGCCGACGTCTACCCGGTGCCCATGACGCTCGAGACGATCGGGCGGACCGAGGAGATCGCCGGGCGCTGGCTCAAGGGCCGGCGCGCGCGCTTCGTGCTGGCCACCAAGTGCTTCTTCCCCACCGGCCCCGGGCCCAACGAGCGCGGCGGGTCGCGCCGGCACGTGATCGCGGCCTGCGAGGCCAGCCTGCGGCGCCTGGGCAGCGAGTGGATCGACCTCTACCAGCTCCACGCCTTCGACACCGAGACGCCGCTGGAGGAGACCCTGCGGGCCCTCGACGACCTGGTGCGCTCCGGCAAGGTGCGCTACGTGGGCTGCTCCAACTACCGCGCCTGGGAGCTGGCCACGGCCCTCGGCCTGTCGGAGCGGCTGGGGCTGGAGCGCTTCGCCTGCACCCAGCCGCGCTACAGCGCGCTGCACCGCGAGATCGAGACCGAGCTGTTGCCCCTCTGCCGCCAGGCGGGCGTGGGCGTGATCGTCTTCAACCCGCTGGCCGGCGGCCTGCTGACCGGCAAGCACCGCCCGGGCAGCGAGCCCGAGGCCGAAGGGCGCTTCGGGCCACGGCTGGGCGCCACGGCCGAGATCTACCGGCGGCGCTACTGGCGCGAGGAGGCGCTCCAGGCCGTCGCCGGCCTGAAAGCCTTCTTCGACGCGCGCGGACGCTCCCTGACGACCGCGGCCGTGGCCTGGGTGCTGGAGCAGGAGGGGGTCACGTCGGCCATCGTGGGCGCCAGCCGCGCCGAGCAGCTCGAGGCCACGCTGGCCGCGAGCGACTTCCGCCTCGACGACGAGGAGCGCGCCGCGCTGGAGGCGCTCTGGTACGCGCTGCCGCGCCAGCGCCCCGAGCCCGGGCCCGTGCGCTGAGGGCACGCCGATGCTCGACCTTGGGCCAGCCTGGCTCCTGGCGCTGGCCCTCTGCGGCGCCGCCGACGACCCCGAATCCGGCGCGGGCGGGCTGCCCGTGGCGGAGCTCGACGCGGCCCTTCCGGCCGACGAGCGGGCCCGCGCGCTGCGGCTGGCCCGCAACGCCCGTTTCGCCGACCCGTCCGAGCCTCTGGTCGATCCCGCCCGACCCGAGTACTCGATTCGTTCGATCGACCGGCGCTGGCGGGCCGAGCCGCCGCACCAGGCCAGCGACGTGATCCTGATCGGCACGATCGAGGCCCGCCGGGCCTTCGTGGCGTCCGACCGGCGCGGCGTCTACTCGGAGCTCGACGTGCGGACGCTGGCGGTTCTGAAAGACGTGGGGGCCGGCGGACCCCCCCTGCAGCCAGGCGACCGGATCACTGCCTTCAGGCGGGGGGGCGCGGTGCGGCTGCCCGCAGGCGGGTGGGTGCGGCGCGAGACCGAGCCGGACGCTCTGCCGCAGTCCGACCGGGACTACCTGCTGTTCTTGTCTCGCGAACCGGCGGCCGAGGGCTTCCTGATCCTGGGCGGGTACGAGGCGTCGTCACCCTACGTCGAGCCGCTCGACGTGGGCAGCTCCTATCCGGCCTACACGGGCCTGAGCCTGGCCGAACTGGTCAGCCGACTGCAGCGGATGATCGACGCGCCAGAGTGACGCCAGCCCACGTCAGGCGGTCGCGGCCCTCCGCCCCCGCCTAGCCCGCGTCTGTCGCTCGAGCAGCTCCAGCAGGGCCCGGCGCTCGGCCGGCGTCTCGCGCGTCCAGGGCACCAGGTGCGTGCCGACCGGCTGGCGGTCGAACCAGAAGCGGCCGCTCTCGCCGGCCAGGCGCGGGCAGGCCGCCAGCCAGACGATGCTGTCGGCCCCCTGGGCCGGCGTGCGCAGGCGGGCCTTCATCAGGCGGTGGAAGCGCGGCAGCGAGCGCCGCACGCCGGGGGTGTCGGCCCAGCCCGGGTGCATGGCGTTGACCGTCACGCGCGTGCGGCGCAGGCGCTCGGCCAGCAGCTCCGTCAGCACCACCTCGGCGCGCTTGCTCTGGGCGTAGGCCGCGACGCCGTCGAAGGTTCGCTGGCGCCAGTCGAGGTCGTCGAGCGACAGGCGCTGGGCGTACATGCCGCCCGACGAGACCACCACGATGCGGCCCTGCGGGGCGCGCTTCAGGCGCGGCAGCAGCAGGCGCGTCAGCAGGTAGGGCCCGGCCACGTTGGTGGCCCAGGTCAGCTCCAGGCCGTCGGGCGTCAGGACGCGCTCGTCGGGGAGCACGCCGGCGTTGTGCACCAGCAGGTCCACGCGCGGCGCCGGGAAGCGCCGCGCGAAGGCCCGCACGGAGCCGAGATCGGCCAGGTCCACCTGCTCCACGCTCACGCGGCGGTGGCCGGTGGCCAGCCGCAGCTCGCGCTGCAGGGCCCGGCCGCGGGCCAGGTCGCGGCACAGCAGGACCACCTCGGCTCCCAGGCGGGCCAGGCCGAGGGCCGTGGCCTGGCCCAGGCCGGAGGTCGGCCCGGTCACCAGCGCGGTGCGCCCCGTCAGGTCGACCTTCAGGTCGTCGGCCTGGAAGCGCCGGGCGTGGCGCGCGAAGCCCGCCCGGTCGAACGACAGCACGATGGTCCCGTCGAGCACGGCGTCCAGAAGTCGCATTCGGCTCCGGATCTCCCGCCCCCGGAAGAGTGAGACGTCGACGGCCCCGGCCCGGCCTCAGGCCAGGCGCAGGTCCAGCTTGATCTCCTGCACACGGGCCTGGATCGCGCCGCGGTCCAGGTCGCGGAACTTGGCCGGCAGCAGCTCGCGGCTGGTGGACTCGAGCACGGCCACCAGCGTCTGCATCTCGCGCTCGCGCGAGTTGGCCGGCGGGATGAAGTCGGCGAAGGCCCGCTGCAGGTGCTCGGGCAGCACCTCGGCCGAGCCGGCCGCCTCGGCCTCGAGCGTGGCCCGCACCAGCACGGCCTCGAGGTCGGACCCGGACAGGCCCAGCAGCTGCTCGGGCGTGGCCACCTTGGAGACCTCCGTGACGGCCGTCTTCAGGCCCAGCTTCTTGAGCATGACCCGGTAGATCTCGTCGTACTCGGCCGGCGTCTCCGGGTAGAAGAGCGGCACGTGCTCCTCGGCCCGGCCCTGGCGCTTGAGGTCGATCGGCAGCAGGTCGGGGCGGCAGGTGATCAGGAACCACAGGATCCGGCCGCGGTTGCGCGTGTCGCCCATGAAGGCCGCGATCTTGGCGAAGACCCGGTTCTGGGTGCCGGAGTCGCCGCCGCCCTCGCGGTTGCCCAGGGCCGCGTCGGCCTCGTCCACCACCACGCCCACCGGAGTGAGGGCCGAGAGCACCTTGAGGATGCGCTCCAGGTTCGACTCGGTCGAGCCCACCCACATCGAGCGGAAGTTGGCCAGCTTGACGCAGGGGAAGCCGATCTCGGCCGAGAAGCACTCCACCAGGAAGCTCTTGGCGCTGCCCACCGGCCCGCACACCAGGTAGCCCATGGGCACGGCCGCGGGGTTGCCGCGGGCGATGGCCCGGGCCGCGCGCTTGAGGCGCTCCTTGACCGCGGGCATGCCGGCCACCATCGACAGGTCGTACTTGGGCTCGACGTACTCGAGCAGCCCCAGCCCCTCGGTCTCGATGACCTCTTTCTTGACGCGCCGCACCTGCTCGCGGGTCAGCCGGCGGCCCTCGGCGTCGACGCCGTCGAGCAGCTGGCCGAGCTGGACGCGCGTGAGGCCCGCGGTCAGGTCGGCCAGGCGCCGCGGCTCGACCTCCGAGAGGCGCGACCACCACTCGGGCGCGCGCACGGCCTCGAGGTACTCGCGGCGCTCGTCGAGGCCGGGCCGCACGATCTCCAGCTCGCGCGTGGCCGAGGCCCGCAGCAGCTTGGGGTCGAGCTCGGCCAGGCTCTCGGCGATCAGCACCACCACGATGTTCTTGGCCATCAGCGCCGGGTCCTGGGCCCAGCGCCGCAGGTAGACCAGCACCGCGCGATCCTCGGGGGTGCGGTAGGAGGCGTCGCCGGCCGGCACCAGCGTCTCGGCGAAGGGCAGCAGCAGGGCCACGGGTCGGGCCGGGGCCAGGGCCGCGCAGAACTTGAAGTAGGAGTCGAGCAGCGCGAAGCAGGCCCCGGCGTCGCGCGGCAGCGGCTGGCGCGAGTAGCCGGTGCCGTGCACGGCGTCGTAGGTCTTGAGGCGCTCCTCGAAGTGGTTGCGGGCCTCGGGGGTGGCGAAGCCCAGCCCCTCGGCGCGGTTGTAGGTCACGATCGAGGGCCAGCCCTGGAGCAGCTCGCGCGTCAGGAACTCCTCGAGGCCCAGGAAGCGCAGGCCGGCCTGGC
Organism: Vicinamibacteria bacterium; assembly: GCA_039812725.1. Classification (GTDB taxonomy): domain Bacteria; phylum Acidobacteriota; class Vicinamibacteria; order Fen-336; family Fen-336; genus JBDIBD01. The sequence goes on along the minus strand of JBDIBD010000107.1, from coordinate 5,894 downwards.
TGCGCACGGGCACCAGGTCGGCCGGCACGCCGTGCAGCACGAAGGCGTTGGCCTGCTTGGCCCGCACGCTCCTGACCAGCTCGGCGGCCCACTCCGGCAGGGCGCTCTCGAAGGGGCTCGGCGGCGTGCTCGTGGTCATGTCCTCCTACTTGACCACACCCGGGCGGCGCGGGGCAATGCCCGCGGCGTTGACAGCCTCTCCGGCCTGACCGCATGATCGGGCGGGGAGGGGCACACCCGGGAGGAGACATGGCTCCGTCGATGCCGGCCGAGAAGGTGCGCGACTGGGTGGTGCGCCACAAGGTCTGCTGGGAGATGGCGCCGCTGCGCGAGATGATCAAGGGCGAGGGCATGCAGCAGACCGGCGTCGAGATCGTGCTGCTGGCCCAGGTGCCTCTGAGCGGCAGCACCGAGCGCAACGAGGCCGAGGCGGTCGAGTCCTACCGCGGCGCGGAGTGGATCGCCGAGCACGTCATCCCGCCCGACTGCGACGGGCTGCACTGCCAGGTGGAGGGCTTCGACCACTCGGCCCACCTGCGCCCCGAGACGCGCTTCGCCCCCGAGGTCGAGGCCCGCATCCGCATCGACGTGGGGCGCCAGGCCGATCCGCTGAAGCTCAAGCAGATGATGGAGGGCATCCAGCAGCGCCTGCACGAACTGGGCGTGCAGAACCGCGTCTGGCAGGAGTCGGCCGGCTAGAAGCGCTCGAGCCTGAGCACCTCGGCCAGGGGCCGCTTCTCCGGCCGCGGGTCCTCGGCCGCGTAGCCCAGGGCCACCAGCGAGAACAGGCGCTGGTCGGGCGGCGCGCCCAGGAGCTCGCTCACCCGGGCAGCATAGGGCAGCTTGTCGCCGCCCACCCAGCAGCTGCCCAGACCGTGGGCCCGGGCGGCCAGCATCAGGTTCTGGGTGGCGGCGCTGCCGTCCTCCACGTAGAAGTCCGTGGGGCGGCAGAAGACCGCCACGCACACGGGCGCCTGCGCCAGGAAGGCCCCGCCACGGCCGCAGATCTCGGCCAGCGCGGTGCGCGTGGCGGCGGCGCGCACCACCACGAAGGTCCAGGGCTGCTGGTTCATGGCCGTGGGGGCCAGGCGGCCGCAGTCGACCACGTCCTCGACCAGGGCCTGGGGGACGTCGTCGGCGCGGTAGACGCGGACGCTGCGGCGGGTCTTGAGGCACTCGATGGCGTTCATGGTTGCGCTCCCGGCCGAGGATCGTAGCGCGATTCCGCGACGGTGGCGCGCGCCGCAGAGCGGGTACAATCGCAGGCCTGCGAGGCACGACATGATCGAGATCCTGACGGCCATCCTGGTGGGCGGGCTGGTGGGCTGGCTGGCCAGCCTGGTCATGAAGACCCGCCGCCAGATGGGGCCGCTGGCGGACGTGGTGGTGGGCATCGTGGGCTCGTTCCTGGGCCGCTACGTCTTCGGCGTGCTGGGCCTGCATGCCCACACGCTCGTCGGGCACCTGGCCATCGCGGTGCTGGGCGCGGCCGGGCTGATCGCGGTCCTGAAGGCGCTGCGCGTCTACCGTTGAGCGCGCGCTGCTTCGAGGTCCGCCCGCCCGTCACCCGCGACGACCTGCTGGCCGAGCTGCGCCGGGTGGGCGACGAAGGCGACGCCTTCTGGAGCGCCTTCTCCGACCGCGACTTCCTGGCGCCCCTGGGCACGGCCTGGTCGCCCGCCGACAACGTGCGGCACCTGATCAAGTCGGGCCGCCCGGTGGCGCTGGCGCTGCGCCTGCCGCGCCTCGTGCTGCGGCTGCTCTTCGGCCGCGCCAGGCGCCCCTCGCGCTCCTTCGAGCGGCTGCGCGAGGACTACCGGGCGAAGCTGGCGGCCGGCGCCGGCGCCGGCCCCTTCGCGCCGCTCCGGCGGCCGGCGCCGTCCGATCCGCGGGCCTGGCGCGCCGGGCTGATGGCGCGGCGCGCGCGGGCCTGGTCCGACCTCGTGGCCCAGGCCGGCAGGTGGGGCGAGCCCGACCTGGAGGGTTACCGGCTGCCGCACCCGCTGCTGGGAAGGCTGACGGTGCGCGAGATGCTGATGTTCACGCTCTACCACGAGGCGCACCACGCCGCGAACGTGGCGAGCCGGCTGACGCCGCGGGCCTAGGGCGCGCCGTCGTGGGCCCTACTCGCGCGGTGGCTGGCCGGCGCGGTAGAAGATCACGGTGGCCTTCTCGACGGTCACCAGGCCCTCCTGCACCAGCCCGTCGAGCGTCGGCAGGAAGGCCTGGATCTTTTCCTCGGCGTCCACGATCTCGATCACCACGGGCAGGTCCTCGCTCAGCCGCAGGATGCGCGTGGTGTGCACGCGGCTGTGGGCGCCGAAGCCCTCGCAGCCCCGGAAGACCGTGGCGCCGGCCAGGCCGGCCCGGCGGGCCTCCTCGACGATCACCTCGTAGAGCGGCCGGCCGCCCTGGCGGTCGGACTCGCCGATGAAGACCCGCAGCAGCTGGCCGTCGCGGGGCAGCTTCACGGCAGCACCCGCGCGGCCAGCATGCCCAGCCAGACGCCCAGGAGTCCGAGCAAGAGCTGCCCGCCCGCGTTGGCCAGGGCGGCCGCCTGGCTGCCGCCGCGCAGCAGGACCAGGGTCTCGTAGCCGAAGGTTGAGAAGGTGGTGTAGCCGCCCAGCACGCCCACCATCCAGAACAGGCGCGCGCCGGGGCCGAGTAGGAAGCGCTCCTCCACCAGCACGGCCAGGAAGCCGATGCCGAAGCAGCCGGTCACGTTGATGAGGAAGGTCCCCCAGGGGAACGAGGCGGAGAGCTGGCGGTGCACCAGCCCGCCCACCAGGAAGCGCAGCGCGGCCCCCAGCCCGCCGCCCGTGCCGACCAGCGCCAGTTGCCGGAGCATGGCCGGATTCTAGCCGGACTGGCCGGGCCGGTGCTCGCAGGCGGGCCCGGCCGAGACGGGGATGACGGAGATGCTGCCGTCCACCTCCAGCACGGCCAGCCGGCAGTCGGACAGGGTGGCGCAGCCGTTCTCGCGCAGGGCCTGCAGCAGCTCGGCGTGGCTGAGCGACTCGGCCTTGAGGGCCTGCTCGTCGACGTGGCCGCGGTTGACCAGGATGCGGGCCTGGCCGCGCAGCAGCCGTTCCACGCCGCGGTGGTTGGCCGCCAGGCGGCCCAGCACCGCGTTGGCGACCAGCAGCACGGTGGCGGCCACCAGGCCGCCCACCAGCGAGCTGTCGGGACCGACCATGGCGTTCTGGACGGCGTTCGCGATCAGCAGGATCAGGGCGAAGTCGAAGGGCGCCAGCTGGCCCACCTCGCGCTTCCCCGTCAGCCGGAAGCCGGCCAGGATGAAGGCGTACACCACCAGCGTGCGCAGGACGATCAGGCCCACCTGCGCGGGCGACGTCAGCAGGTCGCTCACGAGCACCTCCGCTCTCCGCATCATGCCCCAGGTCGGCCCCCGTCATCCTGAGCGACGCCGTCCGGCTCGGGAGCGAAGGATCTGCCGGGTCGTACACCCCGAGAGATCCTTCGTCGCCGGGTTGGACGGCGGCTCCTCAGGATGACGGCGGCGGCGGTGCCGGCGCTCCCGGGCGGCTAGCGGCGCTCGCGGCGGGGAGGCAGGCGCGGTGGCGGGGGCGGCGCCGGCGGGATGGCCTGCTGGCGCAGGCGCTCCGACAGGGGCGGGGTGGAGAGCTCGGGCATCGAGCTCATCAGCGCCTCCATCTCGGCCACGCTGGCCGCGTCGGCCTCGGCCTGGGCCACGATGTCGTCGACGTTGGCCGCGAAGTCCGTGGCGTCGGTGGCGGCCAGGGACTTCTGCAGCAGCAGCTGCAGCAGCGACTCGAGCGAGTCCAGCTCGGCCATCAGCGCCGTGCGGTTGCCTTCGTTACGCTCGGCGGTCTCCAGCAGCTTCTTCTTGATGCCCAGGTTCTGCTGCCAGGCCTCGCGCACGCGGGCCTGCACGTCCGGGGCCGAGACGGCCTGCTCGAGCTGGCTGATCTCGGACTCCACCCGGCGGGCGTCGAAGTTGCGGATGAGCAGCTCGTAGCGCTGGGCCAGCCACAGCTTGCGCAGGCAGGCCGCCAGGATCGCGTCGAACTTGCCCTGCTGGTCGGCCAGCAGGCCCTGGCTGGTGGCCGACAGGCCGCGGTAGTTGGCCTGGATCTGCGAGCACAGCCGGCGGAACTGCTGGAAGCGTCCCTTGGCCTCGGGCGGCAGCTCCTCGTAGCGCTGCTCCTGCGACATCTCCTCGGTCTGGCGCTCGGCGAACTTCTTCTCGATCTCCAGCCGGCGCTTCAGCCGCTCGAGGGTGAAGGGCAGGGCCACCAGGTTGCCGCCCACCAGCAGGATCCACGGCAGCGGCGACATGGTCGCGACCGAAAGCGCCGTGGCGGCCGCCGCCAGCACCACCTGGTACTGGTTGACGAAGGCCGCCTTCAGGACGGGGTGTCGGTCGAGGAACACGGGCGTAGCTTACCGCGCCGCGCGCGGCGGCCGGTCAGCTGCCCTGGATCTTCTGGGCCTGCGGCGCGGCCTGGGCCTGGGCGGCGTCGGGGAAGGGCGCCGCCTCCTTGACCGCGTCGGGCTTCTTGAGGCCCATCTCGACCTCGAACTCGGACAGGATGCCCTGGGCCTGCAGCTGGCGGGCCTTGCGCTCGAGCTTGATGCGGTCGACGTCCAGCCCGCCGGTGGCGACCTCGACCGCGGCCTTGGACTGGGCCACCTTGGTCTTGATCTCCTCCAGGTACTTCTCGGCGGTGGAGGCCGTGCCGTAGGTGTCGAGCTCGGCCAGGGCGCTGGCGGCGCTCTTGAGCACCTCGGCCTTCTTCGACTCGGCGATGGCCTTGCGGCACTGCTCCATCTTGGCCTTGAGCTTCTGCTTGATGTCGTCGACGGTCAGCTGGGCGTTCTGGAAGGCGTTCTGGGCGGCCTCGAACTGCTCGCCGGTGGCCTGCAGCTCCTGGCGCACCTGTTGCAGCGTCGAGGCGTCGTCCTCGGCAATGCGCCGCGACTCGGGGCTGCCCTCCTTGAGGGCGGCCTGGATCGAGCCGATCAGCTGGCGCTCCTTGCGCTCCAGCTCCTTCTTCTCCTCCTCCAGCCGGATCACGGTGGCGCGGGTCGTCACCAGGATCTGGTTGAGCTTGGGGAGCGTGTTGCGCATCTCCTCGATGGACTCCTGGAGCATGACCTCCGGGTCCTCGGCGAAGGAGATGAAGTAGCCCAGCCACGACTTGATGAGCCTGCCGATGCGAGCGAACATCGCGTCCTCCAGCGGCCCGCGGGCCGCGTTGTCTCTGTCGCCGACTAGGCCTGGGGCTTGGCCGGGGCCGAACCCAGCGTGACGGGGTTCTCCTCGACGAAGGGCGCCACGGCGTCGAACAGCCGGCGCTCCTCGATGCGCTTGCGGGCCTGCCAGGTGGCGAAGCGCTCCTTCTCCGACTCGAGCGCCTTGCCGTTCTGCTCCATCTTCTCCCGGTTGCGGCGCGTGACCTCGTCGACCTCGCGCTGCAGGGCCGCGTTCTCCTGGTCGAGCTGGGCCTGGCGCTGCTCGAGCTTCTTGGCCAGGAAGGCCTCGAAGCCGTCCAGGGCATGGTCGCGCTTGACCGCGTCCTGGATCACGTCGGCCAGCGGCACGGGGCCCGAGGGGTTCATCTTCATGAAGCCCATCAGGGCCGCGGCCTTGGCGCGCGCGTCGAGCGCCTCGAACTCCGGGGCCGAGAGGATCTCCAGCACCTTCTCGGCCGAGAAGCCGTGGGCGGGCGGCGTGACGCCCGAGGCCTTGTAGATCGCGGCGAAGTCGGGGATGTCGCCCAGCCCCGAGGCGACGCCCGCCGGCAGGGCGCTCTCGTCGACGGCCTTCGGCGGGGCCACCGACTTCATCACCTCGCCCAGGTTGGGGCGGCCGGGCGGCGGGGGCGGCGCGCCGGGCCGCCGCGGCGGCA
>JBDIBD010000106.1:0-11554 GCA_039812725.1 Vicinamibacteria bacterium | reverse complement strand
GGGGGCCCGGGCGCGCAGCCGGGCGTGGTCCAGCGGGCTGCGGTGCGGGTAGAAGAGCCGCCGCAGCAGGCCGAAGCGCAGCGGCCCCAGCCGCGCCAGCGAGGCCAGGGGCACCCCCCCCAGCGCCACCCGCGCGCCCCGCGCCCGCAGGCGGGCCAGGGCCTCGTCCACCCAGCCCGCGATGGTGGCGACGTCGGCGCCGTAGAGCAGGTCGTTGCCGACGTCGGTCACCAACGCGCGCAAGGGCCCCTGGCCCCCTTCGTCCAGCGCCCGCCACAGCCCGCAGTCCAGCAGGGCGGGCAGGCTGCGTCCGGCGACCGAGGCGGAGAGCCCGTAGGAGCGGCCGAACCCGTCGGCCACCAGCAGGTCGAGCGGTGAGCCGAGGCGCGTGAGCGCCGTGGCCAGCAGCGCCCTCTGGGCCAGGGCCACGTTGCTGGCAGCCAGAACGACCAGGCGCGCGCGGGGGGGCATGGGCAGGCCAAGCCTAGACGACCTTGGCCGCGGGCCAAATCCAAGGAACCGGATCGGTCGGCGGCGAACCTCCGGGGGCTTGGATTGTCAGCTCTCCTTCAGCCCTGCAAATTGTTGAAAAGGTTGGAACTTTTTAAACCGGGGGGGCTGGCACGCGGCTTTCATACAGGAGACCCCATGGTGTGTTCTTTCCTCGTCGCCATCGCCCGTGGTCTCGGTGACCACGGGTCTCGCGGGTGCCGCCTTCACATCCGCGGGGAGCGGCAGGGGTTTAGGTTGAAGGCCAATGCTGAAGGAGTAAATCAGCACATGCGTCAGAAGTTCCTGGCTGTCGCTCTGGCGCTCCTGGCCAGCGTGGGCTTTACCGCCTACGCCCAGGAGACGACCTCGGGCTCGATCCAGGGGACGGTCGTCGACGCGCAGGGCGCCGCGGTTCCGGGCGCCACCGTCACGATCACCTCCGCTCAGGGTGCCAAGACGTTCGTCACCGACAACGCGGGGCGTTTCTTCGCTCCGTTCATCACGCCCGGCAAGGTCTCGGTGCGCGTCGAGCTCACCGGCTTCTCGCCCGTCGAGCAGAAGAACGTCGAGGTCCGCCTGGGCTCCCGTCTCGACATGAGCTTCACGCTCAAGGTCGGTGACCTGCAGGAAGTCGTCGAGGTGGTGGGCACGGCCCCCGTCGTCGACACCTCCTCCACCACCGCCGGCGGCATCCTCGACAGCGCCTCGCTGCAGCGCCTGCCGGTCGGCCGCGCCATGACCGACACGCTCTACCTGGTCCCCGGCGTGAGCGACAGCTCGGGCCTCGGCCGCTCGAACCCGTCCATCGGCGGCGGCTCGGGCCTCGAGAACAACTACGTCATCGACGGCGTGAACATCACGGACACCGGCTTCGGCGCCATCGGCGCCTACAACTCGAGCTACGGCTCGCTGGGCAGCGGCGTCACGACCGACTTCGTCAAGGAGACCCAGGTCAAGACCGCCGGCTTCGAGGCCGAGTACGGCCAGGCCACGGGCGGCGTCGTCAACGTCGTCACCAAGAGCGGCGGCAACGAGCTCACCGGCTCGGTGTTCGGCTACTTCCGTCCGGCCGCGCTCGAGTCCTCCTGGAAGCAGTACCAGGCCCCGAACGGCACGGTCAACACCGACAGCCGCGAGGACTACGACTTCGGCGTGTCGCTGGGCGGCCCGCTGGTCAAGGACAAGGTGTTCTTCTTCGGCACCTTCAATCCCCAGTTCCAGACCCGCAGCTTCGTGGCGCCGCCGAGCTTCCCCTACGCCAACCTGGGCCCGGTGGACCGCAAGCGCAAGATCTACTCCTACGCCGCCAAGCTGTCCTTCCAGGCCAACAGCAACCACCGCTTCGACATCTCGGCCTTCGGCGACCCGTCGAAGGGTGAGAGCGGCCTGCAGCGCCAGGGCGTCCTGCGCCGCCTGTACTACGCCGGCAACCCCGGCACGCCCGACATCGAGGGCGGCTTCAGCGAGCTCGACTACGGCGGCCACAGCCAGACCCTGCGCTACGACGGCATCATCAACCCGAACTGGCTGGTGGAGGCCTCGGTGGCCCACGCCACCAACAAGTTCTTCGAGACCCCGACCGTCAACGAGTACCTCTACACCGACGTGACGCGCGTGCCGAACGGCTCGAGCGGCGGCCTGGGCTTCTGGGAGAACAACGACGGCAGCAACACGCAGTTCACGCTGAAGTCGACCCACATCTTCGAGGCGGGCGGCAACCACCAGTTCCGCTACGGCGTGGCGATGGAGGACATCAACTTCACCCGCGACGTGCAGTACAGCGGTCAGCCCGTGCCGCTGGGCGACGGCCAGACCACGCTGACGGGCGTGCCGGTCCAGATCCGCTTCGCCGGCGGCACGCGCTTCTACCGCGCGACCCGCGGCAAGCTGCTGCCCAGCGCCGACACCACGCAGAAGTACTACAACTTCTTCGTCCAGGACACGTGGCAGATGGGCAAGCTGACCCTGCGCCCCGGCATCCGGTGGGAGCGCCAGGAGCTGACCGGCGGCGAGCCGCCTCCGAACCTCTGCAGCGAGGGCGAGTCGCGCCCCGGCCAGAACGACGGCACGACCCCCAAGGCCTGCTCCTTCACCTGGGACAACCTGTGGGCTCCGCGCATCGGCGCCACCTACGACCTGTTCGGCAACGGCAAGTCGAAGATCTACGCCGCCTGGGGCCGCTTCTACGCCAAGATCCCGAACGACCTGGCGGCCCGCGCCATGTCGGCCGACGCCGGCATCACGCGCCAGGACTACCGTGACGCCGCGCTGACCCAGCCCGTGGCCAACGGCGTCTCGTTCGCCGGCAGCACGACCCACCTGCTGCAGTCGAGCGGCTCGGCCGCGATCATCGACCCCGAGGCCGGCTCGACCTACAAGGAAGAGATCGTCGGCGGCGTCGAGTTCGAGGTGGCCAACAACGTGAGCCTGGGCGTGCGCTACATCCACCGCACGATGCCCCAGATCCTCGAGGACATCGGCCAGCTGGCCGTCTACGGCTACTTCTTCGACGCCTGCGGCGACACCACGGTCGACTACTTCATCACCAACCCGAACGCCAACACGGCCACCGTCGGTTGCCCGGGCCTCCCGGCCGCCTCGTTCGAGGACCCGACCCACAAGTACGACGCCTTCGAGGTCACCCTCAACAAGACCTTCTCGAACAACTGGGGCCTGATCGCGTCCTACCGCTACGCCAAGCTGAAGGGCAACTTCGAGGGCTTCTTCCGCTCGGACAACGGCCAGTCCGACCCCTCGATCAGCTCGCTGTTCGACTTCCCGACCAACGACCCGAGCTTCTCCGACCCGAACTTCGGCGGCGGGGCCGGCTTCCGCGGCGACATCCGCTACCAGGGCACGACGCTCGGCGAGGGCACGCTGCCCAACGACCGTCCGCACCAGGTCAAGATCTACGGCAACTACACCTGGGGCGCCCTGAACCTGGGCGTGGGCTTCAACTGGGGCACCGGCCGCAGCCTGACCGCGCTGGCCTCCAACCCGGCCTACAACAACTCCGGCGAGATCCCCGAGACGCTGCGCGGCGGCGGCATCCGCACCTCCGACGGCTTCCTGGAGCGCGCTCCGTCCGACACGGCCGTCGACCTGCACGCCGACTACACGTTCAAGTTCGGCGACAAGCAGCGCTTCGTGCTGCTGGCCGACGTCTTCAACCTGTTCAACCGCCAGGAGCCGACCGACTACGACAACTACACCGAGCTGAGCTTCGGCACCCTCAACCCGAACTACGGCTTCCCGCTGAACGGCGGCTCCGCCACGACGCCCTCGTTCCAGGCGCCGATGGCCATCCGCCTGGGCGCCCGCTTCGAGTTCTAGTCGCGTAGCTGCGGCTGGCTGAGGCCGGCCGTATACTTACGGGGGCGGGAGCGATCCCGCCCCCCTTTTTCTTTTGCGGGCTCCTCCAGCCCGCCGGAGTCGAGCCCGATGCAACTGCGTGCCGCCCTGCTGGCTTTGACCCTCGCGCCCCTGGCGGGCGCCGCCCCCGAGCCTCCGGCCGCTCCGACCACGGCCTTCCCGGCCGGCGTCGAGGTGGTCAACGTCGACGTGGTGGTGCTCGACCAGAAGGGCCAGCCCATCGAAGGGCTGAAGGCCGGCGACTTCACGGTGCTCGAGGACGGCCGCCCCCAGACGGTGAGCACCTTCGAGGCCGTCACGCTGGGCGAGTCGGCCGAGGCCCCGCGCCGGCGCGAGCGGGTCTCGACCAACGCCGCGGCGCCCGAGCGGGCCGACCGCTGGTACGTGGTGGTCTTCGACGACGCCAACATCACCCCGCGCGGTACGCATCGGGCCCACCAGGCGGTGGTCGACTTCGTGCGCAGCGGGCTCCGCCCGGGCGACCAGGTCATGATCGTCCCCACCACCGGGGGCACCTGGTGGACGGGCCGCGTTCCCGAGGACACGGACGAGCTGTTGGCGTTCGTGCAGCGCCTCCAGGGCACCCGCCACGTGGACAACACCATGGGGCGCATCTACGACCACGAGGCCCAGCTGATCGCCGACGACCGCGACCCGAAAACCCTGGGGGTGGTGGCCCGGCGCTATTTCGAGAACAACCTGATCCCCGAGTCCTACCCGACCGACTCGGAGATCCGCAAGGAGCTCGACGTCTCGCCCGGGCTCTCCCTCATCCGGGCCAAGGCGCGCGAGGTCGTGCAGGAGTCCCAGGCGCGCGTGCGGGTGAGCCTGGACGTGCTGGAGCGCGTGGCCCACGCCCTGGCCGGGCTGCGCGGGCGCAAGGACGTGCTGCTGGTCTCCGAGGGCTTCGTGATGGCCCCCAGCCAGCCGGAGTTCCGCGAGCTGGTCCAGGCCGCCCGCCAGGCCAACGCGGTCGTGCACTTCGTCGACGCCCGCGACCCGGGCGGTCCCGCGGGGCAGGCCGCCATGCCGGGCGGCAACGCCGAGTTCGGGCGCGACGTCGAGGAGCAGGACACCACCACCATGCTGGCCTTCTCGGCCCTCGAGGCGGGCGGGGCCCGCTCGGTGGCCCTCGACACGGGCGGCACCATCACGGCCGCCATCAACCTCGGGCAGGCCATGGGCAAGATCGCGCGGGAGTCGCGGGCCTACTACCTGCTGGGCTACAGCTCCACCAACGCCAAGCGCGACGGCAAGTACCGCAAGATCACCGTCAAGGTGGCGCGGGCCGACGTCGACGTGCGCGCCCGACGGGGCTACTACGCCCCCTCCGACAAGCCCGAGCGCGCCCCGGGGCCGCAGGACCTGCCCGCGCCGGTGCGCGCCGGCCTCGACGCCCCCACGCCGGCCGGCCGGCTGCCGCTGCGGCTCGTCAGCCATGTCCTCGGGCCGCAGGCCGGGGGCCAGGCGCAGGTGCTGCTGCTGGCCGAGGCCGACGTCTCGGCCCTGGGCTTGAGCCCCAAGCAGGGCCGCTACCGGACGGCCCTCGACACCTACGTCGTGATCAACGGCCTCGAGGGCGGCAAGCCCGAACGCAGCGAGACGCGCCTGGATCTCGACGTCCCGGCCGAGGCCTGGCCCCAGGTGGCCGCCCGCGGGATCCCGATCCGGCGCGAGTTCAACCTGGCCCCGGGCACCTACCAGGCGCGCCTGCTGGTGCGCGACCAGGCCTCCGGGGTCATGGGGACCGTGCGGCAGGAGTTCGAGGTCCCGGCCCTGAACGCCTTCCGCGTCTCGACACCCGTCCTGACCGACACCTTCCAGCCCGCCGTCGACGGCCAGCCGGCCCGGCCCGTGCCGGTGGCCCGGCGGAGCTTCCGGCCGGGGGCCCAGCTGGCCTGCAGCTTCGAGGTCTATGGCGCCACCCCCGACGCGACCCGCGGCGGCCCGCGCCTCAGCCTGGCGTACGAGCTGCGGCGGGCCGACGGCAGCGTGGTGGCCTCCGTGCCCGAGCGCCCGCTCTCGGCCGGCCCCCTGGGCCAGGTGGCCCCCGTGGTGATCGTGGCGCTGCCGGCCGACGCCGCCGGCGACCACGAGCTGCTGCTGAAGCTGCGCGACGAGGTCTCGACCCGCGTGCTCGAGATCGCGGAGCCGTTCAGCGTGGCGCGCTAGGCGCGCCCGGAGGAGGTGCTGTCATGCGTCGAAGCCTGATCTGCCTGGCCCTGAGCGTGCTGGCCGCGTCCGCCGGCGCCGGCGGGGCGCCGACCGCCGACAACCTGAAGCTGGCCCAGAAGGCCTACCAGACCGGCCTCGACCTGATGCGCGCCGAGTCGTGGGACGAGGCCGCCGAGCAGTTCAAGATCGCCACCAGCCACGACCCCTACATGCTGATGGCCTTCTACAACCTGGGCCAGTGCCGCATGGCCGACAAGCGCTACGTCGAGGCCGCCGCGGCCTACAAGGCCGCCCAGGACGCGTACAAGACCATGGGCGCCCTGTCGGAGAAGGAGCGCGGCCGCCTCAACCGCGAGCGGCGGGACGAGATGGACGAGATCCGCGACAGCCTGAAGCGCGTGGACCAGATGAAGTTCCAGAACCCCGACCAGATGCGCATCAAGCTGGAGGACCGACTCCGGACGCTCGAGGGCATGGAGTTCAAGAACACCGCCGTCGAGCAGCCGATCCCGGCCGAGTTCCGCCTGGCGCTGGGGTCGGCCTACTTCCGCCAGAACAAGCTGGCCGAGGCCGAGGCCGAGTACCGCGCCGCGCTCGAGGTCAACCCCAAGCTGGGCCCCGCCCACAACAACCTGGCCGTGATCTGCCTCATGACCGGGCGCCCCGACCAGGCCGCCACCGAGCTGGGACTGGCCGAGAAGAACGGCGTGGCCGTCAACCCGCGCCTCAAGGCCGACATCGAGAAGGCCCAGGCCGCCAAGCCCTAGACCACGGCAGGCCGGATAGAATCTCGCGAGAGCCGGCCGCGCGGGGGTGCGGCCGGCCGGGAGCCCCTGACCTTGCGACGTGCCATCCTCCTCCTCGCCCTCACGCTGGCCGCCTGCGGCGCGCACGGGCCCAGTTCGCCGTCGGCCGCCACCCAGGACGACCGGCAGCAGACCGTGGCCGACCTGAAGTCGGCCTGGCAGCTCTGGCAGGCCGGCGGGCTCGCCAGCTACCGCTACACGTACCGGCGGTCCTGCTTCTGCATCCCCCGCGGCCCGGTGGTCGTGACGGTGCGCGCGAACCGCCTCGACTCGGTGGTGGATGCCGAGACAGGCCAGCCCGTGCCGCCCGACAGCCTGTACCTGTACGGGACGGTCGACAGCCTCTTCGCCCAGCTCTCCTCCGCGGTCATGCAGGACGCCTGGTTCATCCAGGCCAGCTACGACGAGCGGCTCGGCTACCCGCGCGAGGCCTACGTCGATGCCTCCGCCCGGACAGCCGACGAGGAGCTGGGCTTCTCGGTGGCCGACCTCGAGCCGCTGTGACGCCCCGCCGCCTGGCGCCCGTGGCTGCCGCGCTGGCGCTCCTGGCCGGCGCGCCCGCCCGCGCTGCCGGTGTCGACTCGCTGGAGGCGCGGCTGACGCTGCGGGCCTGCGCCGCGGCCGTGCGCGAGGAGGCGGTGCGGCTCTGCCGGCAGGCCCTCGAGCTGGGCCTGTCGCCCGGGCGCGCGGCCGTGGCCCAGCGCGTCCTGGGCCGCAACCTGGCCGACCTCCTGCGCTGGGACGAGGCCGTCGCGGCCTACCGCGAGGCCCTGCGCCTGGAACCCTCCGAGCCCGAGGCCGCCTTCCGCCTGGGGATGGCGCTGCACTACGGCCTGGACCGGACCGCGGAGGCCGAGCCCTGGCTGCGCGCGGCGGTGCGCGGCTGCCCCGGCGAGCCCGCCTACCACGTGGAGCTGGCCGCGGCCCTCAACGCGCTGGGCCAGCACGCCGAGGCGGCGGCGGAGTTCCAGGCCGCGCTGGCGCTCGACGACCGCGTGCTCGACACGCGCCCCGCGGCTCAGGCCACCTACCTGGCCTCGCTGCGCGAGGCGATCTGGCCGTGAGCCTGCCCCCGCTGCGCCGCGAGGCCGGGCCGGCCGCGCCCCGTTACGTGTACGCGGCCCTCTCGCGGCGGGCCCGCGGCCTGTCGCTCGGGATCAACCTCAACCCCGACCGGGCCTGCACCTTCGACTGTCCCTACTGCCAGGTCGACCGCACCGACGTCCCCGAGCGCGACCCGCGCGTGGACCTGGCGCGGCTCCGCGCGGAGCTGCGCGAGGCGCTGCTGGCCCTGCGCGAGGGGCGCGCCCCCGCCACGCTGCTGCACGGCCGGGTCCCGGACGGGCGCCCGCCGGAGCTGGCCGACATCGCCTTCGCCGGCGACGGCGAGCCCACCGCGGCGCGCGAGTTCCCGCAGGCCGTGGAGCTGGCGCGGGCCCTGCGCGACGAGCTCTGCCCCGGGGTGCCGCTGCGGCTGCTGACCAACGGGGCGCACCTGACGCGCCCGTCGGTGCAGGCGGCCCTGGAGGGGATCGACGAGGCCTGGGTCAAGCTCGACGCCGGCGAGCAGGCCGCCTTCGAGCGCGCGAGTGGCACGAAGCGGCCGCTCGGCGCTATCCTAGAGGGCCTGCTGCGCCTGGCGCGGCAGAGGCCCGTGGTGGTCCAGAGCCTGTTCTTCCGCTGGGAAGGGCAGGGACCGACCGAGGCCGAGCTGGCCGCCTGGCGCGCGCGCCTCGCGGAGCTGCTGGCTGCCGGAGCGCGCCTGGCGCGCGTGCAGGTGTACACGGTGGCCCGCCGGCCAGCCCTGGAAGCGGTCAGCCCGCTGGAGCCGGAGGCCCTGGAGCGCATCGCCCGGGAGGCGCGCGCGCTGGGGCTCGACGTGGAGGTCTTCGCGTGAGCGTCATGACGATCGTGGACGACAAGTCGGTCACCAAGGCCCAGGTCGGCATCCCGCTGGCCGAGGCCCCGCACGGCGTGGACGTGGCCCACGAGGCCCGCCGCGGGCGCCGCCGCCTGTACCCGATGACGGCCTTCTACTCGGCGATCTGCCTGGGCACCCTGGCCTGGTCGCTGCCCCAGGCCCCGGCCCGCGCGGCCGTGGGCGCGGCGCTGGGCGTGCTGTTCTGGACCTATCTCGAGTACCTGGCCCACCGCTACGTGCTGCACGGCATCTTCCCCGACGGGGAGGGGGCCTGGAAGCACTTCCTGCACCGGCGCTTCGACAACCTGCACTGGTACCACCACCTGCGTCCCTGGGACGGCACCCACATCAACGGCACGGTCAAGGACACGGGCCTGTTCGTGGCGCTGTTCTTCGCCCTGGCGCTGGGCTCGCGCGACGTCTTCTGGGTGGCCTTCGTGGCCGGCCTGATCCAGGCCTACGTGTTCGAGGAGTGGGTGCACCACTCGGTGCACTTCTACAACTTCAAGAACGCGTACTTCCAGTACATCCGGCGGCACCACCTGTACCACCACAGCCGGCGCGGCGGCGAGATCGCCTACGGCCTGACCAGCGGGCTGTGGGACCTGCTCTGCGGCACGCGCGTGCCCGCCGCCGACCGCGCCATCCTGCACCGCAAGCGCGCGTCGTCCTGAGCCCGGCCCGCGCGCCGCGCGTCGGCGAGGCCAGGAAGCGCTGTCGTCATCCTGAGGCGCCGCCGTCCAAGCCGGCGACGAAGGATCTCCCGGGCCGCACAGCCCGAGAGATCCTTCGCTCCCCAGCCGGACGGTGTCGCTCAGGATAACGGTGGCCGGGCAGGCGGCCCGGCGAGCGCCGCCCGGCCCAGGCTCAGCGCCCGATCGCGGCGGCGTCGGGGCTGCGGCGGTCGGCGGCCCCTTCCATCACTCCCGCGCGGGCGTCCCAGAGGATGGCGTTGACCACCCCCTGGCGGCGCGCCTGGCGCAGGGTGTGGCCGCGCTCCACCAGCAGCGCGGCGGTGTCGGGCGAGAAGGCGAAGGGCTCGTGGTCGATGCGGTCGGGCAGCCACTGGTGGTGGAAGCGCGGGGCGTCCACGGCCTCCTGCAGGTTCATCCCGAAGTCCACCACGTTCAGGATGGTCAGCAGCACGGAGTTGATGATCGTGCGGCCGCCCGGGCTGCCGACCACCAGGAAGGGCTGGCCGTCGCGGGCCAGGATGGTGGGCGTCATGCTCGAGAGCATGCGCTTGCCGGGCGCCGCCAGGTTGGGGGCCGTGCCCAGAAGCCCCGTGGCGTCGGTCAGCCCCGGGCCGGCGTTGAAGTCGCCCATCTCGTTGTTGAGCAGGAAGCCCGCCCCGGGGACCACGATCTTCGCGCCGTACGAGTCCTCGAGCGTGGTGGTGAGCGCCACCGCGCCGCGAGCCTCGTCCATGGCGGAGAGGTGCGTGGTCTGGTCGCTCTCCGCGAGCCAGGTGAAGGAGGCCGGCGACGAGGCGCTGGCGCGCCGGTCGTCGATCGAGGCCCGCTGCAGGCGGGCATGCTCCTTCGAGAGCAGGCGCTGCAGCGGCTGGTCGGGGTTGGCCTCGGGGTCGCCCAGGTAACGGGCGCGGTCGGCGAAGGCGCGTCGCATGGCCTCGGCCAGCCGGTGCACGGTCAGGGCGCTCATGAAGCCGGAGGCCCGCAGGTCCCAGCCCTCCGCCACGTTGAGCACCTGCAGCAAGGTCGCGCCGCCCGAGCTGGGCGGAGGCATCGACACCACCTCGTAGCCCCGGTAGCTGCCCACCAGCGGCGCGCGGCGCACGGCCTGGTAGGCGGCCAGGTCGGCCTCCGTGACCAGGCCGCCGCCGGCCTGCATCTCCCGGGCGATCAGGCGCGCGGTCTCGCCCTTGTAGAAGCCGTCGGGCCCCTGCTCGGCGACGCGCGCGAGGGTACGCGCCAGATCGGGCTGCTGCAACAGGTCGCCGGCCTCGTAGGGGTGGCCCTTGCGCGAGAACTGGGCCAGGGAGGCGGGGTAGGGCTTCAGCTTCGGCAGCACCTCGGCCAGCGAGCGGGCCAGCTCGTCGCTGACGGCGAAGCCCTCGCGCGCCAGCGCCACGGCCGGCTCGACCAGGCGCCGCCAGGGCAGCTTGCCGTGCTCGCTCCAGGCCAGGTGCAGGCCCGCCACGGAGCCGGGGACGCCCACGGCGACGTGACTGTCGTGGTGGCGCTGCTCGTCGTAGGCCCCGTTCACGAGGAACATGGTCGGGCTGGCGGCGGCCGGGGCCTTCTCGCGGAAGTCGTAGGCCACCGCCTCGCCCTGCGGCGGGCGGTAGACGAGGAAGCCGCCGCCCCCGATGTTGCCCGCGGCCGGGTGCACCACCGCCAGCGCGAAGGCCGTGGCCACGGCCGCGTCCACGGCGTTGCCGCCCGAGGCCAGCACGTCGAAGCCCACCTGGGAGGCCAGGTAGTGCTGCGAGACGACCAGGCCGTGGCGCGCGCGCAGCGGCTCGGCCGCCGAGGCCGTGGGGGTCGCGATCGCCAGGGACAGGAGGCCGGCGAGGAGGGCAGCGGGCTGGCGCGGGAACATGGGCAAACGCTACCACCCCGGCCCGCCCGCCGCCACGCGGTTATCATCCGCGCACGCATGCCCGGCGCCTACGTCATCGTCAACCCCGCCGCAGCGGCCGGGGCCGTCCGCCGGCGCTGGCCCGCCCTGGAGCGCCGGCTGGCGGCCGCCCTCGGGGGGCTCCAGTCGGCGCTGACCGAGGGGCCGGGCCACGCCGTCGAGCTGGCCCGGGCGGCCCAGGCCGCCG
>JBDIBD010000105.1:0-11644 GCA_039812725.1 Vicinamibacteria bacterium | reverse complement strand
CGCGGCCGGCCGCCACGCCCGCCCCCAGCCCCGCCGCGCCGGCGGCCTTCGCCTGCCCGATGCACCCCGAGCAGCGCTCCGGCCGGCCGGGCCGCTGCGCCCTCTGCGGCATGGACCTCGAGCCCGTGCCCGCGCCCCACCGGCGCTGAGGCCCGCCATGGTCAAGTCCATCATCCGCTGGAGCGCCGGCAATCGCTTCCTGGTGCTGGCCCTCACCGTGCTCTGCGTGGCCTACGGCTGGCACACGCTGCGCACCCTCCCGATCGACGCCATCCCGGACCTCTCCGACGCCCAGGTGATCGTCTACTCGCGCTGGGACCGGAGCCCCGACATCGTCGAGGACCAGGTCACGTACCCGATCGTAACGGCGCTCCTGGGCACGTCCAAGGTCAAGACCGTGCGCGGCCTCTCGGACTTCGGCTACAGCTTCGTGACCGTGGTCTTCCAGGACGGCACCGACCTCTACTGGGCCAGGAGCCGCGTGCTCGAGTCGCTCTCGAAGATCCAGGGGGGGCTGCCCGAGGGGGTCAAGACCGAGATCGGCCCCGACGCCACGGGCGTGGGCTGGGTCTTCCAGTACGCCCTGGTGGACGAGAGCGGCCGGCTCTCGCCGGCCGAGCTGCGCTCGCTGCAGGACTGGAGCCTGCGCTACCGCCTGCAGGCCGTCCCGGGGGTGGCCGAGGTGGCCTCCATCGGCGGCTTCGTGCAGCAGTACCAGGTCACGGTCGACCCCGACCGGCTGCGGGCCTACGGCCTGTCGATCATGGACGTGGCCGGGGCGGTGCGGAAGGGCAACGGCGAGGTCGGCGGGCGCCTGCTCGAGATCGCCGGCAAGGAGTACATGGTGCGCGGGCGCGGCTACCTCAAGGGCGCCCGCGACCTGGAGCAGGCCGTGCTGCGGGCCGAGCAGGGGACGCCGGTGCTGCTCTCGGACGTGGCCCGGGTGGTGGTGGGCCCCGAGATCCGCCGCGGCGTGGCCGACCTGGACGGCCGCGGCGACACGGTGGGCGGCATCGTGGTCATGCGCCAGGGCGAGAACGCCCGGGCCGTGATCGAGCGGCTGCGGGCGCGCCTGCGCGAGATCGAGCCGGGCCTGCCGCCGGGCGTGAAGCTGGTGGTGACCTACGACCGGGCCGAGCTGATCCAGCACGCCATCGACAACCTCGAGGAGAAGCTGCTGCACGAGATCCTGATCGTCAGCCTGGTGATCCTGGTCTTCCTGTGGCACCTGCCCTCGGCCGTCGTGCCGATCGTGACCATCCCGGTGGCGGTGCTGCTGGCCTTCATCCCCATGTCGCTGCTGGGAATCTCCTCCAACATCATGTCGCTGGCCGGCATCGCCATCTCGATCGGCGTGCTGGTGGACGGCGCCATCGTCGAGGTCGAGAACGCCTACAAGAAGCTCGAGCGCTGGCAGGAGGAGGGGCGCCCGGGCGACTTCCACCAGGTGCGCCTGGAGGCCCTGCTCGAGGTCGGCCCCTCGGTCTTCTTCTCGCTGCTGGTGATCGCCGTGGCCTTCGTGCCGGTCTTCACGCTGGTCGACCAGGAGGGGCGCCTGTTCAAGCCCCTGGCCTTCACCAAGAACCTGACCATGGCCATCGCGGCCCTGCTGGCCCTGACCCTCGACCCGGCCCTGCGCATGCTCTTCACGCGCATGGACTGGGTCAGCTTCCGACCGCGGCCGCTGGCCTGGCTCTTCAACCAGCTCACGGTGGGGCGCTACTACCCCGAGGAGCGCCACCCGGTCAGCCGCGTGCTGTTCGCGCTCTACGAGCCGGCCTGCCGCCGGGTGCTGCGCTGGCCCTGGGCCACCATCGCCCTGGCGCTGGCCGCCACGCTGACCACGGTGCCGGTCTACCTGAAGCTCGGCCACGAGTTCATGCCGGCCCTCGACGAGGGCACGCTGCTCTACATGCCCACCACGCTGCCGGGCATCTCGGTGGCCGAGGCCGGCCGCCTGCTGCAGGCCCAGGACCGCATCCTGAGGTCGTTCCCCGAGGTCAGGAGCGTGCACGGCAAGGCCGGCCGGGCCGAGACCTCGACCGACCCGGCGCCGCTCTCGATGATGGAGACGGTGGTGGTGCTCGAGCCGCCCGAGAAGTGGCGCCCCCGTCCGCGCTGGTACTCGGCCTGGGCGCCCGAGTGGCTGCAGGCCGGGCTGCTGCGCCGCCTCTGGCCCGACCGCCTGTCGCGCGAGGAGTTGGTGGCCGAGTTCGACCACGCCCTGCAGATCCCGGGCCTGAAGAACGGCTGGACCATGCCGATCCAGGGCCGCATCGACATGCAGCAGACGGGCATCCGCACGCCCGTGGGGGTCAAGGTCTACGGCCCCGACCTGGCCGAGGTCGAGCGCCTGGGGGCGCGGCTCGAATCCGTGCTGGCAGGCGTCCCCGGCACGCGCAGCGTCTTCGCCGAGCGCGTCACCGGCGGCTACTTCGTGGACTTCGAGCTCAAGCGGCCCGAGCTGGCGCGCTACGGCCTGTCGGTGGAGGACGTGCAGGCGGTGATCCTCTCGGCGGTGGGCGGCGAGAACGTCACCACCACGGTCGAGGGCCGGGCGCGTTTCCCGGTCAACGTGCGCTACCCGCGCGAGCTGCGCGAGGACCTCGACGCGCTGGGACGGGTGCTGGTGCGCACGCCCTCCGGGGCCCACATCCCGCTCGGGAGCGTGGCCGACCTGCGCACGGTCGCGGGGCCGTCGATGATCCGCAACGAGAACGGCCTGCTGGCCGGCTACGTCTACCTCGACACGGCCGAGAGCGACATCGGCGGCTTCGTCGAGCGGGCCAAGGCCGCCGTGGCCGCCCAGGTGCCGCTGCCCCAGGGCTACTCGCTGGAGTGGAGCGGCAAGTACGAGAACATGCTGCGCGTGCGCGAGCGCCTGAAGCTGGTGATCCCGGCCACGCTCGCGACCATCTTCCTGCTGCTCTACGCCAACCTGCGCTCGCTGGCGCGGGCCGGCCTCGTGCTCCTGGCCGTGCCCTTTTCCGCCATCGGCGCGGTCTGGCTGATGTGGGCCCTCGACTACAACGTCTCGATCGCGGCCTGGGTGGGTGTGATCGCGCTGCTGGGCCTCGACGCCGAGACCGGCGTGTTCATGCTGCTCTACCTCGACCTGGCCTGGGACGAGGCCCGCCGGCAGGGCCGCCTGGCCAGCCTGGCCGACGTGCACGAGGCCATCGTGCACGGGGCCGTCCGGCGCGTGCGGCCGAAGATGATGACGGTCTGCGCGGCTTTCATGGGCCTCATGCCGATCATGTGGTCGACCGGCGCGGGGGCCGACGTCATGAAGCGCATCGCGGCGCCCATGGTGGGCGGGCTCTTCACCTCGTTCGCCCTGGAGCTGCTGGTGTACCCGGCCGTCTACCTGCTCTGGCGGCGGCGGGAGGTGGCCCGCGGGTGACTGGCCGCGGGCCCAGCGCTGCGCCCCTCTCGGTCGAGAGGGGCGCAGCAGGCTGGTCGATCCCTAGCGATCCCCGCGCAGGGCCTTGAGCAGCTCCACGTTGCCCTTGATGAGGAACCGGGTGGCCTGGGGGGCCCCCTCGCTGCCCCACTCGTGCTCCACGCCGAAGCCGAGGGTGAAGAGCCGCTTCTTGTCCTTCTCGTCCGGGGGCACGCCACGCACCGGCACGCCGCTGATCATGAAGCGGAAGAACTTCCTCTTGGTCGGGTCGGCGAAGGCCACCTGGCCCTGGGCCGCCTCGAACTGGTGGTCCCACTTGAAGCCGGCGCTGGCCTCGAAGGCGGGGGCCACCAGGCCGTTCTGCTCGTGCAGCGACTGGAGCGACTGCACGTGGAAGCGGGCGGTCAGGCCGGCCTCGTAGAACCAGCGCGCCTCGCCGCCGGACAGCGGCACGGCGATGTACCCGTCCGGGTCGCTCTTGGTCTGGATCAGGGTGCTGTCGCTGTTGAGCAGCGTCTGCCCGGCCCGGCCCAGCGCGACGAGCTCGAAGTTGCGCTGGGCGTGGACGTGGAGCCGGCCCTCGAGGTCCCAGACGAAGGCCTCCTGATAGGAGGCCGAGACCCCACCCTGGGGAGCGTCCTTCGGCTCCACCAGCGCCAGGGCCGGCACGAAGCCCAGGTGGCCGCCGACACTGACGTCGACGCTGGTGTCGGTCCTCGATTCCGTGTCACGCCCGAAGTGCCGGGTCGACCAGGCGATGTGGCCCGCCGGGACCGTGGCGTCCTGCTCCTGGGCCCCGGCCGGCGCGCCGCCGCCGTCGGCCACGTTGGTGCGCACGAAGCCCGTCACGAACTCGGCCAGGATCGGCGAGCGCAGGCCCCGCGACTCCATCAGGGCGTGCGTGCTGTCGCGGAGCTCTTCGATGGCCCGCTTCGACTGGGCGTCGCCCTGGAGCTTCTCCCAGCCCTTGAGGTTCTTGTAGGCGTGGTGGAGCTCCCGGATGTAGGCGTCCGGCTCCCTGGGGTCGGGCCGCACGTCGTTCACGCTCGCGGCCTTCACCGTCGGCAGGGCCGTGTCCTGCCGGTCCCGCGCGAGATAGGCGTCCCGGTCGCCCTGGAAGGTCTGGGCCCGCTCGAGCAGCGCCTCGGAGCACGCGGCCACGACACCGGGGGTTGCGGATTTCGCCAGGTCGGCGCGAGTCGAGTCTGACACCTTCTCGTCGGGAGCGGTGACGGCCCAGTAGGCCGAGCAGGGGTCGTCGAGGAACGACTTGGCCCTCCGGAAGACCTGGCGGTTGGCCTCCGGGAGCGCCGTCGAGTCGAGGGCCTGGCCGAGGGCCTTCAGTGCCTCCTCGGCGTCCTTCTTGGGAAGCAGCGGGGCGCTCTGGCCGAGCTCGTCGGCGTTGAGCACGGCCTGCCGGGAGGCGGGCTGGCTTTGGATGACCGCAGCGAGGTCGCGCACCGCTTTCTCGACGGGGCAGCCCTCGATGGCGAGCGCAGCCAGCTTCGGGGCGTGTCGAGCGTCGGCCTGACCGCACTGGGTCGAGTCGGCCTGCGCCCGCGCGGCAACGAGCCCGGTGAGCGCCAGACAACAGGCGAGTCTTGTCATACGCAGCTCCGCATCGCCCCGACCGGGGGCTTGCCTTGGGACAGTTGGATTGGAGTGAGGTGCGCGACAAGACTAGCAGACCGACTTAATGTGTCAAGCCCAATGTGGGCGTGACGTGCCGGCGCAGGACGTGGCTGTTTCCTACGGGAGGCGCTCGCTCCTCGCCTGCGGCGGGGTGAGACCCGGACGCGGGTCAGGCGGCCAGCGCCCGGGCGTCCTAGAACCGGATGCCGATGCTCAAGCCCACGATCGGGTAGGTCTTGAGCCAGCTCACGTCGTCCTCGATCTCGGCCGCCTCGGCCTCCAGGTCGGCCTGCAGGCCGGGCGTGCTGCGCGAGGCCGAGACCGTCGCGACCGGGCTGCCGCTGAAGGCCGCGCCGACCTCGAAGCTGAAGAACAGCCGGCCGCCGCGCGCGCCGTTGCCGAAGCCCAGCGTGGCGAAGGGGGCCACGGTGCGCGGGAGCTCGCCCCGGGCCGTGATGGTTCCGACCGAGCTGGCCGGATACGTCGTGTCGCCGATCGTCACGGTGCCGCGCGGCACCGCCACGCCCTCGACTTTGTTGCCCTGGATCAGCAGGCCGCCCGAGAGCCGGAAGACGCCGCCGCCCGGGTGCCAGTCGAGGCCGGCGCTGCCCGAGACCAGGCTCAGGTCGGCGTCGTAGTCGATGCCCGAGACCGTGCGCTGGTCGTGGTAGCCGAAGCCCTGCGCGCCCAGGCGCAGGTTGAGGCTCTGGCTCAGGCCGACGGTCAGCTCGGCCCCCAGGCCCGTGCTGCCGGCCTTGAAGGCCAGGCCGAGGCCCTCGGCGCGGGCGCCCGTCGACAGCGCCGACAGCAGGACCAAAAGCGCGGCTCCGCTCTTCTTCATCTCGTCCTGGCTCCCCTCCGGCCCCCGGTGCGCCGCCGGAGCCCCAAAGAGATCACATCTCCGGGCCCACCGGGAGTGCTGCGCGTCACGCCTTCGTCATCGGGGTCGAAAAGTGTAATGTTACCCCTCCCCCACCTACCCGGAGGCGTCATGCCCGAACAGAGAATCGATCTCACCCAGGTCCGGCCGCTGCGGACCACGCGCGTGGACGCCGTGGCGGCCGCCGAGGGCCTGGCCCGATTCGTGGCCGGGCTGCGGGCCAGGCGCGAGCAGCTGCGCGGCCCGGCTGCGGCGGCGCCCGCGTCCAACACGGTCACGGTCTCGCCCGGCGGCGCCAGCTTTGCCACCATCGGCGCGGCCTTGGCCAGCATCACCGACGCCAGCCAGGGCAAGCAGTACCTGGTGTCGGTCGGACCGGGGACCTATGCCGAGGTCGTGGCGTGCAAGCCCTGGGTCTTCATCCAGGGCGCGGGCCCGGACCAGACCACGGTCACGGCGCCGGCCGGTGACTATGCCGACAAGGGGACGGTGCACGGCGCCAGCAACTCGGCCGTCCAGAACATGACCATCCAGTCGGTCGGCAGCGGCTGGGGCTGCTGGGCGGTGGCGGTGGACGTGCAGAACTCGGCCAACTTCTCGATCGAGAACTGCGCCCTGCTGTCGATCGACCAGGTCGGCGGCGCGAACATGATCGCGCTGGCCGTGGACTACTCCGCCGCGGCCTCCGGCTCGCAGGTCTACCTGGCCTACACCAGCGTGCTCGCGAACTGCGTGGCCAACCAGAGCCAGCCCCTGGCGCTCCTGGCCTTCGCCAGCTCCTTCGTGCAGGCCACCGAGAGCAAGCTCGTGGCCCAGGGCGGTGCCTCGGGCTGGGGCGGGGCCTCGAACGGCGGCTCGAACCTGACCGTCGACGACGGCTACGTCGAGGGCGCCGGCTTCTCGCTCAACATCCCGGACTACTCCTCGACCTGCGTGGCCAACTCCTGTCAGCTGGTCGGACCGGTGCAGAACGGCGTGGTCGTCAACCCCTGAAGCGCCCGGGCCGCCCCGGTCTGATAGTCTGCCGGTCGGAGGTACCGCATGCTGACCCTCATCGGAATGGCCTTCGGCTTCCTGGCCTGGTTCGTGGTGCGCTACGGACTGGGCGGCTTCTACACGATCGGCCCCAACGAGCGGGCCGTGATCACGACCTTCGGGCGCGCCCAGCGCCTGGGCGAGCACACCACCCTCGAGGACCCCATCGCCCAGACGCTGCGGCCCGAGGAAGCGGAACGCTACAGCTACCCGCAGGTGCGGGTGGTGGGGCCCGGCTTCTACTGGAAGTTCCCCTGGCAGCAGCTGCACAAGGTCTCGGTGGCGACGGTGACGGTCTCGATCGCCTACGACCCGGAGCAGCCCGAGGCCAACCAGGGCGGCCAGGTGCTCGAGGCCGTCACCAAGGACCAGCTCAACACCGGTCTGACCGGCCAGCTGCGCTACACCGTCTCGGAGCGCAACCTGTACGCCTACCTGTTCGGCGTCAGGAACCCGGTCTCGCACGTGATGGGCTACTTCGTCTCGATCCTGCGCGACCGCATCGCCAACTTCGAGGCCCCGGCCGGCTCGGCCGCCGAGGTGCCGGGGGCGGCCTCGGACCTGGGCACGGCCCAGGGCATCTCGATCAACGACCTGCGCAAGAACCTGCGCGACCTGAACGAGCGCATGGACGCCGAGTGCGCCTCGGCCGAGGCGCGCTACGGCATCACCCTCGACGCGGCCCTGATCACGGGCATCGACCCGCCGGCCGAGATCGAGTCGGCCCTGGCGGCCATCAACACCGCCCACAACCAGGTCTCGTCCGAGATCAGCCTGGCCCAGGCCGCGGCCGACCAGCGCATCGTGCAGTCGAAGCGCGCGGTCGAGATCGAGACGCTCAACGCCCAGGCCGAGGTCGAGCCGCTGCTGGCCCTGGCCGCGCAGCTGCGCGAGCTCAAGGCGCAGGGGCCAGGCGCGCTCCTGGCCTACGTGCGCAACACGCGCCTGCGGCTCTTCGCCCGCACGCGCTCGCTCATCACCGTGCAGCAGGAGGGGGTGCGCTCGTGAGCTTCCTGATCGCCGCCCTGGTCACCTTCTTCCTCAGCTTCATCGGCATGCCCATCGCGCTGGGCCTGGCGCGGGCCTTCGGCCTGTACGTGATCGTGCGCGAGCGCGAGTGCGTGGTGTTCGAGCTGTTCGGCACCGTGCGCGCCGTGATCGACGAGCCTGGGCTGCACTTCCCCTGGATGACGATGGGCCCCTTCGCCGTGCTGGTGCCCTTCTTCGGGCGCAAGAACGTGGTCGACCTGCGCCTCGACCAGACCTACCTGCGCTCCCAGCCGGTCAACTCCGAGGAGGGCGCGCCGATGGGCATCGGGGTCTGGTACGAGATGGTGGTGAGCGACCCGCAGGCCTTCCTCTACAAGAACGCCGACCCGCGCGGCTCGCTGGGCGCCAACGTCTCCAACGCCACGGTGCGCAGCCTCAGCAACATGAAGCTCGAGCGCATGCTCGAGGACCGCCACGAGATGAGCCGCACGGTGCGCGAGGAGGTCTCGGCCAAGTCCCAGGAGTGGGGCTACCGGGTGGGCAGCGTCTACATCCGCAAGGTGCACTTCCGCGACGTGGGCATGATCTCGCAGATCGAGCAGAAGGTCGTCAACCGGCTGCGCCAGGTCACGGCCGCCATCCAGCAGGACGGCGCCAACCGCGTCAGCGTCATCCGCTCGACCTCGGAGCGCCAGGCCGCGGTCGA
This sequence comes from Vicinamibacteria bacterium, assembly GCA_039812725.1. Classification (GTDB taxonomy): domain Bacteria; phylum Acidobacteriota; class Vicinamibacteria; order Fen-336; family Fen-336; genus JBDIBD01. Next base: position 2,998 of record JBDIBD010000105.1, on the reverse strand, counting down.
GTTCGCCAAGGCCGGCGCCATGCGCCCGCGCATCGTGGGCGCCGCCCTGGCCGAGGTCGCCCGCGACCCGGAGCTGGCCGGGGCCCTGTTCGAGGTGCTCGAGACCCAGCAGCTGCTGGAGAGCCCCGAGCTGAAGGTCACGGTGCTGCCGCAGGGCACCGGCCTCCTGGCCGAGCTGGCGGCGGCGGCGGCCGAGCGGCCGGAGCCTCCCGCGCGGGGGCGTTAGCCGTGCGCCTGCCGGCGGCGGTGGCGCTGGCGCTGCTCACCGCGCCGTTGCGGGCCGAGTGCCCGAGCGCCTCGGCCTGCAGCGCCTCCGGCTCGCGGCTGCTCGCGGCTGGCCAGGTCGAGAAGGCCGTGGAGGACTTCCAGGGCCAGGCCGGCTGGGCCGAGGATTCCGAGGATCCGGCCGCCCAGGCCCTGGCCTTCAACAACCTGGCCCTGGCCGAGCTGAAGCGCTCGCAGCCGCTCCTGGCCCGGGCCTGGCTGCGCCAGGCCTTGCGCGTCAAGCCCGGCGACAAGGCCGCGCTCTTCAACCAGGGGCAGGTCGACAAGGCCCTGGCCGCGCGCCAGGCCCCGGCCGGCTTCACCGGCACCTGGCGCGGCTACGCCGGGGCCGGCGAGTGGAACACGCTCGAGGTTCAGGACCAGGGCGGCGGGCGGCTGCGCTTCATGGTCTTCGCCTTGCGGATGGGCGCCAACTGGCGCGAGTACGGCCCGGCGGCGGTGGGCAACGTCGACGGGGAGGTGACGCTCCAGTCGGGGAAGGGCCTGTTCAAGGGCGACGACTGCGCCCTGGCCCTGGCCTTCTCGGGCGACGAGGCCACCGTGGAACAGGAGGGTGACTGCGGCTTCGGCGTGGGGGTCGACGCCTCCGGGACCTACCTGCGAACCGACGACGCCCGTCCCCGGCTCGAACAGTAAGGTGTAAGGCCGCCCTGGCGGCCGCGTCTACCCGGATGGCCGGTGGATTCCCCGCCGGCTCGCCCCGGCGGCGCGGCGCCCGGGCGTTTCCCTGGCCCGCGCACCGGCAGGAGCAGCATGGACCACCCGCACCAGCCCCCCCCGACGCGCCAGTTCAAGGGCAAGGCCCTCACGGTCCGCCCGACCACCGGCATCGACCCGGTCTGCGGCATGAGCGTGCCGCTCGACAGCCCGCTGCGTCACGAGCACGCCGGCGCGACCTACGTCTTCTGCAACCCGCGCTGCCGGGAGCGCTTCGTGGCCGAGCCGGAGCGCTTCCTGAGGCCGCCCGAGGAGCGCCGGGCCGCCGAGGAGTCCGCGGCCGCGGCCCTGCCGGCCGGCACGCAGTGGATCTGCCCCATGGACCCCGAGGTGCTCTCGGACCACCCGGGGCCATGCCCGAAGTGCGGCATGGCGCTCGAGCCCAAGACCCCGGATCTCTCCGACGAGCGCCCCGACCCCGAGCTGGCCGACATGACCGGCCGCCTGACGGTGGCCGCACCGCTCGCCTTGGCCGTGATGGCGGTCTCGATGGGGCCGATGCTCTTCCCCGGCCTGGGCCACGCGGTGCCCCACCAGACGCGCGCCCTGGTCGAGCTGCTCCTGGCCGCGCCGGTGGTGCTGTGGTCGGGCTGGCCGCTGCTCGAGCGGGCGGCCTTCTCGCTGCGCACCCGCCACCTGAACATGTTCACGCTGATCGGCCTGGGCGTGGTGGTGGCCTTCGGCTTCAGCCTGGCGGCCGTGCTGGTCCCCGGGGCCTTCCCGCCGGCCTTCCGCGACGCCCACGGCGGCCTGCCCCTGTACTTCGAGGCGGCGGCCGTGATCGTGGCCCTGGTGCTCCTGGGCCAGGTGCTCGAGCTGCGCGCCCGGGCCCGCACCCGCGAAGCCCTGCGCAGCCTGCTGGGCCTGGCCCCCAAGACGGCCCGGCGCGTGCGCCCCGACGGCAGCGACGAGGACGTGCCGCTCGCCCACGTGCACGTGGGCGACCACCTGCGCGTGCGGCCGGGCGAGAAGCTGCCGGTGGACGGGCGCGTGCTCGAGGGCCAGTCGAGCGTGGACGAGTCGATGCTGACCGGCGAGCCGCTGCCGGTCGAGAAGGGGCCGGGCGACGCGCTGGTGGGCGGCACGCTCAACGGCCGCGGCGCGCTGGTCGTGCGCGCCGAGCGCGTGGGGCGCGAGACGCTGCTGATGCAGATCGTGGCGCGCGTGGCCGAGGCCCAGCGCAGCCGCGCGCCGATCCAGGGCCTGGCCGACCGCGTGGCGGCCTGGTTCGTGCCGGCCGTGATCCTGGCCGCGGCCCTGACCTTCGTGGGCTGGGCGCTCCTGGGCCCCGAGCCGCGCCTGGCGCACGCGCTCGTCAACGCCGTGTCGGTGCTGATCATCGCCTGCCCCTGCGCGCTGGGGCTGGCCACGCCCATGTCGATCATGGTGGCCATGGGCCGCGGCGCCCGGGCCGGCGTGCTGTTCCGCAACGCCGAGGCGCTCGAGACCCTGGCGGGCGTGGACACGCTGGCGCTCGACAAGACCGGCACGCTGACCGTGGGCCGGCCGGCGCTGGCGCGGGTGCAGGCCCTGCCCGGCTTCGCCGAGGACGACGTGCTGTGCCTGGCGGCCAGCCTGGAGCGCTCGAGCGAGCACCCGCTGGCCCACGCCGTGGTGACGGCCGCGGCCGAGCGCGGCTACACCCTGCGCGAGCCCGAGGGCTTCGCCAGCCTGCCGGGGCTGGGCGTCAGCGGCCGCGTGCGCGGACAGGCCGTGCTGGTGGGCTCGCTGCGGCTGCTCGAGTCGCAGGGCGTCGACGTCTCGGCGCTCCAGGAACCGTCGGCGCGGCTGGCCGCCGAGGGCCTGGCGCTGCTGTTCGACGCCGGCGACGGCCGCGCCGCCGGGCTCTTGTCGGTGACCGACCCGCTGCGCCCCGGGGCCCGCGAGGCCCTGGCGCAGCTGCGCCAGGCCGGGCTGCGACTGGTCATGCTGACCGGCGACCAGCGCGCCACGGCCGAGAGCGTGGGCCGCGCCCTGGGGCTCGACGACGTGCGCG
>JBDIBD010000104.1:0-11715 GCA_039812725.1 Vicinamibacteria bacterium | reverse complement strand
CGACGCCGTGCGGGCGCTGGGCGCCGAGCTGCGCGGGCTGACGGCCGAGGAGGGCCGCCTGGACCTGCTCTACCGCGAGCTGGTGGGCGAGAGCGGCCACGCGGCGCCCGCCGCGCAGGAGGCCCCGTGAAGTCGCTCCTGGCCCTGCCGCTGCTCCTGGCGCTCGTGGCCTGCGCCGAAGCGCCGCCCGAGCCGGCCGCCCTCGACACGCGCAACGAGCAGTGCGCTTCCTGCCGCATGGCCGTCTCCTCGGCGGCCTTCGCCTCGCAACTGGTGGCGCCCGGGGAGCTGCCGCGCTTCTTCGACGACCTGGGCTGCCTGGCCGGATACGTCAAGGCCGGCAAGCTCCCGCCCGGGGCCGTGGCCTTCGTGGCCGACCACCGCACGAAGCAGTGGGTGCGCGCCGACCGCGCGGTGTACACGCGCGTCCCCGGGCTCGAGACCCCGATGGGCTCGCACGTGATCGCCCACGCCGACGCGGCCTCGCGCGACCAGGACCCCGTGGCGCGCACGGGCGCCCCGCTGGCCGCCGCCGAGCTGTTCGGCCCGGCCGGCCCGCCGACAGGGGCCGCGCGGTGAGCCACCTGCGCCTGTTCGCGCGCGAGGAGCTGGTGCTGGCGCTGCGCTCGCGCTGGACCCAGATCTTCGCGGTGGTCTTCGGCCTGCTGGCCTGCGGCGTCTCGGGGGCCGGCTACGTGCTCTCCGGCGGCCACGGCGTGCAGGACTTCGCGCGCAGCGCGGTGTCGCTGGTCCAGCTCGTGCTGCTGCTCGTGCCCCTGACGGCGCTGGTCATCGGCGTGCTGTCGCTGGCCCCGGAGCGCGGCGCGGCCGAGCTGCTCTTCTCCCAGCCCGTGGCCCGGCGCACGATCCTGCTGGGCAAGCTGCTGGGCCTGTTTCAGGCGCTGGCCGCGGCCCAGGCCGTCGGTTTCGGGCTGGCCGGGGCGCTGGTCTACGGCCAGTCGGGCTCCGAGGGGCTGGGCGGCTTCCTGATGCTGGTGGCCGCCTCGCTGGTCACCACGGCCGTCTTCCTGGGCCTGGCGGCCCTGCTCTCGGCCGGGGCGGTGGGGCGGCGCCGCGCGCGCGCCCTGGCGTTGGCCCTGGTGGTCTGGTTCGTGGCCGTGGCGCTGTTCGACCTGGCCGCGCTGGGGGCCGCCTCGCTGCTGCCCTCGGGCCTGGCCTCGCGCGTGCTGATGGTGAGCGTGATCGTCAACCCGGTGGGCGCGGTGCGCACGGGCGCCCTGCTCGGCATCGAGGGGACCGGGGCCTTCGGCGCCGCCTCGCTGGCGCTGCTCCGCTTCACGCGCGGCGCGGGCGGCGTGGGCGTCGTGCTGGGCCTGTCGCTCCTGTTCTGGCTGGTGGCGCCCACCGCGCTGGCCGTGCGGCGCATCGAGAGGGCCGATGTCTGAGGCGCGGCCCACGCACGGCCTGGGGCGCGCGGCCGCCGCCGCGCTGCTGCTCGGCCTGCTGCTGGCCGGGCTGGCCACGCCCGTGCTGAGCCTGCTCTTCGAGACGGACGCCGCCAGCTGCTGCAGCGGCGGGCGCTGCTGCTGCCGCAAGGAGGAGGGTCCGCGGCCGGAGGGGCCCTGCCTGACCACGGGCTGCGGCTGCGAGCGCCCCGAGACCAGCACGGCCGCCGCCCCGCTGCGCCTCGAGGGCCTGCTGCCGGGCAGCGCGCTCCTGCTGGGCCCGCGCTGCGCCTGGCGGGCCTTCCTCGCGGGCGACGAGTCGCCCCGCCCCCGCCCCGACGAGCCGCTCGTGCCGCCGCCCCGACGTCTCCTCCCCGCCGCCTGACGTCCACACCGAAGGCCGTTCCCACGAGCAGACAGGTCGGCCCACGCCCGTCGTCCGCGGGGCCGAGGGAGAACGAACGTCATGAGAGTCGAAGTGTTGCTGCTGGCCGCGAGCCTGTCGGCCGGGCCGCTCTCCGCCCAGCCGGCGCGCGGCCGCATCACGGGCGCGGTCACGTCCCAGGACGGGGCGCGCCTGCCCGGCGTCGCCCTCACCATCCGCGGCGCCGGCCAGGAGACGGAGGCGCGCCAGTCGACGGGCAGCCTGGGCACCTACCGGTCGCCGGCCCTCGAGCCCGGCCTCTACGAGGTGCGGGCCGCGCTGGCCGGCTTCGAGGAGACCGTGGCGGCGGGCGTCGAGGTGCGCGCGGGGACCGAGACGCGCCTCGACCTGACGCTGGCGATGGCCGCACTGCGCGAGACGGTCAGCGTGGTGGGCGAGGCGCCGGGCAGCACGCTCGAGGCCGACCGCTTGCGCGAGCTGCCGGCCCGCGACGTGGGCGAGGCCCTCGGCACGCAGGCGGGGCTGTGGCGCCTGCGCAAGGGCGGCATCGCCAACGAGGTCGTGCTGCGCGGCCTGCAGAGCCGCGACCTCAACGTCCTGATCGACGGCCAGCGGGTCTACGGGGCCTGCCCGAACCACATGGACCCGGCCGCCTTCCACGTCGACTTCGCGGAGGTCGAGCGGGTCGAGGTGGGCAAGGGGCCCTTCGACCTCAAGAACCAGGGCAGCCTGGGCGGCACGGTGAACGTGGTCACCCGCAAGCCGGCCCCGGGCTGGAGCGCGACCCCGAACCTGGCCCTGGGCTCGTACGGCTTCGTCAACCCCTCGCTGACCGTCGGCCACGGTGGCGAGCGGCTCTCGGCGCTCCTGGGCTACTCCTACCGTCAGGCGGACCCCTACGAGGACGGCGCCGGGCAGCGCTTCACGCAGACCGCCAACTACCGTCCGGAGGCCCGGGACGACCGGGCCTTCGCGGTCGGCACGGCCTGGGGGCGCGTGCTGTGGGCGCCCGCGCCGGGCCAGCAGCTCGACCTGGCCTACACGCGCCAGGAGGCCGACGCCGTGCTCTACCCCTACCTGATGATGGACGCGCTCTGGGACGACACGGACCGCGTCAACCTGCGCTACGAGGCCACGGGCCTCGGGGCGCGGCGGGCCAGCCTGCGCGCGCAGGCCTACGTCACGCGCGTGGAGCACTGGATGACCGACGAGCGGCGCGTCTCGTCGCTCGGCAAGCCCCGCGCCTGGTCGATGGGCACCTTGGCCGACACGCGCACCGTGGGGGGCAAGGCCGAGGCCGTGCTGGGCGGCCTGACGCTGGGCCTCGAGGGCTACGAGCGGCGCTGGGACGCCACCAACCAGATGGCCGGCTCGGCCTACGCGCCGCAGGCCATGATCCCCGGCATGGCCGTGCGCGTGGGCGGGATCTTCAGCGAGTACGGGCGCGCGCTCGGTCCCTCCGGCCTGTCGTTCTCCGCCGGGGCGCGCCTGGACCTGGCCGACAGCCAGGCCGACCCGGAGCGCGCCAACACCACGCTCTACGCGGCCTACCAGGGGACGCGCTCCGTCTCGGCCTCGGACACGCTGCCGGCCGCCAAGCTGCGACTCGCGTGGCAACGTGGCGCCTGGGAGCTGGCCGCCAGCCTCGGGCACACCGCTCGCGCCCCGGAGGCCACGGAGCGCTATCTGGCCCTCAAGCGCATGGGCAGCGACTGGGTCGGGAACCCGGACCTCGTGGCCAGCCGCAACACGGGCCTCGACGCCGCCGCCACCTGGACCCACGCCGGCGCGCGGGTCGACCTCGGCCTGTACTGGAATCACGTGGCGGACTACGTGGCCGTCTACGACCAGCCCCGCCGCAGCGCGCTGCCGGGGGTGATGAACGCCGCGGCGCGCTCGTTCGCCAACGTCGACGCCCGCCTGCGCGGCGGCGAGCTGAGCGCCAGCCTGCCCGTGCGCGGGCGGGTGTTCCTGTCGGGCGACCTTTCCTACGTGCGTGCCGACCAGGACGGCGACGCCGCGCGCGGCATCGCCGCCTCTCCGCTGGCCGAGACGCCGCCGCTGCGCGCGCGCCTGGCGGCGCGCTACGACGACGGGCGTTTCTTCGGCTCCGTCGAGGGCGTCTTCGCGGCCGACCAGTCGCGCGTGGACGCCGGGCTGCACGAGAGCCCCACGTCGGGCTGGGGCGTGCTGAACGCCGCGGCTGGCCTGCGCCACGGGCCGCTGCGCCTGACCGTGGGCCTGCAGAACGCCTTCGACCGCTACTACGTCGAGCACCTCTCGTACCAGCGCGACCCGTTCCGCTCCGGCACGCCGGTGGCCGAGCCGGGCCGCAGCCTGTTCGTCAACGCCTCCTACGCCTTCTGAGGTGCCCCCCCGGGCCGCCGGCGGGACTGCCTCCCCGCCGGCGGCCCGGGGTCGGGGGCGAGCGAGGCGATCAGGCCTCCCGGAGGACGACTCGGCGTCCGGCGGCCTTCTCGATCCTGACCGGGACGCCGTAGACCGCGCCGAGCAGCTCCGGCGTGAGCGTCTCGGAGACCGAGCCCGAGGCCAGCACGCGCCCCTCGCGCAGCAGCACCAGCCGGTCGGCCAGCTCGGCGGCGAGGTTCGGATCGTGCGTCGTGAAGAGCACGGTCAGTCCGCTCGCGGCGAGGCGGCGGACGATCTCCACGACGCGGTGGACGTTGCCCAGGTCGAGGTGGGAGAACGGCTCGTCGAGCAGCAGGACCCGCGGGGCCTGCGCCAGCGCGCGGGCGATCATGGCGAGCTGCCTCTGGCCGCCGCTCAGGGACGTCACGGCCCTGGACTCCAGCCCCAAGAGGCCGACCTCGCGGATCGCGGCCCGGGCCAGCCGCACGTCCTCCCCTCCGGGGACCTGCAGCGGCCCGAGGTGCGGCGCGCGGCCGAGCAGCGCGTACTCCAGGAGCGTGAAGTCGAAGGGCAGGTGCTCGCTCTGCGGAACCAGGCCGACCCGCCGGGTTCTCCGCCGGGAGGCGCCGGGGGCGAGCGCCTGGCCGCCGACCTCGATCCGGCCCGCGCGCGGCACGCGCCAGCCGAGCGCGAGGTAGAGGAGCGTCGTCTTCCCGGCCCCGTTCGCGCCGAGCAGCGCCGTGGTCGAACCCTCGGGGACCTCGAGCGAGAAGCCCTGCAGCACGTCACGAGCGCCGTCGAGGTACCCGAAGGTCACGTCGGAGAAGCGGATCGCGGCGGCCGTCACGCGCGGGCCCTGCCCGCCGGGCTGGCCATGAGCCAGGCGAAGACGACCGTGCCGACCAGCGACGTCAGGATCCCGAGCGGGATCTCGCCCGCCACCAGCGTGCGCGCGAGGTCGTCGCAGACCACGGCCAGGAGAGCCCCCAGCAGCAGCGCGGCCGGCAGCGCCCGGCGCGCGTCGGCCCCCTGGAGCCGGCGGGCGAGGTGGGGCGTGATCAGGCCCAGCCAGCCGACCATCCCGGCCACCGAGACCACGACGGACGTGGCGGCCACCGAGACGAAGAGCAGCAGGAAGCGCTCCCGCCTCACCGCGGCGCCCAGCGCGAAGGCGGTCTCGTCGTCGAGCGAGAGCACGTTGAGGCGGAAACGGAAGAGGACCAGGACCGCGAGGGCGGGGAGCGCCACCGGCAGGAGCCAGGCGAGCTGGCCCCACGTGATCCCCCACAGCCCGCCGAGCAGCCAGAACGTGATGTCGGGGAGCTGGCGCAGCGGGTCGGCCACGAACTTCAACACGCCGAGGCCCGACGAGAAGAGCGCGGACACCGCGATCCCGGCCAGGACCAGGCGCAGCGTGTGCCCGCCGAAGCGGAAGGCGCGGGCGAGCAGCCAGGTCAGCCCCAGGCCGAGCAGCGCGAACGCTGTCGCGCTGCCCTGCACGGCCGCGGCGCTGCCGCCGAGACCGACGATGGCGAGGGCCGCGCCGAAGGCGGCGCCCTGCGAGACGCCCAGGAAGCCGGGCTCGACCAGCGGGTTGCGGAAGACCATCTGCATGGTGAAGCCCGCCCCGGCCAGCACGGCCCCGAGGACGGCGGCCGCTGCCAGCCGGGGCAGCCGCAGACCGAGCACGAGGTTGCGCGCCAGCTCGTCGCTCGCCAGCAGCTCGGGCGGCAGCCAGTAGGGCCGCGGGTAGCGGCCGACCAGGACGGACGCCGCCAGCACCGCCAGCAGGGCCAGACCCAGCGCAAGCAGCACGCGCGCGCTGCCGCGCGCCTCGGAGGCCTCCTGGCCGGGCTCCGGCGTCGCGCTCAACGGCGGACGTCGCCGGTGAGCCGCGGGACGATGACGGTGCGGACGGTCTCCTCCGGCAGGGCGTACATCTCCCGGAAGAACGCCACGATCTCCGCGCGCAGGTCGAGGTCGCGGAAGCGCTCGGGGTGAATCTGCGCCGCGAGCCAGAGCTGGCCGAGGATCCAGCGTGGGTCGGGCTGGTCCCAGCTGTAGAAGTCCCCCGGAAAGGCCTGCAGCCGGCCGGCCTTCAGGGCGGGCAGGGCCTGCCAGAGCGGGTCGGCGCGGAGCCGGGCCACCACCTCGCGCGAGTCGCCACGGTAGTGCGCGACGTAGATCTGGTCGGGATCCCAGGCGGCGACCTGCTCGAGCGTGACGGTGGGAGAGGCCGCGAGCGTGGCGCCGGCCGCGGGCACGCCGCCCGCGGCTTCGATCATCCGGCTCTGGAGCCAGTCGGCCGGGGGCACGCGGAAGGCCTGGTCCCCGCCGTGGGCGCTCACGCCGAGGAAGAGCACGCGGGGGCGGCCCTGCGCGGGGAGGTCCCTCAGGCGCGCGGCGATCCGGTCCATCCTCGCCCGGTACCAGGCAGTGATCGCCTCGGCCCGCCGTGGGTTGCCGAGCAGCTCGCCCAGGAGCCTCAGGTCGGCCTCGAAGCGTTCGGGCGACTCGCCGTTGACGTAGACGACCTTCAGCCCCAGCCGCTCCAGCGGCCCGCCGAGGCGGTCCGCCACGAGGTCCTTCAGGATCACCACGTCGGGCCTGTAGGGCGCGATCTGCTCGGGTCCGATCTCCGATCCCGCGGCCAGGGCCTTGGCCGGAAGCCCCGGGTCCAGCAGCGAGAGGAACGCCTGGGAGTCCTGCGCCGCGCCGCCCGGCAGCGCGACCACCCGCTCGCGGGCCTCGGGGAAGAGGTAGAGCTGGTCGGCGATCAGAGCCACGCCGCGCCCAGCGACCACGATGCGGCGGGGCAGGGCGGGCAGCGCCACGGTCCGGCCGAGCGCGTCGACCACCGTCACGGACGTCGTCGTGGTGGAAGGGGCTCCGAGAGCCACGCCCGAGAAGAGCAGCAGCGCCGGCACGAGCAGGCGCGACCGGCCGGCGACACGCGACATATCCGCGCGAGTATATCGCACGGACGGCCCCGGCCCCCGTGCGGAGCGAGGCCCGTTCAGCGGCGCAGGTGCGGCTCGAGGCGGCGCCAGGCCGGGGCCATGGCCCGCAGGCCGGCCGCCTCCATCCGCCGGTACAGCTCGAGCACCGCCTGCCCGGTCGCGGTCAACGCGGCCCCGCCGTGCCGGCCGCCTCCGCGCAGGGTCGCGACGAGCGGGTCCCGAAACTCGCCGTTCATCGTCTGCACGAGGTGCCAGGCGCGCATGTAGGACATGCCCAGCCGCCGAGCGGCTGCCGTGATGCTCCCGGTGTCCCGCAGGGCCTCGAGCAGGTCCGCCTTCCCCGGGCCGAAGGCAATGGCGCTGCCCCTGTAGATGCGGATGCGCGGCCGGACCGTGACGCGCGGTCCCGCGGCCCGGTTCTCTCCCGAGGGCGCCGGGCGCCTGGCCCCCGCGGGTTTCCCGGGGCCCTGGCCCCGCTTCGACTTCGGCCTCGTCGGCACGTGCGCTCCCGACGCCGATGATGTCACGAGGCGGCGGCCGGCTGCAGCGTGGCGCGCCTGCGACAACTTGCCGCACGCGCGCCTGCCCCCGGGTGGGGCAAGATCCCGCTCCACGCGCCACCGCGGTTCGCCAGCCGACGGTCGCCCGAAAGGAGCGTCTCTTGCACCGACCCCGGACCGGACATCTGCCGCTGCTGGCCCTGACAGTCGCGACGGGCAGCCTCTGGCTGGCCGCCCCCGAAGCGCGCGCCTGCTCGATCTGCCGTTGTGGTGACGCGACCTTCGGCGCCCTGGGTCGGGACGCGTACGGCGCCGCCGGATTCCACCTGGCGTTCGACTGGGAGCGCTTCGACAAGCAGGAAGGCGACCCCGCCGACGAGGCCGAGGCTCAGGTCGAGCAACGGTTCACGACCCTGGTCTCGTACGGCTTCAACGACCGCCTGGCCGTGCGCCTGCGCGTGCCCTACAGCATCCGCAGCCTGACGCCCGTCGGCGGAGGGGACGAGATGGGGCCGACGGACACGAGCGGCCTTTCCGACCCCGAGATCCTCGGCCAGGTGCGGCTGTGGGCCTCGCCGCTCAGGGGCCCGCTCGGCCGACGGGCCGCGCTGTCCATGAGCGCCGGGGTCAAGACGCCCTGGGGCCGCAACGACGTGCAGGTGGACGCAGAGCGGGCCGACGAGCACGCTCAACCGGGCACGGGCTCGACGGACCTGCTGGGCAGCCTGGCCCTCCTCTACTTGATCGACGAGCGCTCCGCCGTCTTCGCCTCGACCGGCTACCGGCGCACCGGAGAGAATGACGCGGGCTACCGCTACGGCAGCACCTTCCTGGCCAACCTGGCCTACGAGCGCAAGCTGCACCCGGCCGTGGATGGCGTGCTCGAGCTGAACTTCCGGCACGCGGGCCGGGACCAGGTGGACGCCTCCGGGACCCTCGACGACGACACGGGCGGCGCGCTCCTCTACGTCACCCCGCGGCTGGCCGCCGATCTCGGGCACGGCCTGGTCCTGCGAGCCGCCGTGCAGGTCCCCCTGGCGAGGGGTCTCAACGGCTTCCAGGAGGAAAGGGCCGTGGCGAACGTGGGCCTCACGTACCTGTTCGCGCGCCGCTGAGCCGGGTTCCCCGCTCGTGCTCTCGATTGTGCTCCTCCTGCAGGCGGCGCCCGTCCGGGGGGGGCGGGGCAGGTGCGCGTCGGCCCGCTCGACCTGGCGCGGTCCACGGTGCGGTTCTTGACCTGCGTCAAGGGCGGCCGCGCGTGGATGGCTAGACTCCGGGACAGGACTCGTCCCAGCCGTCCCCAGTCACCGCAAAGGAGCCATCCATGCGCACGCGATTCCTGCTGGCCGCCGCGGCCGTCCTGGCCCTGGGGCTGGCCAGCCCCGCCTCCGCCCAGCCCAAGGACATCGTCGACACGGCCGTGGCCGCCGGCAGCTTCAAGACCCTGGCCAAGCTGCTGACCGACGCCGACCTGATCGGCGTGATGAAGGGCCCCGGGCCCTACACCGTCTTCGCGCCCACCGACGAGGCCTTCGCGAAGGTGCCGAAGGACGTGCTCGACGGCCTGGCCAAGGACAAGGCCAAGCTGCAGGAGGTCCTGAAGTACCACGTGCTGACCTCCAAGTGGACCACCGACGACATCAAGCTGGTCCCCAAGACCGGCACGGCGCAGGGCAAGTCCGTGACCTTCGGCAACGTCGGCGGGACGCTGACCGTCAACGGGGCCAAGATCGTCAAGGCCAACCTGGACTGCACCAACGGCATGGTGCACGCCATCGACGCGGTGCTGCTGCCGCCGCAGTAGGCGACCCGGCTGCGACAACTTGCCGCACGCGCGCCTGCCCCCGGGTGCGGCAAGATCCTTCGTCCCCGCCGTTGCAGACGGCGGCGGCTCGAAGGAGCGTCCTCTGCGCCGACGCCTTGATCGACCACTGCTGCTGCTCACGTTGACGGCCACGGCCGCTGGCCTCCTCCCGGCCTGGGCCTCGGGTGCGGCGCCGGTCCCGGTCCCGGCGGACGGCGCCATCCTCAGCCAGCGTTCCTGCCCGGACCTTCCGCGACACGACCAGCTCGACGACTTCGGCCGCTTCTACTTCGACGCCGCGAGCTGGGAGGCCGTGCGGACCGACGGCGTGACCTGCCGCCGCCTGACCTACGCCAGCGGCGGCCACGAGGTGGAGGGCTTCGCGCTCACGCCCCCCGGCCCTCCCGGGCCGCTGCCGGCGATCATCTACAACCGCGGCGGGACCGGGGACTTCGGCCGGATCGACGTCCTGCTGCTGGCCGAGATGCGGGTGCTGGCCGCTCAGGGCTTCGTCGTGGTCGGATCGAGCTACCGCTTCGTCGGAGAGCTGGCCCGGCGCGACGAATGGGGCGGCGCCGACCTCGACGACGTGATGAACCCCGTGCCGTTGCTCCAGGCACGCCCCGACGTCGACCGGCGCAACCTCTTCATGGTGGGCCTCTCGCGCGGCGGCGTCATGACCTACCTGGCCCTCAAGCGCGGCGCGACGGTGAATGCCGCCGCCGTCATCGCCGGCCCGAGCGACTTGACCCGCTGGGCCGTCGACCGGCCGGAGTTCGTGCTGGGGTACGACGAGTACGACGGCTGGGCGCGAGTCTGGCCCGACTTCGTGACGCGCGGCAAGGAGCAGCTCGAGGCGCGCTCCGCCGTCTTCTGGCCCGAGAAGCTGCGCCAGCCCGTGCTGATCCTGCACGCCCGCACCGACCACAAGGTGCCGGTCGAGCACGCCCTGGCCCTGGCGCAGAGGCTGCAGCAGGCCGGCGCCGAGTACGAGCTGGTGGTCTACGGCGACGACGGGCACTCGCTGCCGCGCCACCGCGCCGATCGCACCCGGCGCATCGTGGAGTGGTTCCGGGGGCACTCCGTCAGGTGAGGTGGTCGGCCCGCGGTGCCGAGCCCCAGCCCAGCCGCGCCGCGACACGCCAGCCGGGCCAGTCCTGCGGGTCGTGGGTGACCATGAGCTGAGTGGCCAGCAGGCCCTCGAGGGCCGTGCGCAGGCGCTCGCGCGCTACCCGGTCGAGAGAGGCGGCCGGCTCGTCGAGCAGCAGCAATCCGGGCTCGCGGGCCAGCACGCCGGCCAGCGCCACGAGTTGCCTCTCGCCTCCCGACAGGGAACGGATGGCCCGGCTCGCAAGGTCCTCGATTCCCAGACGCTCCAGCCAGGCCCGGGCCCGCTCCTCGGCCTCGGGCGCCGGCCAGCCGTCGTTGAGCAGGCCGAAGCAGACGTCGTCCAGCACGCGCGGCAGCAACAGACCGTCGTCGGGGTCTTGCCACAGGAAGCCCACCCGCCGACGGATGGCGGCCTCGGTCAGCCGTCCGAGCTCCAGCGCACCGACGCGCACCCGTCCCGGCCCGGACAGCAGGCCCACGACGCGCAGGATCAGCGTGGTCTTGCCGCTGCCCGTGGCGCCCACCAGCAGCGCCCGTTCGCCGGCGGCCAGCTCGAAGGTGGTGGGCCCGGGGCTGTCGCGTGGCAGCCCGGGATGCCGATGGGACAGGCCTTCGACGGTCAGGCTCAGAGCTTCCATGCCAGCGCTTCAGCGAGCGACGCGGCCGCCAACAGGGCGCCGGCCAGGTAGAGTCCGGTTTCGGCCAGGCGCGGGCGCCAGCGCGGCAACGGCGCGAGCCGCCCGGTGAATCCCCGCAGCTCAAGCGCCACCGCCACGCGGTCCGCGCGAGCCAGGGCCGCCCCCAGCAGACGGGCCAGGAGCGCGGCCGTGGCGCGAGGCAGGTTGGCCCACCGGTCGCCGCCGCCGCGCAGGCGCACCGTGAGGACGGCCTGACGCGCGTCGCGAGCCAGCGTGTCGAGGTGCCGCGCCAGCACAACCAGAAAGGCCACGAGGCTGCGTGGTGCGCCCCAGCCCTGCAGCGCGGCCACGGCCCCGGGCCATTCGAGCGTGGTGCCGGCCGCCAACACGCTGAGGGATGCCGCGACGGCTCGCAAGGCCGCCCCGGTGGCGGCCTGGGGTGCCAGCGGCCACAACAAGTGCAGCGCCAGGCCCGTGCCGGCCACCGGCCACAGCCGTCGCGCCAGCGCGCCCCAGCCCCGCGCGGACGCGGCGAGTCCGAG
>JBDIBD010000103.1:0-11735 GCA_039812725.1 Vicinamibacteria bacterium | reverse complement strand
CGGCCCCTGCCCGGTGTCGCCCCGGTGGCCATGCAGCAGGGCCGCCACGCGGCCGTGGCCGTGCGCGCGCGGCTCTCGGGCCGGCCCGTGCCGCCCTTCCGCTACGTGGACAAGGGCAGCATGGCCACCATCGGGCGGGCCGCAGCGGTGGCCGACCTGGGCTTCGTGCGCTTCGGGGGCTACCCGGCCTGGCTGGCCTGGCTGTTCATCCACCTGATGTACCTGGTGGAGCACGACGACAAGCTGCTGGTGCTGGTGCAGTGGGCCTGGAACTACGTCACCCGCAACCGCTCGGCGCGGCTCATCACCCACGCCCGCTGGCCGGCCTCCCCGTCGCCCTGACCACGAGCCGCGGGCCGGCGAGGCACGGTCTCGACGTCATCCCGAGGAGCAGCCGTCCGACCGGCGACGAGGGTCTGCCGGCAGCGCGCTACACTCGACCGCATGACGAACGAGCCGGGCGTGGACGGCAAGCTGGTGCTGGTGACGGGCGCCAGCTCCGGGATTGGGCTGGCGGCGGCGCGACAGCTCGCGCGCCAGGGGGCGCGGCTGGTGCTGGCCTGCCGCGACCCGGAGCGCGGCGAGGAGGCCCGCCGGGCGGTGGCGGCCGAGGCGCGGCAGGCCCCCGAGCTGCTGCCGGTGGACGTCTCCGACCAGGAGGCCGTGCACGCGGCGGCGCGGGCCTTCACCTCGCGGCACGAGCGCCTCGACGTGCTGCTCAACAACGCCGGCATCTGGTCGCCGCAGCGCCGCCTCTCGCGCCAGGGCATCGAGCTGACCTGGGCCACCAACGTGCTGGGCTACAGCCTGCTGACCGAGCTGCTGCTCGAGCCCCTGAAGGCGGCCCGCGGCCGCGTGATCTCGGTGGCCTCGCGCCTGGCCTACGGCCTCGACCTCGACGACGTGCAGTTTACCCGGCGCGTCTACGAGGGGGTCGCCGCCTACGCCCAGAGCAAGCAGGCCAACCGCGTCTGGAGCTGGGCCCTGGCCCGCCGGCTGGAGGGCAGCGGCGTGACGGTCCACGCCCTGCACCCCGGCGGCGTGAGCACCGGCATCTTCGGAAAGGGCGGCGGGCTCAAGGGGCTGCTGGCCTCCGCCTACATGCGCGTGCAGGGGCTGACGCCCGACGAAGGGGCCGACACCGCCGTGTGGCTGTGCGGCGCCCCGGAGGCCGGGCAGCGCACCGGCGTCTTCTGGGTCAAGCGCAGCGAAAAGCCCTGCGACTTCCGCGACCGCGCCACCGAGGACCGCCTGGATGAGCTCTGCCGGCGCATGGCGCCGGCGCGGGCGTAGGGCTCAGTAGGCGCCCTGGCTCCAGTAGCCGACCCGCAGCCCCTCGTCGGTCTGGCAGATGGCGGCCCACACCTCGCAGAAGCGGTCGAAATCGAGCCGTTCCATCTGCTCGTCGGAGCACTGCAGCTGCAGCTGCAGCCAGTAGCGCACGTTGTCGTCGGTCACCTCGGGGGCCACCGGGCGCACCTTGCCGCCCATGAAACCGAGCGGCTCGCGCAGCTGGGTGGCCTTGGTGAAGCCGTTGCCCCCCAGCTCCGGCTCGGGGTGCTCCGGGTACAGCAGCTCCTCGACGCCGTTCTCCTTCAGCGTCAGGCGGTACTCGTCCTCGAAGAAGGCCCGCACCTGGTCGGGCGTGGTCACCGACCGCAGCCAGGGCGCCAGCAGCCCGTGCACGGCGGGCCAGTCGCGCGCCAGCGCAGCCCGGCCCAGGCTCTCTCCGAACGCGCGCACCTCGTCGTCCATGGCTCCCCGTTTCCGAGCCGCATCGCCGGCGGGCTCTGCGGGCGCGGAGTCGCAACCCGGCGCAGGGTTACCAGGCCGGACCGCGCGAGGCGTCGGCCCCGGGCCGGGAGTCAGGACAGGAGCAGCGGCGCGGGCGGGGCGGTGGCCCGGCGCTGGCCGACCGACTCGCCGCAGGCGGCGCACACGTACTCGTAGAGCTCTCCGTCGGGCAGCACCAGCAGCAGCCGCTCACGCACCGGCCGGGCGGTCTGGCAGCGGGCGCAGAACAGCGCCGAGGCCTGGAACCGCTCGAACTGGTCGGCCGGCGCCTGACGCCTGTTCGCCATGTCCCACGTTTAGCCGCCGGCCGCGGGCCTGTCAACCTGCAGCACCACCGCCCCGCGCACGGCGCCGCTCCTGAGGCGCGCCAGTCCCTCGTTCGCGCGCGCCAGCGGGAAGACCTCGACCTCGGTGCGGACGCCGATGGCCGGGGCCAGCGCCAGGAACTCGTGGCCGTCGCGTCGCGTGAGGTTGGCCACGGAACGCAGCACGCGCTCCTCCCACAGGATCCGGTACGGGAACGAGGGGATGTCGCTCATGTGGATCCCGGCGCAGACCACCGTCCCGCCCCGGTCCACCGCCCGCAGCGCCACGGGCACCAGCTCGCCCGCCGGGGCGAAGAGGATGGCGGCGTCGAGCGGCTCGGGCGGCGACTCCCCCGCCCCGCCCGCCCACTCCGCCCCCAGGCTCCGGGCGAAGGCCTGCGCCTCGCGGTCTCCCGCGCGCGTGAAGGCGAAGACCCGGCGCCCCTGGTGGCGCGCCACCTGGATCACGATGTGGGCTGCGGCCCCGAAGCCGTACAGACCGAGGCGCGTCGCGTCGCCGGCCAGGCCCAGGGAGCGGTAGCCGATCAGGCCCGCGCACAGCAGCGGCGCGGCCTGGAGGTCCGGGTAGCCCGGCGGGATGGCGAAGCAGAAGCGCGCGTCGGCCAGTGCCTGCTCGGCGAAGCCGCCGTCGAGGTGGTAGCCCGTGAAGCGGGCGTCGGGACAGAGGTTCTCGCGGCCGCCGAGGCAGAACCGGCAGGTCCCGCAGGTCCAGCCCAGCCAGGGGACGCCGACACGCTGGCCGACCGACAGCTCCTCGACGCCGGGGCCGACGGCGTCGATCACGCCAACGACCTGGTGGCCCAGCACCACGGGCCGGCCCAGGCCGGGCAGCTCCCCGTCGACCACGTGCAGGTCGGTCCGGCAGACCCCGCAGGCGGCCACCCGCAGCCGCACCTGCCCCGCTCCGGGAACCGGCACCGGCCGCTCGACCTCGCGCAGCGGCTCACCCGGGCGCTCGAGAGCCATGGCTCGCATGGGGCCTCCCTCGGCCAGTATGCGCCGGCGTGGTCCGGCCGGGGTCGACTGGAATTCGCGCCATCACGAGGAGCTCAACCTGAACGGGCCGCTCGTGTGTGGTCCGAGCGCCTCACCGCCTCGTTCACGGTTCGCCGTCGACGGCAGGCGCGCTCAGAAGTCCGGGAAGGGCTTGCCCGTCCAGCTCTCGCAGACGCGCCGGTGCTCGTCGGCCAGCTCGTCCGAGCCCGCCGGCAACGCCTTGAGCCGGGTCTCGGACTGCTTGTGGAACAGGCCCAGGCCCAGGATCACCGCGTTGGCCACGAGCACGACCGCGAGGCCCGGCAGCCCGTGGCGGGTGATCAGCACCAGGCCGACGAACAGGCCGCTCATGAGAAGCACGATCATGGCCAGGGCCAGGTACATCTGCAGGCGCACGAGGCCCTTGAACCGTTCCATGGCGCGCTGGTCGGCGATCGAGCGGGTCTCGACGAGGAAGGCCTCGATGCGCGACCGCGACCAGAGCGACATGGAGGCGGCCCCGAGGTAGATCGCGCCGAAGAGCGCCTCGAGCAGCATGGCCGCCTCCCGCTCAGTCGAGCCGCACGTACTCGTACTCGAAGGGCAGGCCCTTGATGCCGCGGGCCGGCTTGCCCAGCCAGTTGGCGATCTGGCCCGGCTGGGTGACCGGCCGCATCAGGTTGCGGACGTAGGCGCGATCCTCGTCGGTCGGGATCCACTCGCCCTTGCGGCGCTGCCACTCGTCCTTCGAGAGCAGGCGGCCCTCGGGGTCGAAGGGCATCTCCGCGTACATGCCGATGTGGCGGAAGAAGCGCTTGCTGGGCAGGCGCAGGCGGAAGGACTGGCCGGCCTCCTCCAGGCGCTTGTTCCAGCGGTCGACGCCGCGCTGGCAGTCCTCGACGTACTCGTCGCGCAGCACCTCGTTCATGGCGTTGCGCAGCGGCACGTCCTCCTCGGCCACCACCCCCTCGCGCACGGTGGTCATGCGGTAGCTCTGGTCGAGGGCGCGGTGGTCCTCGTAGCTCTGCTCCTTGGCGCGGCCCTTGAGGCCCGTGGCGAAGTAGGAGGCCGCGTTGGACGAGATCTCGCCGCCGAACAGGTCGAGCGAGAGCGCGAACCAGAGGTTGAGGTGCTTCTGCACCATGTCGAGCGGGATGCCGCCCTGGGCGCGCGCGTCCTCGTTGGGGTCCTGCTTCATCAGCTCGCAGCTGCGCTGCACGACCCGCTCCACGCCGGTCTCGCCCACGAACATGTGGTGGGCCTCCTCGGTGAGCATGAAGCGCGTGGTGCGCGAGAGCGGGTCGAAGCCGCTCTCGGCCAGGGCCAGCAGCTGGTACTTGCCGTCGCGGTCCGTGAACATGGTGAACATGAAGAAGTCCAGCCAGTTGTCCACCGGGGCGTTGAAGGCCCCCAGGATGCGGGGCTTGTCGGCGTTGCCGCTGCGGCGCATCAGCAGCTCCTCGGCCTCCTCGCGCCCGTCGCGGCCGAAGTGGGAGTGCAGCAGGTAGACCATGGCCCACAGGTGCCGGCCCTCCTCCACGTTGACCTGGAAGAGGTTGCGCAGGTCGTAGAGGCTGGGGGCGATCTGGCCCAGCAGGCGCTGCTGCTCGACGCTGGCCGGCTCGGTGTCGCCCTGGGTCACCACCAGGCGCCGCAGCGCGTTCCGGTGCTCGCCGGGGATGGCCTGCCAGGCGGGCTCGCCCACGTGGTCGCCGAAGCCGATGCGGCGGTCGGCCACGGGCTCCGCCAGGAAGATGCCCCAGCGGTAGTCCGGCATCTTGACGTAGTCGAAGTGGGCCCAGCCCTCGGCGTCCACGGCCACGGCGGTGCGCAGCCAGACGTCCTTCTGCTGGAAGCCCTCGGGCCCCATCTCGTTCCACCACGAGAGGTAGTTGGGCTGCCACTGCTCGAGGGCGCGCATCAGGCGCTTGTCCTCGGCCAGCCCGACGTTGTTGGGGATCTTCGAGCTCAGGTCGACGTTCGTCATGCCCTCTCCACCACTCCCTTTCGCGACTGCGACGCCTACGTGCGCGACCAGTTGAACTTGGGACGCTCCGGCTTGCCGTAGAGCGTCAGGGCGCCCTGCGCGCCGACGGCGTTGGGGCGCTGGAAGATCCAGTTCTGCCAGGCCGAGAGGCGCCCGAAGACCTTGGTCTCCATCGTCTCCGGGCCGGCGAAGCGCAGGTTGGCCTCCATGCCCGTGAGCGCGTCGGGCGAGAGGCTGGCGCGCTCCTCCACGGCCAGCCGGACCTCGTCCTCCCAGTCGATGTCGTCGGGGGCGAAGGTCACGTAGCCGGCCTCCAGGGCCGCCTCGGCGTCCCACTCCTCGCCCACGGGCGGCCGGGCCTTCTCGGGCTGCCCCAGGAAGCGCGTCTGGAGGCGCGACAGGCCGTTCGACATCGGCAGGGGACCGAGGCTCAGGTCGGAGAAGCCCACGCGCGGCCCCGCGTCCACGGCCAGCATGTACGAGCGGTCGGCCGCCAGGGCCAGCTCCATCAGGCTGCCCACGAAGCACGAGCCCTGGTCGATCACGGCCAGCAGGCTGCGGGCCGTGAGGTCCAGGCGCTTGAGCACGCGCTTCATGTGGTGGAGCACCTCGCTCGCGAACCAGTCCTGCGGCGCGGCCGCGAAGAGCGCCGCGTCGGCCTTCCACACCTGCACCGGGTCGCCCTCCGTCTTCAGCACCACCACGCCGATCTCGGGGCGGTTGAAGCGCAGGTCGAGCAGCACGTCGTCCAGCTCGCGAAAGGCGCGCAGCGACCACAGCTCGGCCCCGCGCTCGCGCATCGCCACGGGGTCGCCCGGCTCGCCGGGCTGCGGCGCGCGCGCGGCGAGCGTGGCCACGCGCTGGCCCCGGTCGACCTTGAGCGAGACGTGGCGGTGCTCGACGCCGTCGTCGGTGTAGGTCCCCTGGAGGGCCGGCAGGGCCACGCCCGGGCCCGGGCGCTGCGGGGCCGCGGCCGCCAGGGCCAGGGCGCGCTCCTTCACGCGGCCGGCGAACCTCGAGAGCGAGACGGCCTCGTCCACCAGCTTCCACTGCACCGCGCGGCGCCCCTTGACCCCCTCGCCCAGGCTCGAGAAGACGTCGGCCAGGTCGCGCCGCACCTGGCGCTTGTCGACCACCCGCGTCAGGCCGCCGGTCCCGGGCAGCACCGCCAGCAGCGGCACCTCGGGCAGGCTGACGGCCGACGAGGAGTCGTCCACCAGCAGGATCTCGTCGCAGGCCAGGGCCAGCTCGTAGCCGCCCCCGGCGCAGGCCCCGCTGACCGCCGCGATCGACTTGAGGCCCGAGTGCTGCGAGGCGTCCTCCAGGTAGAGGCGCGTCTCGTTGGTGTACTTGCAGAAGTTGACCTTGAAGGCGTGGCTCGAGCTGCCCAGCATGTAGATGTTGGCGCCGGAGCAGAAGATGCGCTCCTTGCCGCTGGCGATCACCAGCACGCGCACCTCGGGGTGCTCGAAGCGCAGCCGCTGCACCGCGTCGGCCAGCTCGATGTCGACGCCGAGGTCGTAGCTGTTGGTCTTGAGCGGGTAGCCGGGGCGCATCGGCCGGTCTTCCTGCACGTCCATGACCAGGCGCGCCACGGGCGCCTCGATCTCCAGCCTCCAGTGCAGGTAGCGGTCGGGACCGGTCTCGAAACGAACAGGCATCGGCTCCGGGGCCGTGGCGGTCGATTCCATAGCCGCCCATCCTACGGCCCGGCCGCCGGGCTGTCAAGCAATATACTGCCTTGACCTTGGACATGACCAGCACTATAGTGCCCGCCCGTGGACCCCGAACGCCTGCTCGAAGGGATGGGCCGCCGCTGCCGCGCGCTGCGCACGGAGCGCGGCTGGACGCTCAAGGACCTGGCGGCGCGCTCGGGCCTCTCGCCGCGCTTCCTGGTGCAGGTCGAGGGGGGCGAGGGCAACATTTCCGTCCGCAACCTGACCTTCCTGGCCCGCTCGCTGGGCACCACCCCGGCGGCCCTGCTGGCGGAGCCCGGCGACGAGGCCGCACGTCCGGTGATCGCGCTGCTGGGCCTGCGCGGGGCCGGCAAGACCACCATCGGCCGCCGCCTGGCGCGCCGCCTGCGCGTGCCGTTCGTCGAGCTCGACCGCCGCATCGAGGAGGCCGCCGGCCTGAGCCTCTCGGAGGTCTTCGGCCTGCACGGCGAGGACTACTACCGGCGGCTCGAGAAGGACGTGCTCGAGCAGGTGCTGGCGGCCGGCCGGCCGGTGGTGCTGGCCACGGGCGGCGGCATCGTGACCGCGCCCGACACGTACGCCCTGCTGCGCCGCCAGGCCCTCACGGTCTGGCTGCGGGCCGAGGCCGAGGACTACTGGAACCGCGTGGTCCAGCAGGGCGACCGCCGCCCGCTCGACCAGCACCCCGAGGCGCGGGCCGAGTTCAAGCGGCTGCTGGCCACCCGCGAGCCGCTCTACGCCCAGGCCACCCACGTGGTCGACACCTCGCGTCTCGACGTGGACGAGGCCGCGCAGGCCATCGCCGCCGTGGTCACGGCCGCGGGCGCCGGCAAGGCGGCCCGGGCGCACTGAGCTTTCCGGGGGCGGCCGGGACCATAATCCCCCGTCCCAGGAGGCGCCCGCGATGTCGCTCTACCAGCTGTTCCTGCCGAAGGGCCCGAGCGGCTTCGGCTACGGCTCGACGGCCGAGGAGGTCACCGAGGGGCTGTCGCTCGAGGGCCGCACCATCCTCCTGACCGGCTGCAACTCGGGGCTGGGGCTCGAGACGCTGCGCGTGCTCGCGCGACGCGGCGCGCGGGTGCTCGCCACCGCCCGGACGATCGAGAAGGCCCGGGCAGCCTGCGACGCGGCGGGTCCCGGCGCCGTGCCGCTGGCCTGCGAGCTGTCCGACCCGGCGAGCGTGCGCGCCTGCGTCGAGGCGGTCCGCGCCGGCGGCCAGCGCCTCGACGCCGTGATCTGCAACGCCGGGATCATGGCCCTGCCACGGCTGCAGCAGGCGCACGGGATCGAGCTGCAGCTCTTCACCAACCACGTCGGCCACTTCATGCTGGTGACCGGCCTGCTCGACCGGCTGGCCGAGGACGGGCGCGTGGTCGTGCTGAGCAGCCGGGCCCACACGCGCGCGCCGAGGGAGGGCATCCGCTTCGACGACCTGGCGGGGGCCAAGGGCTACTCGCCGTGGGGCCACTACGGGCAGTCCAAGCTCGCCAACCTGCTCTTCGCCAAGGAGCTGGCGCGGCGCTTCGCGGGCACGCGGCGCACCGCCAACGCCGTCCACCCGGGCGTGATCTGGACCAACCTCGACCGGCACATGCCGGCCGCGGCCAGCCTGTTCTACCTCGTGGCCGGGCCGCTCGTGCTCAAGTCGGTCCCGCAGGGGGCGGCCACGCAGGTCTACGTGGCCGTGCACCCCGGCGTGGCGACGACCTCCGGCGCCTACTTCGCCGACTGCAACGTGGCCCGGCCGCGTGCCGACGCGGAAGACCCCGCGCTCGCGCGTCGGCTCTGGGAGGTCACGGAGTCGATCGTGGCCGCGCTGCCCGCGCGCTGACCGTCTCGACTTCCGCCGGCCCGCCGGCGCGGCGGCGCCGGCCCGCCCGACCCGAGGCGACGCGGACCCGCAGGCCATAGTCGGCGTAGTGGAACTCCGGAGGCAGGCTGCTGCGCGCCGACGGCGGCGACCAGCGGACCTTGTGGCGCCACGAGCCCCCCCGGGAGGCGCGCCGGCCCCCTGCCTCCGGGTCCCGGGCCTCGGTCCCCGGGGCAACCGCGGAGCACCCCGTCGCGTACCAGTCGAGGCACCACTCGTGGACGAGCGTGCCAGGGTCGAGCAGGCCGAAGCCGTTGGGCGTCCCACGCCCGACGTCCCAGGGCGCCTCCAGCGGACGGTCGGGGATCTCCCCGATCGGCAGCACCAGGCCCCAGGGCGTGGGCTGCTGCTCCAGGCCGCCGCGCATGGCGCGCTCCCACTCGGCCTCGCTGGGCAGGCGAACCTCACGGCCGGCCACGCGCGACAGCCAAGCCGTGAAGGCCGCCGCCTCGAGCCAGCTCACGCCCACCACCGGTTGGCGCGGCCGGCCGAAGCGCGCGTCGTCCCAGCCCGGCGGAGGTGGCGCGCCCGTCTCGCGCAGGTAGACCGCGTACTGCTCGCGGGTCACCGGCGTGCGCCCCAGGCCGAAGGCCGGCAGCTCGACCTCGCGCACGGGGCGCTCGTCGTCGCGGCCCTGCTGCGAGCCCATCAGGAAGCGCCCGGCGGGGATCTCCACCCACTCGAGGAGCAGCCCGCCGGGAAGCTCGATCGCCGGTGCCATGCGCGCCGGCATTATGCCGGCCTTTCGGCTATCCTCGTCGCTGCGCACCCCCTGCGCGACGAGGACTCCCGTGATCCCTGTTCTCATGTCGATCCTCCTGGCCCAGGCCGCCGCTCCGGCCAGCCCCGCCCCCGTGGCCGGCCCCGCCGCCCGCCGCCCCGCGCCGGCCGCCATGGTCAGCGCCGACGAGCGCAAGGCCGCGGCCGAGATCAAGCCCGAGCTGCTGCGGGCCCACATCCGCTTCCTGGCGAGCGACCTGCTCGAGGGGCGCGGGCCGGGCTCGCGCGGCGACGAGCTGGCCCAGGCGTACATCGCCACCCAGATGGAGGCGGCGGGGCTCGAGCCCGGCGCCCCGGGCGGGGGCTGGTTGCAGGCGGTCGACCTGGTCGGCGTGACCTCGCGAGTCGAGGGCCCGGCCGTGGCGAGGCACGGGGGCGAGACGCTGGATCTCAGGCCGGTCGAGGACCTGGTGGCCTTCGCGGGCCTGGACCAGCCCGAGCTGCGCGTGCAGGACGCCGAGGTGGTCTTCGTGGGCTACGGCATCCAGGCCCCGGAGTTCCAGTGGGACGACCTCAAGGGCGCCGACCTGAAGGGCAAGCTGCTGCTCTTCATGAACAACGACCCGGCCGACGACCCCAAGCTGTTCGCGGGTCCGACGCGCCTGTACTACGGCCGCTGGGACTACAAGTACGAGCAGGCCGCCCGGGCCGGGGCCGCGGGGGCGGTCATCATCCACACGCGCGCCTCGGCCGGCTACCCCTGGGCGGTGGTGCAGAGCTCCTGGGCCGGCGAGCTCTTCCACCTGCCGCCGCGCGCCGGCGAGCCACAGCTGCCGCTCAAGGCCTGGCTGACGGAGGAGGCCTCCCGGCGCCTGGTCCGGCTGGGCGGCCAGGAGCTCGACGCGCTGCGGGCGGCCGCGGAGCGGCGCGACTTCCGCCCGGTGCCGCTGGGCGTGACCCTCGACCTGGCGCTGAAGGCCGACGTGCGCCGCACCCGCAGCGCCAACGTGATCGGGCGACTGCCCGGCAGCGACCCGGCGCTGTCCCAGGAGGCGGTGGTCTTCAGCGCCCACCACGACCACTTCGGCCTGCGCTCCGAGCCGGGCCACCCGCCGGTGATCTACAACGGCGCGGTCGACAACGCCTCCGGCGTGGCCATGCTGCTGGCCGTGGCCCGGGCCGCCCGGGCCCTGCCCGTGGCCCCCAGGCGCTCGCTGTACTTCGCGGCCGTGGCGGGCGAGGAGCAGGGGCTGCTGGGCTCGGCCTTCCTGGCCGCCAACCTGCCGATGAGGTCGGGACACGTGGCCGCCAACGTCAACATCGACGGGCTCAACTTCCTGGGCCGCACGCGGGACGTGGTGGCGCTCGGGCAGGGCAAGTCGAGCCTGGACGACTACGTCGTCGCCCTCGCGCGCATGCAGGGGCGCACCGTCGTCCCCGACCCGTTCCCCGACCGTGGTTCCTACTACCGCTCCGACCAGTTCAGCTTCGCGCGGGTGGGCATCCCGGGCGCCTACGTCAAGAGCGGCACCGACGTGGTCGGCAGGCCGTCCGGCTGGGCCCGCCAGCAGCGCGAGCGCTTCGAGAACGAGGACTACCACCAGCCCGGCGACGACCTGCGCGACGACTGGGACTACGCGGGCGCCATCGAGGACGGCCAGCTGAACTTCTTCCTCGGCCTGAAGGTCGCCAACGCCCCGCGGAAACCGGCCTGGAAGCCGGGCGACGAGTTCGAGGCGGTGCGCAAGGCGGCGCTCGGGGAGATCGGCGAGCTCAAGGAGTAGGACATGCGCGGGGCCTGGCTCGAGGACCGGCGGATACGGGTGCGCGACGACGTCCCCTGGCCGGCCGTGCCGCCCGGCGAGGCGCGCATCCGGGTGCTCCTGGCCGGCATCTGCGGCACCGACCTCGAGCTGGTCGAGGGCTACTATCCCTACACCGGCGTGCCGGGGCACGAGTTCGTGGGGCGCGTCGAGGAGTCGCCCGGCGCCCCCGAGTGGCTGGGGCGCCGCGTGGTGGGCGAGATCAACGCCGTCTGCGGCGCCTGCCCCACCTGTCGCGCCAACCGCCCCACGCACTGCGAGCGCCGCTCGGTGCTCGGCATCGTCAACCGGCCGGGGGTCTTCGCCGAGAGCTTCCTCCTGCCGGTCGCGAACCTGCACGCCGTGCCCGACGAGCTCTCCGACGAGCTGGCGGTCTTCGCCGAGCCCGCCGCCGCGGCCTTGCGGGTCCTGCAGCAGGTACACCTGGGCCCGGGCCAGCGCGTGGCGGTGCTCGGCCCGGGCCGCCTCGGCACGCTGGTGGCCCAGGCCCTGGCCGGCAGCGGCGGCGACCTCGTGGTCGTGGCCCGCCGCCCGGAGAGCCGC
>JBDIBD010000102.1:0-11747 GCA_039812725.1 Vicinamibacteria bacterium | reverse complement strand
CGCTGCTGGCGGCCTGGCCGCTGGCGGCCCTGGGCGGCGAGCTGTGGCCGGCGGCTTTCGGGATCACGGGCTCGAGCGGGGCCGGCACGCACCCCCGCGCCACGACGCACCACCCGGCGCGGGCCCACAACGTCTTCGCCTACTCGCTGCTCGCGCACCGCCACGAGGCCGAGATCCAGGCCCAGTGGCAGGGCTGGCGCCCGGCCGGTGCGACGGGCCGCCCGCGCCTGATGACGCACTCGGGCCCGTTCGTGCGCGGCATCGCGCTCAGCCTGCACGCGCGCCTGCCGCAGCCGCTCGACGCGCGCGCGCTCTTCGAGCGGGCCTACGCCGGTCGGCCCTTCGTGAGGCTGCTCGACGAGCCGCCGCACCTGACCCACGCCGTCGGCACCAACCTGGCGCTGCTGCACGTGGCCCAGCCCGAGGCGAAGGACGAGCTGCAGGTCTGCGTGGCCCTCGACAACCTGGTCAAGGGGGCCGGCGGCCAGGCCGTGCAGGCCATGAACCTGGCGCTGGGGCTGCCCGAGACGGCCGGGCTGCTGCTGGCGCGCCCCTTCCCCAACTGATGCCGAGGCCCCCCGTGAAGCGCGACTTCCTGTCGGTCGAGAGCTGGGACGACGCCGAGGTGGACGAGCTGCTGGCGCTGGCCGCGCGCGTCAAGCGCGGAGAGGTGAGCGGCGGGCTCGAGCGGCGCGTGGCGGCCATGGTCTTCCTCGACCCGAGCCTGCGCACGCGCACCAGCTTCGAGGCGGCCATGCACCTGCACGGCGGCCTCGCCATCCCGGTCGAGCCCGGGCGGGGCAGCTGGGCCATGGAGACCGAGCCCGACGTGGTGATGGACGGCGCCACGGTCGAGCACCTGATCGAGGCCGCGCGCGTGCTCGGGCGCTACGCCGACGTGCTGGGGCTGCGAGCCTTCCCGCGCGGCGACGACTGGGCCGCCACGCGCCAGGACCGCGTCCACGCCGACTTCGCGCGCCACTGCGAGAAGCCCGTCATCAACCTCGAGTCGGCCCGCCGCCACCCCTGCCAGGAGCTGGCCGACGGCCTGACGCTGCGCGAGGCCCTGCCCGAGCCGCGCGGGCGGCGCTTCGTGCTGAGCTGGTCGTGGCACCCCAAGGCCCTCCCCACCGCCGTCCCGGCCAGCGCGGCCCTGGCCGCGGCGCGCCAGGGGATGGAGGTGGTGATCGCCCACCCGCCGGGCTTCGAGCTCGACCCCGAGGACCTGGCCACGATCGAGGCGCTGGCCCGGCGGCGGGGCGGCTCGCTGCAGGTCAGCCGCGCCCTCGAGCCAGCGCTGGAAGGAGCGGAGGTCGTCTACGTGAAGTCCTGGGGGGCGCTGTCGGCCTTCGGCCGGCCCGAGGCCGAGCAGGCCCTGCGCGCCCCCTACCGCGAGTGGCGCGGCAGCGCGGCGCTGCTGGGGCGGGCCCCCGCGGCCAAGGTCATGCACTGCCTGCCCGTGCGGCGCAACGTCGAGCTCGACGCGGCCGTGCTGGACGGGCCGCAGTCGATCGTGATCGAGCAGGCCGAGAACCGCCTGCACGCCCAGCGCGCGCTGCTGCTGCGCCTGCTGGGCGCGGCCTAGCTTCCGGAGGAGAGCGATGGAACACCACACCCAGCACCCGGTCATCACGGG
This sequence comes from Vicinamibacteria bacterium, assembly GCA_039812725.1. Lineage (GTDB taxonomy): Bacteria > Acidobacteriota > Vicinamibacteria > Fen-336 > Fen-336 > JBDIBD01. The sequence continues at coordinate 10,111 of JBDIBD010000102.1, read as the reverse complement.
CCTCAAGGGCGCCCTGCGTTACGTGCGGGCCTACCGCGGCTCGACCTTCGTGCTGAAGCTGGGCGGCGAGGTGCTGGCCGACGGCGAGGCCCTCGAGGGGCTGGCCGGCCAGATGGCGCTGCTGAACTCGATCGGCATCCGCCTCGTGGTGGTGCACGGCGGTGGCCCGCAGGTCAGCGCCCTGTCGCGGCGCCTGGGCTTCGAGCCACGCCTCGTGGCCGGCCGGCGCGTGACCGACGCGCAGTCGCTCGAGGCCGTCAAGATGGTCTGCGGCGGCTCCCTCAACCTCGAACTGGTGGGGGCCCTCGTGCGCCACGGCGTGCACGCCGTGGGCCTGAGCGGCGTCGACGCCGGGACGCTGCAGGCCACGCGCCGCGCTCCGCTCGAGGTCCAGGACGACGAGGGCCAGCGGCAGGTGGTCGACTTCGGCTTCGTGGGCGACATCCAGAAGGTCGACCCGGCGCTGCTGCTGGCCCTGCTCGACGGGCACTTCGTGCCGGTGCTGGCCAGCCTGGCCGGCGACGACGAGGGCCACGCCCTCAACGTCAACGCCGACACCGTGGCCGAGAGCGTGGCGCGGGCCCTCAAGGCCGAGAAGCTGATCTTCCTCACGGGCGCCCCTGGCGTGATGCGCAACCGCCTCGACCCCAAGACCGTGCTGCCCTTCGCCTCGCCCGAGGAGCTGCGCCCGCTGCTCGACTCGGGCGCCATCGCGGGCGGGATGCGCCCCAAGGTCGAGGCCTGCATCCGCGCCGCCACGGGCGGCGTGGCCCGCACCCACATCGTGGACGGCCGGGCCCACGACGCGCTGCTGGTGGAGGTCTTCACCGGCTCGGGCTCGGGGACCATGATCGTGGGCCAGAAGGAGAAGGCCGCCTACGAGCACGAGGCGGCCGAGGGCGAGCAGGAGTAGGAGCCCCGGCGTGCACTCGCGCTCGGAGCGCCAGGTGCGGCTGCTGCAGCTGGTCGAGTCGCGCCCGCTGCGGACGCAGGACGAGCTGGCCGAGGCCCTGCGCGCGGCCGGCTTCACCGTCACGCAGTCCTCGGTCAGCCGCGACGTCGCGGCCCTCGGCCTGGTCAAGGTGGGCGGGGCCTACGCGCGCCCGGCCGCTCCCCCGCCACCCCAGGACGACCTCAACGAGCGCCACATCCGCGAGAGCCTGCTGGCCGTGGCCCCGGCCGGCGACGCGCTGGTGGTGCTGCGCACGCCGCCCGGCGAGGCCACGCGCGTGGCCCTGGCCCTCGACCGGCTGGCCTGGGACGAGCTGGTGGGGACGATCGCGGGCGACGACACGATCTTCGCCGCCGCCCGCGACACGGCCGCCCGCGACCGGGCCGCCGCGCGCCTGCGGAGGCTGGCGCGGGGCTAGTGTCCGAGCCCGGACTGCCCTCTCCCTCCGGAGGCGGTCACTCACCCTCGCCTGCGCCGGTGGCTCGACGCGGTGAGTCCCATCCGCGCTCCCTGATGTAGGCCGATCGCTCGGCCGCCGTCTCGAACTCGAGGACCTTCGTCAGCTCCAGGCCGGCCAGGTCCTCGTCGGACAGGAAGTCGGCCAGCGTGCCTTCGTCCTGGATCACGTAGAACCGGCCGTCGCGCTCCGCCGTGAAGACCGCTCCGCCCTCGAACCCCTGAAGCAGGGCCCGCTGGGGAAACGAGCCGGGCGTCAGGTGGACTCGGCGCACCGGAGTACCCTCCCTTCCTTGCCGGACGAGGCTGGCTGCAGGCCCGTTCCAGTCTACTCGCGGAGTCCGCCGGCTGGCAGCGCGGCTGAAGCCGTCGGCCGGGCGTGGTAGCGTCGCGCACGGGACAGGAGGACGGCGTGACCACGAAGAGCCAGGAAGGACGGCGAGCGCTGATCCGCCGCTACAAGGAGACGCCCCGGCCCATGGGGGTGTTCCGCGTCCACAACACCGTGAGCGACCGCTCGCTGGTCGGGGCCAGCCGCGACCTGCCGTCCGTGTTGAACCGCGAGCGCTTCCAGCTCGGCCACGGCAGCCACCCGATCCGCGCGCTCCAGGAGGACTGGAACCGCCTCGGCCCGGAGGCCTTCGTCTTCGAGGTGCTCGACACCCTCAGCCCCGCGGACCGGTCCGAGAGCCAGCTGGCCGACGACCTCGCGGTGCTCGAGCGGCTCTGGCTGGAGAAGCTCGCGCCGTACGGCGAGCGGGGCTACAACGGCGCCGCGCCGCCCCGCGCATGAGCCGCCTCCGCGGAAGCCGGGCTGGCCGACCTCGGAGTGACCGTACGTTCCGGCGAGCGGCTGAGGAGGGTGCCGCGCGAGCTGGAGCAGGGCTACAATCCCTGCACGGATCGGAGGCGAATCATGCACCGTCACGCCCGCCGGTGGGTCGCATTATCCTTGGTGGTGCTGGGCGCATCGACCGTGGCACGGGTGGGCCACGCCGACGAGCTGGCCTGTTCGCCGCCGACCTTCTCCGGCGTGGCGCGCGCCCTGCCCGGGGGCCAGCTGTCCGGCTGCGCCGTGACGCTCGACTGGAAGAAGTCCTCCACGGCCTGCGGCCCGTTGCGCTACAACGTCTACCGCTCCACGACGCCCGGCGTGCCCCCCGGCCCGGGCTCGCTGCTCGCGAGCTGCGTGACGGGCACGACGTATCGCGACCAGGCGGTCACGGCCGGCACGCCGTACTACTACGTCGTGCGGGCCGAGGACGCCTCGCCGGGCGGGGGCGGCCCCTGCCAGGGCGGCCAGGAAGACGTCAACGCCATCGAGCTCTCCTCGCAGCCCGCGGGGCCCTGGACCACCGTGACCGACGGCGTCGAGGGCGAGTCCGTCTACTGGGACACGGCCGGCGGCGTGGGCAGCAACGTCTGGGCGCGCACCAGCTCGGACGCGCACGTGGGGGCCCAGTCGTGGCTCGTGGCCGACCCCGACACGCCCAGCGACCAGTCGCTCACGCAACTGCTGCCGGCCGTCGTCCCGGCGCGCTTCAAGCTGGAGTTCTGGCAGCGCCACTCCACCGAGGCCGGCCTCGACGACCTGTACGACGGCGGCGTGCTCGAGTACTCGCTCGACGGCGGCGCCACCTGGCACGACATCCTGGACGGCGATGGGGTCACGGTGCCGGCCAACGCCGCGCGCTTCCTCGAAGGCGGCTATGCGGGCCGCATCGCCACGGGCTACCAGAGCCCTCTGGCCGGCCGGCTGGCCTGGGGCGGCGAGTCCGGCGGCTGGCAGCGCGTCAGGGTCGACCTCTCCGACCTGGCGGGGCGCCCCGCGCGGCTGCGCTGGCGCTTCGCCTCGGACGAGTCCGTGGCGGCCTCGGGCTGGTGGCTGGACGACGTGCGCTTCCGAGCCACGCTGGCCTGCAGCGCCTGCCCCTTCACGGCCAAGGGAGACTTCACTGGCGACGGGCGCCCGGACCTGATCTACGCGGGATCGGGCGGCGCGGTCGTTCCCCTGATGCTCTGGGAGATGGACGGCGCCGGGCTGCAGTCGGCCACGTGGTTCGAGCCCCGGTTCCTTCCGGGAGACAGCTTCAGCTCCATCGCGGCGGCAGACGACTTCAACCGTGACGGGCGCTCGGACCTCCTCGTCAAGAACCGCTCGACGTCGACCTACGAGTTCTGGCTGATGAACGGCGTCACACGCATGGGCTCCGCCGTGCCCCTGGCAGGACCCTACCCGAGCTCCCCGAGCACCAACGTGGTGGCCTCGGGCGACTTCAACGCAGACGGCTGGCCCGACCTGGTCTGGTCCGTCGGCAACAGCAGTAGCCTCACGCTACTGATCTGGACCATGAACGGCGTGCAGAAGACCGGCGAGATCGTCCCCTCCCCGGCCGGGGCGGGAGACTCCAACTGGAACGTGATCGCGGCCCTCGACACGAACGGCGACGGCAACAGGGACTTCATCTGGTACAACTGGAGCACTGGCAAGATCGTCCACTGGTGGATGGACGCCAACGTCCAGCGCATCGCGGGCCTGTTCAACACGCCCGACTCGGCAGCCGGCGCGAACTGGAAGGTTTGGGCCGCCGGCGACTACGGCGTCGGCCCGGGCGGCTCGGCCTGCGCGAGCGACCTCTTCTGGGTCAACTACAACTCGGGGAACCAGGTGCTGTGGTACGAGGACCTGGCCGCGACGCGCACGGCAGGAGGTTTCACCAGCCCCACTCGGCCGACCGTCGACCCGGACGGCAACGCCGCTTCCTGGAATCTCGCCGGCCCCCGATAGGCGTCTGCCTCGCGAAGCGGGGGGCCAAGCAAGAGGGGGCGCGACGACCGGTCGGGCCGGCGGACGCCGCCGGCCCGACCCCCTCCCACCTCAGCGCACCGTCACGTCGCTGAGCTTCTCGGAGACGTTGCCGGCGTAGTCCCAGACCACGAAGCCGACCTGGTAGTCGCCCGGCTGGACGCGCTCCATGCCGACCTCCAGGTCCTCGGCGCCCCCGGCCAGCACGATCTCGTCCGCCTTGTCCTCCGAGACCACGTGGTCCTCTTCGCCCTGGTCGTCGATGCGCAGGTAGACCGGCCGCACGCGATCGCCCGGGCGCAGCTCGAACTCGCGCGGGCCGTCGGCGGTGTCGAGGAAGCCGTAGACGAAGTCGCCCTTGACCTCGTCGGCCTCGAAGTCGACCAGGAAGTACAGCCAGACGTCGTACCAGCGGCTGGAGCCGCGGCGGGCGGCCTGGACGGGAACCTCGACGTAGTAGAGCCCCTCGACGTCGTGCTCCTGCTCGTCGTCCCCCACCGGCTCCATGTCCGTGATCGGGCAGACCAGGTGCTGCTTGCCGTTGCCGATCGTGAACCAGTCGCCGTCCCACTCGTCCTCGAGCCGCCCGTGCTCGTCGGGCTCGACCAGCACCTGCCCCACCACGTACGCCTCGCCCTCGTGGGCCTCCTGCAGCACGAAGTAGGCCTCGTCCACGTCGTCGGCCTTGACCCTGGCCGTGACGTGGATGGGGTGCTCGGCGCTGACCTCGTGGCCGCTGGCCTGCTCCTCCTCCAGGTCGGGGTGCTCCTGGTCGGCGTCGGACTGGCCCACGTACGACTGCAGGAACGGCAGCCAGCGCCCGGCGCGCACCGCCTGCAGCTCGCCGTAGGCGCTGGGCTCCCTGGCCGCGAGCGTCTCGCCGTCGCGGGGGAAGAAGACCGAGAGGCCGCTCGAGTCGGGGCGGGCGCGCCCCCGGACCGCGTGCACGACGACCTGCCCGATCGCGCTCTCGACCGAACCGGCCGCCGCCTTCACGCCGGGATCGCTCACGTTCTGGCCCAGCTTGCGGGCCAGGTCGCGCAGGTCGTACAGGCTGGTGCCCGACTCCTGGGGGTCGCCCAGGGTCCCGTACTGCTCCGTCCGCGAGCGCGACTCGGCGACCTGCAGCCAGGTGGCGCGGCCGCCCTTGTCGAGCCCCTTCCTGAGCTGCTCGGCCAGCCCCGCCACCGCCGTCTCGAGGCCGGACAGGCGGTCGAGGGCCACCACGGCCAGCGTGGTCCCGGGCGCCTGCTCGCGCATCTCCTCGTGCGGCGACTTCTCGTACGAGTCGCGGAAGGCGTCGGCGATCAGGCGCCCCAGCTCCTGCCCGCCCATCGAAGGCTGCCGGGCCAGGGCGCGCAGCGGCGTGGTGTACTCCCAGCCCATGCCGGGCTCGAGCTCCTCGGACGCCACCAGCGTGCGGGCCACCGGCGCCAGGGTCTGGGCCGTCTCGAAGTTGGCCATCAGGCAGGCGTCGAAGCCGATGAGGTCGAGCGGCGTCCCCGCCAGCGCGGGCTCGAGGGCCTTGCGCAGCTCGTCGGGGGTCAGCAGGTCGCCCTCCTGCGACGACGAGTCGTCGGCCGCCACTCCCGGCCAGGCCGCGCCGTGGTCGCCGATGACCAGGCCGTAGCGGCGCGCCGGATAGGCCTGGCGCACCGTCTCGACGAAGCGCCGCAGCGTGGCCCCGTCGGACAGGTTGGCCTCGCCCCAGTCGGCCAGCTCCCGGAGCTTGCCCGGCTCGACGTAGAGCAGCTTGGCCGTGCTCCAGTTGGGCAGGTTGGCCACGGCGCGGTTGCTGTAGCCGTCCTCCTCCTCGCCCTTGGCGGCGCGGTCCACCAGGGCCACGACGTTGACCTGTGGGGTCGAGCCGGCCGCCAGCATCTCCTCCAGATCCCGCAGCGTGGGCTCCTCCAGGTCGCAGTCGGCGTCCACGTAGACCATCAACGTCCACTCGGCGACGGCTTGCGGTGGCGGGGCGGCCGGCTCGGACAGAGCGAGAGCGGCCAGCAGGACGGCGACTCCTGACATGCACGACCTCCAGATTCTTGCGAGGGAGGGCGCCATCATGCCCGCTTTCGGGAGCCGCGTCGAGGGACCAGCCGGCCGACGCGGCCACCGGCCACGGGCCTCGAGCTGCGGAGCCCCTCGCGGCTGGGGCATACTCACTCGCAGCTCGGCGGCCCGGCCGGATGCCCGACCGACGCACGCGGGTCTCCAGGATCGCCGGCGGCGACGCCGGCGCCGCGACCGCCCTGCGCGGGATCCGCGGCACGTCGGCGGCCTACGCGGCGGCCTATGGCATTCTCTTCCTGGCCGTCGTGCTCGGACCGTACCGTCGAGGCGAGGCCTGGGCCTCCAGGGCGCTGCTCGTGGCCGGGCTCGTGCAAGCGGCGCTGGTCCTCCTGCGCATGCCGCTGCTCGACACGCAGCGGGGCGTCTCCGCGGCGGTGGCCCAGACGGCGATCCTCCTCGTCGGGCTCCAGCTCGGCCTCGGCCGGTCGGAGGGCCCGGCGCGATAGGGCGCGCGCGGCGAGAGCGCCTCGTCGGCGCGGGCTTTGCTCAGAGCGGCGGCTCGAGGTCGAAGTCCTGCAGCGGCCAGTCGGCCGCGTGGCGCAGCCAGAAGGCCCGCCGCACGACCTCGAGGAAGGCCTCGGGGCTGCGCTTCGGGAAGGCCAGCTCGGCCCCGGCACGCTGCAGGCCCAGGTCGAGCACGTGGGGCGCGTGCGCCTTCAGGCGCCCGACGATCCGCTCGGCCTCGGCCTCGTCGCGCGCGGCGAGGCGCCGCGCCGGAACGAGCGTCTCGACCAGGACCAGGGCCGAGCCCAGGCGCGCCGCGTCGGTGGGGGGAAAGGCCTCGGCCACGCGCCACGCTCCGCCGGCCACCTGGCCCCTGTAGCGGTGCAGGCCGACGGGCCGCGCCCCTTGGGGTTGCCGCGTCCGCGAGGTCTCCAGCAGGATCTCCGTCCCATCCGGGAGGGCGCCGAGCTGTTTGGACACGGCCACCAGGGCGGCCTCGGCGCCGTGCGGCTGGCCGTCGTCGTCGAACCGCACCTCGACCACTCCCCCGCTCCGTGTCAGCGTGGCGCCGTCCACCTCCTGGAGCGCGGGCGCGCGGCCGGGACAGGCGAGGCGCAGGGTCGGCCGCGTGTAGGCGTGGCACAGCCAGGCCAGCCGCGCCAGGCGGGTGACCTGCGCCACGGGCACGTCGACCGGGCCGCCTGCGATCGGCTGGAGCGCGAAGGGCGCCGCCTGCGACGCCACCTCTGGCGCCACAGGAGCCGCGGCCTCATCCCCGTCCTCCTCGTCCAGCCCCTCCAGGGCCACCGGCGCCAGGCCGAGCGGGAACGGCTCCGGCCGGCGGCAGTGACCGGCCTCCGCGAAGCCGTGGTCACCGACCTCGACGGGGCTGATCTCGGCCGCAGGCTCGAGGTGCAGCAGGAAGTCGATCACCCGCGAGCCGGCGCGCCGCCGGGCCTTCTTCCACTCCGATGGGTGGCCGGGGTCCTCGTCGGGGTCGTCCACGCAACGGTTGTGGAGCCAGCCCGGCATCGGCTCGCCGGGCCGCGTGCGCCGGAACCAGGCGCCCAGCCGCTCGTCGCTCCCGGCGGCCTCGAGGCACAGCCGGCCGTTCGGGGCCGAGGCGTAGCAGTAGAGCGTGGCCTGGTAGACCCCCGGCGGCAGCTCGAGCACGCGCACGAAGGCCTCCGCCCAGTCGTCCGCGTCGATCAGCCAGGCCGCGCCGCCGCACAGCGCCAGACGCCCGTCGGGGAGGCGCAGGCCCCCGTCCACGCGTCCCACCCAGCCCTGCTGCTCGTCGGGCGAAAGCTCGCCGCCGACCACGACCCGCACGCTGGCCGGGTCCTCGCTCTCGACCACGACCGGCAGCAGCTCGCAGGCCGCCACGCGCTGCCGCCAGGCTTCCTCGCCGGGCATCAGCCCGCTGCCGCGCAGGGCGGCCGAGGCGAACACGAAGGCGTCGGACTCGTTCGGGACGTGCACGTCGCGGCGGATGGAGGCGGGCATTGGCGCGGATTCTAGGGCCAGCCGCGGCTCGGCAGCCACCGCGCTCACGGCACGGCTTCGGCTCGCGCTCCGAGCAGCAGCAGGGCCGGCCAGGGGCGATGCTCGACCGCCTTCTGCACGAGGACGGGCAACGCCAGCCCCGCGACCAGGTTGGCCAGCGCGAGCACGGGCAGCGCGGTGACGCCGAGGTCGACCAGCGCGATGCGGGCCCCGGCCGTGCCGAACACGTGCATGAGGTAGATGCCGTAGGAGTAGCCGCCCAGGACCGCCAGGGGCCGCCAGGCCACGCGCCAGCACAGCCCCGCCGCCGCGGCGGCGGCGCCGATGAGCGTGGTGGCCAGGTAGTGCTCGAGCGCGCCGATGCGCCACCAGCCCAGGCCGTCGCCCTGGTAGAGCGCCATCCCGGCGGCCCCCGCCCCCAGCACGGCTGCCGCGAACCAGCCGCCGCCGGGAGCTCCGAAACGGCCCAGCCCGAGGCCCAGCAGGAAGTAGGGCAGCAGGATCTGGGCCTGGCCGAGGCCGAGCAGGGGCGTGGCGCCGCACCCCGAGGCCGCCACGACCAGCGCCAGGGCCGCCAGCAGCGCCCACCGGCGGGGCGTGCGCAGTTGGCGGAGCGCGTCCAGCGTTCCCACCAGCAGGAAGACCCAGGCCAGCGCGTAGAGGTACCAGAAGTGCGCGTAGGGATAGATGACCAGGTCCGTCAGGTGGGTGAACGTGGGCCGCGCGTTGACGCCCGGCACCGACGACCGCAGCGCCACGAAGGCACTGCCCACCACGGCCAGCGGGACCAGGAGCCGGCGCGCCTTCCCGGCCATGAAGGCCGACCAGCCGGACGCGGTGGCCGGGCGCAGGGCGTACACGAAGCCGGAGATGGCCGTGAAGAGCGGCATGCGCAGCGGCGCCAGGGTGTAGTAGGCGTAGCGCCAACCAGAGCCGTCGCGAACGCGCAGGCCCGAGCCGGGGCCGTCGCCGATGACGTGGCCGGCCACCATCAGCAGGATGGCGAGTCCGCGCAGGGTCTCGACGCCGGAGTCCCGGCCTGCCGGCCGCCCACGCGCCGGGCCAGGGCACCGGCCCGCCACCCAGCCTGCCACGTCTCCAGTCTACTGCCGCGGCCGGGCGCCGCGCGGCGAGCTCAGGCGGCCGGTCCAGGGCGCCTGGCCAGGGCGGCCACCAGCCCCTCGGCCGTCGACGGCTCGGCCCGGGCGATCACGTCGAGGCCGGCCTGGCGGGCGGCCTGCTCGGTGACGGGGCCGATCACCGCGGCGGGACGGCCGCGCAGGGCCATCTCCCCCACCGCCGCCACGAGGTTCTGCACGGCCGAGGGCGAGGCGAAGACCAGCAGGTCGAAGCCCGCGCGCGCCAGCTCCGCGTAGCGTTCGGCCAGGCCAGGCGGGGCCACGTTGCGGTAGGCCACGGGAGCGGTCACGCGCGCCCCGCGCGCCACGAGCCCGCTCGCCAGCACGTCGCGGGCGCGCTCGGAGAGCGGCACGAGCACGGCCCGCCCGGCCACCTCGACGCGCTCGAAGGCCAGGAGCAGCCCCTCGGCGCGGAAGTCGCTCTCGGGCTGCAGCTCGAGCGGCAGCCAGGGCAGCGCCTCGCGGCAGGCCGCGCTGGTGGCCGCGCCGACGCTGGCGCCGCGCGGGGGGCGCGCCGGCGGCTCGAGCCCGAGCACCGCGAGGCGCTCGCGCACCGCGGCGACCGCGTTGGCGGAGGTGAAGACCAGCCAGTCGAAGGAGCCCAGGCGCCTCAGCGCGTCGTCGAGCGGCCCGCAGTCCGCGGGCGGCGCAAGGGCGAGAGTGGGCAGCTCGACCACTTCGGCGCCCAGTTCGGCCAGGCGCCGCGCCAGCTCGCCCGCCTGCTCCGGGAGATCG
>JBDIBD010000101.1:0-11816 GCA_039812725.1 Vicinamibacteria bacterium | reverse complement strand
GGCCGTGGCGGCCCTGGCCGCCCAGCCCTGGCCCGGCAACGTGCGCGAGCTCGAGAACACCCTCGAGCGGCTGGCGGCGGAGGCCCGCGGCGGCACCATCGACGCCGCCGACCTGCCCGCCACCTTCCGCCGCGCGGCGCCGCCGCTCGAGGCCACGCTCTTCGCCGGGCTGCCCAGCCTGGACGAGATCGAGAAGCGCTACCTGCGCCACGTGCTGGCCGAGGTCAAGGGCAACCGCAGCCGGGCGGCCGAGGTGCTGGGCATCGATCGCCGCACGCTCTACCGCATGGCGGAGCGCTTCGGCCTGCCCCTGGACGACGAGGAGCCCCGCTGAGGGCCCGCGGCCCGTACGTCGCGCAGGTCAGGCCCGCGCGGGCGGTGGCCAGGCCTCGTGGCGCAGGCGGCCCCTGCCCAGGCGCTTGGCCTCGTAGAGCAGCCGGTCGGCCTCGTCCAGGGCCTCCTCCACGCTGGCCGGCGGCCGCTCGAAGGTGACCGCGCCGAGGCTCAGCCCGACCGCCCCGGCGTGCGCGGCCAGGCCCGCGGGGACCAGGCGAGACAGGTCCTGCAGCAGCGCTCGCGCCTCGGGCAGCGAGGTCTCCGGCAGGAGCAGGGCGAACTCGTCGCCGCCCAGGCGGGCCACCACGTCCACGGCCCGCAGCCGCCCGCGCAGCAGGCCGGCCACCCGCGTGAGCACCTCGTCGCCGGCCGCGTGGCCGAGCGTGTCGTTGACCCGCTTGAAGTCGTCGAGGTCCAGCAGCGCCAGCGTGAGCGGGTGCCGGTGGCGGCGGTCGCGCTCGAGCTCCTGCAGCATGGCCTCGCGGAAGGCGCGGCGGTTCCTGAGGCCGGTCAGCGGGTCCGTGAGGGCCCGCTGCGACTCGCGGTCCAGGCGCCCCCGGAGGTCCGCCAGCAGCGTGGCCAGGGCGCCGAAGACGGCCAGCTCGGTGGCCAGGTTCCAGCAGCGCACGGCGGCGGAGGCCTGGGTGCGCCCGGCCACGAGCGAGGTGGCGGCCGCCAGCGCCGCGACCAGCAGGCCCGCGGCTCGACCCGCGCGCCAGGCGCTCAGGGCCACGGGGCTCAGGTAGGCCAGCGTGAAGGCCACCTCGTCGCCCGTCAGGCGGTCCCCGATCCCCGCGGCGAGCACGAGCGCCGCCGACGCCGCCAGCGCCGCGAGCCGTGACGAGGGAGCCCTCACGGGCCGCCCGGGGCGGCCAGCAGCAGCTCCGCCAGGCGCGAGTAGTCGCCGCCGAAGTGGTGCCCGCTGCCCACCGCCAGCACGCGCACCGCGCCGCCCTTCAGGGCCAGGCAGCCCGAGTCGCTCTCGTTGGCCCCGTGCACGCAGGTCACCGGGACGGTCAGCCGCGCCACCTCGGGGGCCGTGGGCCGCTGCGGGTCGCCGCCGCCGCCCAGCCAGCTCGAGACGTGGAACTCGAAGGCCGCCGTGTCGGAGAGGCCCAGCAGCCCCACGCCCGCCACGCGCGCGCGCGCCGCGGCCGGCAGGCGGTTGACCAGGAAGGGCAGCGCGTCGGCGCCGAAGGAGTAGCCCACCAGCAGCACGCGCTCCTTCTTCCAGGCCGCGGCGTAGTGCTCGATCACGCGCGCCAGGTCGGCGGCGGCGCCCTCGGGCGTGCGCGGCGTCCAGAAGTAGCGCAGGCTGCTCCAGCCGACCACGGGCACGCCGGCCTGGGCCAGCCCGGAGGCCACGCCCTTGTCGATCTCGGCCCAGCCCCCGTCGCCGGTGAGGATCACGGCCAGGAGGCCCCGCTCCGCGCCGGCGCGGGCGGGGACCTCGACCAGCCCGAGGTCCTCGACGCCCGGGACCGACGAGGGCTGCGCGGCCTCCTCGCGGGCGGGCGCGCCGGCGATCGACTGGTAGGCCTCGAGGAACTGCGGCTCCCAGTTGCGCGGCACCGAGAAGCCGTGGCCGACCTTGGGCAGCGAATAGAGCCGGGCGGAGCCCGTGGCCGTCACGAAGGCCCGCGTGGGGGCGGGGGCGCAGACCTGGTCGATCTCGCCCTGCAGCACGGCCCACGGGACGCTCAGCCCGGGGAAGGGGCGCAGGTCCCAGCCCACGTGGCCGGCGCGCTTGTCGAGCTCCAGGCCGCGCGACCTGCAGAGCGCGTTGTGCAGCTCCACGTCCGGGCAGAAGCCCAGGCTGATGGCTCCCGCGAAGGTCTCGGGAGGCGCGGCCGCCAGGGCGGCGTAGACCAGCGTGGCCCCGGAGGAGTAGCCCACCAGGATCGGGCGCTGATAGGCCGGCAGGCCCCGGTGCTGCTCCACCACGCGCGCCAGCTCCTCGAGCGAGCCGGCCGGGTAGGCGCAGCCATGGGCCGTCTCGAGGCTCTTCAAGAAGGCGCGGATGTCGATGCCCACCACCAGCGCGCCCAGGTCGCGCACGCGCTCGGCCATCGAGATCACGCCCAGGTTCCAGCCGCCGTCGCCGGAGACGAACAGCACCACCTGCCGGGGCGGGCCCGCGGGCGCGTACAGCGCCACCTGGCCGAAGACGGGCAGCCTGAGGGTCTCGGTCGGCGGCCCGGCCGGGGCCGTCGGGGCCAGGGCCAGGCAGAGGGTCAGCAGGGCCTGCCAGGGTCTCATCTCAGGAAGATCCTCCGATAGCCGCCCGCGATGAGGGCGGAGACGTCGGCCAGGATGCGCGGCAGGGACAGCCCGCCGGGGTAGGCCAGGTAGTGCGGCTCCCAGACGGGGTCGAACTTCTCCTTGTAGGCGCGCAGCCCCTGGAAGTTGTAGAAGCGCTCGCCGTGCTCGTAGAGCAGGCTCCCCAGCCGGTTCCACAGCGGCGCCACGGGCGAGCGCTCGAAGCCGGAGAGCGGCGCCATGCCGAGCACGAACCAGCGGTAGCCCTGCTCCTGGCCCCAGCGCATGAGGTGCACGAACAGCGACTCCATGACGCCCTTGGGCGCGTCCTCCGTGTAGCGCATGAGGTCCACCGACAGCTCCTCGCCCTGCGGCCCGGGCCAGACGTTGGCGAAGGCCTGCACGCGCCCCTCGCGCTCCACCACCGCGACGGGGAAGCGCGCCAGGTAGGCGGGCGCGAAGAAGCCCAGCGAGAAGCCCTTCTCGGCCGCGGCCTTCTCGCGCAGCCAGGAGTCGGAGACGGCCCGCAGCCGGTCCATCAGCGCCGGCACCTCCGCGGGCGGCACGATCCTGAAGGAGGCCCCCTCCTTCTCGAGGCGCCGCAGGGACTGCCGGTGGCGGTGGCCCGCGCCGCCCTGCAGGGTGAAGGCCCGCAGGTCCACGCGTGCCTCCTCGCCCAGCTTGACGAAGCTCAGGCCGAAGTCGGCGTAGCGGTGCAGGCCTTCCTTGCGCACCTCGTAGAAGACGGGCGTGCCGCCGAAGTCGTCGCAGCGCTCGAGGAAGAGTCGCACCAGGGCCGGCAGGAGCGCGGGCGGGCCGACCGGGTCGCCCAGCGCCACCCAGGTGCGCCCCTGGACGCCGTACATCACGAAGCCGCGCCGCTCGTCATCGAAGAGCAGGCTCTTGTCGCCCAGGTAGGCCAGGTAGGGGAAGGACGACGACTGGCCGGCGATGGCCGGCCCGGCCGCCTCGAGCTCGCCCGCCGTGGGCAGCGGGGCGTCGTGCGGGGCGGGCCGCATGAGGCGCGCGAAGCCCAGCAGCCCCAGCCCCACGGCCGCGCCCACCGACGAGCGCAGGGAGCGCGAGGCCTCGCTGCCCAGCTCGAACTGCCACCACAGCTCGTGGGAGTACTCGACGTGCCTGAAGGCGAACGCGCCCAGCCACAGGCTGGCCGCCAGCGTGGCCAGCACCGCCGCGACCCAGCCGGGAGAGAAGGCCGTCTCGAGCAGCGCGGCGCGGCGGTCGAAGGCCGGCCGGGCGCGCCAGAGCACGACCAGCAGCAGCGCCAGCAGCGTGGCCTCCTCGAAGTCCGCGCCCTTCAGCAGCGAGGCCAGGATTCCGGCCAGCAGGCCGCCCGCGGCCAGGAAGTAGGCCGCGTCCAGGCGGCGCGCGAGGCCCTGCGAGACCAGCAGCAGCCCGGCCCCGACCAGGCTGCCGAGGAAGTGCGAGGCCTCGATCACCGCCAGCGGCAGCAGCCCCTCGAGCCAGCCCAGCCGTCCCGGGGCCGCCGGCGTCGCGCCCGAGAAGAGCAGGCCGGCCCCGGCCAGGAAGGTGAAGGTGGCCAGCACGCGCGGCGTGAGCTGCTCGCTCAGCCAGCCCAGGAGCGCCCCGGCCCGCGCCGTGCTCTCGCGGCGCTGGCGCAGCTCGTCGGCCAGCAGCGCCAGCAGGGCCACCGTCAGCGGCAGCACGTAGTAGACCAGGCGGTAGACGACCAGGGCCGGCAGGAGCTGGGCCGAGGGCAGGAAGGGCCGGAGCAGCAGCACCATCAGCCCCTCGAAGACGCCCACGCCGCCCGGAACGTGGCTGGCGAGGCCCAGCAGCTGGGCCGCCAGGAAGGCCCCCAGCAGGCCGCCGAAGCTCAGGGCGCTGGGCGGCAGCAGGACCCACAGCACGGCCGCCGCCAGGCCCCAGTCGAGGGACGACACGGCCAGTTGAGCGAAGGCGAAGCGGGGCGCCGGCAGGGGCAGCTCGAGCTTCCACAGGCGGATGGGCTCGCGGCGCACGTGCACGGCCGCGAGGTAGCCCAGGCTGGCCAGCAGCAGCAGCCAGCCCAGGGGCGCCACCAGCTCGCGCGCGGGCAGCTCGTGGGCCGTCGGCAGCGGGCTGACGGCCAGGCTCCAGCCGCCCAGGAAGAGGAGACCCAGCCAGAACGTGACGGAATAGGAGAACACCACCTGCGAGAGCTGCCGGGCCGTGACGCCCCAGCGGGTGTAGAAGCGGTAGCGCACCGCGGCGCCCGAGAACATGGCGAAGCCGACGCTGTTGGCCACCGCGTAGGCGAGCATCGAGGCGGCGGCCACGCGCCAGCGCGAGAGGGCGTGGCCGATGGAGGCGAAGGCCAGCAGGTCGTAGCCGCCGAGGACCACGTAGTTGGCGGCGGTCAGCAGCACCGCCGCCAGCAGCCGCGTGGCCGGCACCGCCAGCACGTCCGAGGTCAGCTCGTGCCAGGTGACCGCGTGCAGCTCGCGCCGCAGGACGGCCAGGGCCGCGCCGAACAGCAGCAGCCCGAGCAGGGCCGGCAGGATCTGGCGGAGCCTCTCGCTCATCGGCGTCGCTCCAGTCCCTCACGTGGCCTCGAGCGCCCGGGCCGTGGCGGCGCGTGCCGCCCCGGGCAGCCTCAGGGCGCCGGCCACCAGCCGGCGCAGGCTGGCGGCGCCGTGCACGCGCGTCAGCGCCCAGGTCACCGTCGGCAGGTCGGCCCCGCGCGGGTAGACCAAGTAGCGCCCTTCCCAGCGGGGCGCGAACTTCTTCTTGAACTGGAACAGGTTCTTGTAGCCGTAGAAGGCGTTCAGGTTCTCGAACAGCAGCGCCACGCCCTGCTCCAGCCCGCCGCGGGGCTCGCCCACGTTGGCCAGGGGCGCGTTGGCCAGGCTGGCCTCCGCCAGGCCGGCCTCGCGCAGCTCCTCGAGCGAGCGGGCCACCAGCAGGTCCATGGTCCCGGAGGGCGCCTCGTGCCGCTTGCGCATCAGGTCGAGCAGCGCGGCGCGGCCGCCGGCGTAGGGACGCCAGGACGTGAAGGCCAGCAGCCGCTCGCCGGAGAAGCACAGGAACACGTGGGCCTGGTCGAGGGACTCGAGCGAGAAGCGCCCCACGCTGAAGCCCATCTCGCCCAGGCGCTTCTCGGCCAGCCACTCCTCGGAGATCTGCTCGAGCTGCTCGTCCACGGCCGGCTCGGGCGCGCGCGCCCGGTCGTAGCGCCGCACGGTGAGGCCGAGGCGCGTGACCTTGTGGACCATCGAGCGCAGCGCGGCGCGCTTGCCGCCGGCCAGGCTGAAGGAGGCCAGGTCGATGAGCGCCTCCTCGGCCATCTTCAGCGAGCGCAGGCCCAGGCGGCCGTAGGCGGGCAGGGCCTCGGCCGAGGCCTCGTACACGCAGGGCGTCCAGCCGTTGTGCCGGCAGTGCTCCAGCCACTCCGCGGCCGCGCGCTCGAGGTCGGCCGGGGCGCACAGCGGGTCGCCGGCGGCGAAGGCCACCGAGCCGCGCACGGCGAAGGCCACCAGCGCCTCGCCGCCGGCCACCAGCAGGTGGTGCTTGTCGTCCTGGGCGGCGAAGGCCGACAGCGAGGCGCGGCCGTGCTCGCGCACCAGGCGCGTGAGCGCGTCGGGGGAGGCCTCCTGCCGCCGGCGCAGCGCCACCGGGCGCAGCAGCAGCACCAGCAGATAGAGGCGCGCGGCCCAGCCCGCGATCTGCAGGGCCCCGAGGAAGCGGGCGGCGTGGTCGCTGACCGGCTCGACCCCCGGGTCCACGATCAGCAGGCCGGAGCGGGCCGCCTCCACGGCCGGGCCGTTGCCGTCCGCCCACAGGAACTGGGCCCGCAGGTCGCGGAGCCCCACCAGGCCGAAGACCCACACCGCCGCGGCCAGCACGGGGGCCATCAGCAGCCCCTGGCGCAGCGAGGCCGGGTCGCTGCGCGCGTTGAAGCGCCGCCGGAAGGTCACGAGGTAGCCCAGCAGGAGGGCCGCGATCAGCGAGTGGTGCAGGTCGAAGGCCCGCCCGACGTGGGTGAAGAGCGAGACGCCCAGCGCCACGACCGCGACCCACCAGGCCAGGGCCTTGCGGCGGCCCAGGTTGCGGGTCACCTGCAGCAGCGCCAGCCCGGCCAGCAGCATGAGCGCGCGGCTGCGCTGGGTGACCTCCAGGGGCAGCCACTGCTCGAGCACCTGCATGGCGCCCGGCTCGCGCGGGACGATGGCCGACAGCAGGTTGAGCAGGCCCATCAGCCCGACCACGAACGGGACCACCGCGTGCAGGTCGGCCCAGCCCAGCTCGCGCCAGCGCACCACGCGGCGCACGTGCCGCACGCCCAGCCAGGCGGCCACGCCCGCCACGGCCAGCAGCGCCAGCCCCTGCTCGTAGCGCCTCAGCCCGTCGAGCACGGGCTCGAGCGCTCCGCCGGCGGTGTAGCCCAGGGCCGCCACGGGCAGCGCCCAGGCCAGGCCGGCCAGCAGGTCCAGCAGCGTGAAGGTCAGCGCGCCCATCCCCAGCGCGCCACAAGCCGCCGGGATGGCGATGCGCAGGCCGTAGGCGAAGCGGCTCGCCACCAGCAGGAAGCCGCCGCGACGGGCCATCAGCGCCACCAGCCGCTGGTAGCGGGGATGCTCGCCGAAGCGGCGGTCCAGCCAGGCCCGGCCGCGCAGGCGGGCCAGGTGGAAGTAGGCCTGGTCGGCCAGCGAGTTGGCCGCCACCGCCACCGCGATCACCACGGGGAGCGGGAAGAAGCCGCGCGACGACAGCACGGCTGCGGCCAGCAGGGCCGCCTCGCCCTCGAGGGCCACTCCGAGGAAGAGCAGCGCGTAGCCGTACTTGAACAGCAGCGATTCCATGGCCGCCGCCTGCCCCCGGGCTGGAAGCGCGGGCGGCTCCCGTGGAGCCGCCCGGCCTCCGAGGCCCGGGCCGAGGCTAGTGCGCCGCCGTGGGGGTGGCCGCCGGCTGCTTGGCGATCACCTGGGCCTGGAACTTGTTGTACGTGGCCTGCGGCACGATCTTGCGCTGCACCAGCTCGTTCTTGGCCTTGTACGGCCGGCCCTCGACGATCTTCTTCGCGTAGGCCTCGCCCACGCCCGGCAGCGCCGCCAGCTCGACCTCGGTGGCCGTGTTGAGGTCGAGCTGCGGCTTGTGGGCCGTGCTGCTCGCATGGTGGGAGCTGCTCGACGAGTGGTGCGGTGCGGTCGCGGCGTGCACCGGCTGCGCGACCAGGCCGGCCAGGGTCAGGACGGCGAGGGACGACAGGATTCGCTTCACGCTCTCCTCCGTTCAGCGGGCCGTGGCGGCCCGGTTTCGACGGGAGGAGCTTCAAGTCCCGTGCCGGGCGGGCGCCCGGCACGGGATCGGCGCAAGTCGATGCGGCGGCTGGGCTTGGCGGGTGGAGCGGCCGGCGGGGTGGGGCCGCAGCGGCGCCCCACCCCGCAGGAACGCCCCAGGCCCTACCGGGGCTCGGCCAGCGGCGCCGGCCAGTCCGGCAGCAGGCCGACCTTGGCCTCCGCCACCCGGGCCTGGAAGGCGGCCACGTCCTGCGCGAACAGCCTGTCGATCTCGGGCAGGATCGCGGCGAGGGCCTTGTCGGCCCGGGCCAGGTAGAGCAGGTGCGTCGGGCTGGGCGGCTCCCAGGACGAGGCCATGAAGAAGAGCGGCTCGCCCAGCCGGCTCATGACGTCGGTGTCGGGCTGGATGCCCTTGGCCTCGGGCGCCTGCCAGAGCCGCTTCTCGACGTCGGAGAGCTTCTTCTTGAGCTCGTCGCCGGCCTTGACCAGCGGCAGCTCGGCCAGCCTGGCCTTGTCCTTCTCGCCCGCGTCCTCGGCGGCCTGGCGGGCCTTCCTCTGCACCAGGGCCACGTCGTCGCGCGTGCGGCGCAGGCGCCAGACGGCCTCGGCGGCCCGATCGCGCAGGGCCTGGGCGCGCTGCAGGGCCTCCCAGCGGGCCTGCCAGTCCGCGGGCGTGTTCTTCGAGCGAGGGTCGGCCAGCACGCGCACGCTGCGGCTGGCCTCGTGGCCGCCGTACCTCAGCGTGACCGTGTAGGCGCCCGGCACGACCTCGGGCCCGGCGCGCCCGTCGTCGTCCTCGTCGCGCGGCTCGTCCTCGGCCTGGGGCAGCTCGCGCCCCGGCTCGCTGCGCAGGTCCCAGACGGCGCGGTTCAGCCCGAGGTGCGCCGGCGCCTTGAAGCGCCGCACCAGCTTGCCCGCCGCGTCGGTGACCACGATCTCGACCTTGGGCGGCTCGTCGCCCTTGGGCTCTGCCGGGCCGGCCCCGGCGGCCTTCGGGTCGGCGGCCTTCTGCCGCGCCGCCTGCCGCTCCTGCTCCTTGCGGGCGCGCTCCTTCTCGGCGTCGTAGAGCGGCAGCCCCGGCTGGTCGAGGGCGAAGGTCAGGATCGCGCCGTAGGGCCGGCTCTGGCCGCGGAACTCGCCGGCCCCGAAGCCGAAGCCGCCCTCTTCCGAGCGCCGCCAGTGCTGCTGAGCGTCGGCCACCTCGAAGAGCTCGAGCGGCTTCTTCAGGGACTCCTCGGTCAGGGCCCGCAGCGGCCGCACGTCGTCGAGGATCCACAGCGCCCGGCCGTGGGTGGCGATGACCAGGTCGTGCTCGCGCGGGTGCACCACCAGGTCCATCACCGAGGCGGTCGGGAGGGTCTTCTCGAGCCGCGTCCAGCGCGCGCCGCCGTCGAACGAGACGTACAGGCCGAACTCGGTGCCGAGGTAGAGCAGCTCCTTCTTGACCGGGTCCTGCCTCAGCACCAGGGCGTAGCCGCGCAGCGCGGGCGTCGCCAGCGAGCGCCAGGTCTTGCCGTAGTCGTCGGTGCGGTAGACGTAGGGGGTCCAGTCGGAGCGGCGGTGGTTGTCGAAAACCACGAAGGCCGTGCCGCCCGCGTGGGGCGAGGCCTCGACGTGCGGCACCCAGGTGTGGGCGGGGACGCCCTTGAGGTTGGCCTCGACCGAGGTCCAGGTCTTGCCGTCGTCGCGCGTGACGTGCACGCGGCCGTCGTCGGAGCCGGTCCAGATCACGCCCTTCTCGACCGGCGAGGGGGCGATGGAGATCAGCGTGGTGTAGGCCTCGGCCTGGCTGACGTCGGGGGTCAGGCCGCCGCTCTCGTCGGACTTCTGCCACTCGGGGTTGTTGCTGGTCAGGTCGGGGCTGACGACCTGCCAGCTCTCGCCGCGGTCGGTGGAGCGGTGCACGAACTGGCTGCCGAGATAGACCGTGTCGGCGGCGAAGGGGTCGGTGGCGAGCGCGGCGTTCCAGTTGAAGCGCAGGCGCAGGCCCTCGGGCGGCGCGGGCTTGACGATGCGGGTGGCGCCGGTGCGCAGGTCGAAGCGCATCAGGTTGCCGCCCTGCCAGAGCGAGTAGCCCTGCTGAGCGTCCTTCGGGTGCGGCAGCACCTCGAAGCCGTCGCCGCCGCCGACCTCCAGCCAGTGGTGGTTGCGGATGCCGCCGCGCTGCCAGACCGTGGACGGTCCGCGCCAGGAGCCGTTGTCCTGCAGGCCGCCGTAGACGTTGTAGGGCTGCTCCAGGTCCACGGCCACGTGGTAGAACTGCGCCAGCGGCAGGTTGCCCACGAAGCGGAAGGTCTGGCCGCGGTCGTGGCTGACCGCCACGCCGCCGTCGTTGCCCGAGTACATGCGGTGCGGGTCGCGCGGGTCGATCCAGAGCGCGTGGTAGTCGCCGTGGATCTCGCTCCAGGCTGCGCCCGGCAGGACCTTGAAGCTCTTGCCCCCGTCGTCGGAAACGCGGATGACGTAGTCCACGCTGTAGACGCGGTTGGGCCAGGCCGGGTCGACCCGGATGTCGCCGAAGTAGAACGGGCGCGGGGCCACGTTGACCTGCTCGTTGACCTTGCGCCAGGTGCGGCCGCCGTCCTCGGACCGGAGCAGGGCCGAGGCCTCGGCCTCGACCAGCGCGTAGACGATCTCGGGGTTCGAGCGCGAGAAGGCGATGCCCATGCGTCCCAGCTCGCCCTTGGGCAGGCCGTCCTCTTCCTGGGCCCTGCGCCAGGTGGCGCCGCCGTCGTGGGTGACGTACATGCCGGAACCCGGGCCGCCGGACTTGAAGAACCAGGGCCAGCGCCGGTACTGCCACATGCCCGCGATCAGCTTGTTCGGGTTGGACGGGTCGAGGGCCAGCTCGCCGCAGCCGGTCTTCTCGTCGACGGAGAGGACCTTCTTCCAGCTCTTGCCGCCGTCGTCGGTGCGGAAGACGCCGCGCTCGGGGTTCTCGCCCCACTCCTGGCCCATGGCGCAGGCCCAGGCCACCTCGGGGTTCGTGGGGTGAGCCAGCAGGCGGTAGATGCGCTCGGTCTTCTCCAGGCCGGCGTGGGTCCACGTGCGTCCGCCGTCCAGGGAGCGGTAGACGCCGTCGCCCACCGAGGTGCTGTTGCGCACGTTGCCCTCGCCCGTGCCGACCCACACCACCTGCGGGTTGGGCTGGAACACCGCGATCGACCCGACCGCGTGCACGGGCTGGTCGTCGAACAGCGGCTGCCACGTCAGGCCGGCGTTGGTGGACTTCCAGACGCCGCCGGTGGCGGCGCCGGCGTAGACCACGTCGGGCTGGCTCTCGACGGCCTCGAGCACCGCGATGCGGCCCGACATCCCGGCCGGCCCGATCGAGCGGGCCTGCAGCCCGTGCAGGCGCTGCGGGTCGATGTCGGCGCCCGCCAGGCCGGCGCCGAGCGCCGCGGCCAGGGACAAGAGGGCGAGCGCGCGCGCGGCGCGGTGGGGGATGAGTGGTGACATGGTGGCCTCCCGGGGGGTGTCCCGCCCGGGAATTATGCGCCCGCCCTCCGCGGCGGTCGATCCAGCCGATTGTGCGCTCAGGCCGCGGCGCGGCGGCGGTCGACCCGGTTGCCCCACAGCCAGAGGACCGGCGCGAGCAGCAGCGCAGCGACGGCCACGGCGGTCGTGCTGGGCGGCGGCGGGCCCAGCAGGTTGGCCGCGTAGACTGCGGCCAGCGTGGCCACGAGCGTAGCCAGCGCGCCGGTCCCGGGCGCGCGCCGGCCGCCCGTCGCCGCCGCGTAGAGCGCCACGCCGGCCGCGAAGAGGGCCGACTCGACCAGCACCGTCGCCAGCGGCGAGTTCCACAGCCCGAGGCCGAGCAGCGGACCTCCGGACGGCAGGAGCGGCATGTCGGGACGGTGGCTGGCCACGTCGAGCAGCCAGTGGCTCACGCCCAGCGCCGCGAGCACGGCCGCGCCGCGCCCGTCGCGGCGCCGCCACAGCCAGAGCAGGCCGAGCAGC
>JBDIBD010000100.1:0-11827 GCA_039812725.1 Vicinamibacteria bacterium | reverse complement strand
TGGGCGTGGCGCGGGCCAGGCCGCCGACGGCGCGCAGGTACGACATGGGCGTCCCGAGCGCCCAGGTGTCGCCCGGCGTCGTGCTGCCGCCCAGCAGGCCCACGAGCTCGCCGTAGTCGTCGAGGATCGGCGCCCCCGCCGACTCGCGCGGGGCGCCGCCCGCGAGGCTCAGCCGCTCCCCCGCGCGCGGGTGCGACGACCGCCCGGCGAGCGACAGCTCGACGATGACGCTGGCCCCGTCCTCGCCCTGGGCCAGGGTGAAGCCGTGGTCGCCCACGCTCCAGCCGCCCCCGGCGGCGCGCGGCAGCGCTGGAACGTCCGCCTTTTCCGGCAGCGCGAGCACGGCCCAGTCCTGCCAGCGGCTCCAGGCCTGCAGGTGCCGTGTCTCGAGGCTGCGCCCGCCCGGGAGCGAGAGCCGCAGGGTCGAGGCGCCGTCGACCACCTGGA
Organism: Vicinamibacteria bacterium; assembly: GCA_039812725.1. Lineage (GTDB taxonomy): Bacteria > Acidobacteriota > Vicinamibacteria > Fen-336 > Fen-336 > JBDIBD01. The sequence continues at coordinate 11,380 of JBDIBD010000100.1, read as the reverse complement.
AGGCCGTGGCCACCACCCCCGGCTCCACGGAGAAGGCGGCGCCGCGCCGGAGCGGCCGCCCGGCGGCGTCGAGGGCGGTCAGCCACGCGGTCGAGGCGGCCAGGCGCTCGTAGGCCTCCCCGGGCGACAGCAGCCGGCGCGAGGGCGCCGTGACGGCCCGCGGGCCACGCTGCAGCTCGACGACGTGGCGGCCGGCCGGCTCGCCGTCGATGCTGACCTCGAGGGTCCAGGCGCCCGGGGCCATGTGCTCCGCCAGGAGCAGCGTCCAGAAGCTCCCGAAGCGGCGCTGCGGGGCGTCCAGGGCCAGGGCCGACTGCTGGGCGACCAGCCCCTGGGGGTCCCGCCACGTTCCGCGCAGCTCGTGCCGCCCGGCCGGGCCCTCCCACTCGAAGTGGACCACCAGCTGGCGGTCCTGTTCCAGGGAGAAGGCCGTGCGCGGGTCCTCGACCAGGTAGCGCCCCGCGCGCTGGACACCGGAGGGGCCCGAGGTGGACCGCAGCAGCCGGAAGCGCTGCGCCTGGGGGGCTGCGGTCGCGGGCACCTGGCTCGCGCCTCCGGGGGCCAGGCCGGCCAGCGCCACCGTCAACGCCAGCCCGGCCAGTCGTCGTCCCCGCCTCGCGCTGCAAGCCATCGTCTCCTCCTGGGAGCGCCGCCGGTCCTGCGCCGTGGGACGGGGGCAGGAGCCACATCCTACACGCGCCCCCGCCGGGATTCGCCGCGCGCAGGCCAGCCGGGGGAACTCCGCCGGCCGGCCGCACGTAGATCCCTGTACGATGGTGTCTGCGCGGGCCCGTCAAGCGCGCCCGCCGGGACGCCGCACGCCCAACCTCGCCCGCGCTCCCTCGAAGGAGGCCTCATGCCCCGCTCGCTGCCCGCCCGCCTCGGCCTGGTCCTTGGCGCCGCCGCCCTGTCCCTGCCGCTCCAGGCCCAGACCGTCGACGAGCTGATCCAGAAGAACGTCGAGGCCCGCGGCGGCCTCGAGAAGCTCAAGTCCGTCCAGTCGCTGCGCGTCACCGGCAAGATGACCATGGGCCCGGGCCTCGAGGCCCCGATCGTGCTCGAGCTGAAGCGCCCCAACCAGGTCCGGATGGAGTTCGTGCTCCAGGGCATGACGGGCGTCCAGGCCTACGACGGCCAGGCCGGCTGGACGCTGATGCCCTTCGGGGGCCGCAAGGACCCGCAGCCGATGTCGCCCGACGAGCTCAAGGACACCGAGGAGCAGGCCGACATCGACGGCCCGCTGGTGGACTACAAGGCCAAGGGCCACACGGTGGAGCTGGTCGGCAAGGAGAAGGCCGAGGGGACCGACGCCTACAAGCTCAAGGTCACGCTGAAGAACGGCGACGTGCGCTACACCTTCCTGGACGCGGAGTACTTCCTGGAGATCCGCAGCGAGGGCAGGCGCAAGGTCCGCGACAGCGAGGTGGAGACCGAGACCACCTACGGCGACTTCAAGGAGGTGGGCGGCATCGTCATCCCCCACACCATCGAGGGCGGCATCAAGGGCGCGCCCGAGCGGCAGCGCATCGTGACCGAGAAGGTCGAGCTCAACGTGCCCCTGGACGCGGCCCGCTTCCGGATGCCGGCGCCCGCGGCGGCGGCCAGCCCCGTCCCACCCCCGAAGAACGACTGAGGCCCCTGGGAGGTCACGAGCCATGAACACGAAGGCCGCCCTCTCCCTCTGCGCCGGCCTGCTGCTGGCCCGGCCGGCGCTGTCCCAGGACGTCAAGATCGACTCCGACACGTTCGGCGGCCTGGAGGCCCGCTCGATCGGCCCGGCCGCCATGAGCGGTCGCGTCTCCGCCCTCGCCGCCGTGCCGGGCGACCGCCTGACGATCTACGTCGGCGCGGCCGCGGGCGGGGTCTGGAAGTCCAGCGACGGCGGGCTGGTCTTCAAGCCGGTCTTCGACAAGCACACGCCCTCCATCGGCGCCATCGCCGTGGACCCGCGCGCGCCGCAGGTGGTGTGGGTGGGCACGGGCGAGACCTGGGTCCGCAACAGCGTCTCCCAGGGCGACGGCGTCTACCGCTCGCGCGACGGCGGCGAGACCTGGGAGAAGCTGGGGCTGGAGGGCACCGAGCGCATCGCCCAGGTGGCCGTGCACCCGCAGGACGGCAGCACGGTCTTCGTCTGCGCCACGGGCGGGGCCTTCGCGGACAGCCCGGAGCGCGGGGTCTTCCGCACCCGGGACGCGGGCAAGACCTGGGAGAAGGTGCTCTACGTCGCCCCCGACACCGGCTGCGCCGACCTGGCGCTGGACCCGGCCGACCCGTCGCAGGTCTACGCGGCCATGTGGCAGTTCCGCCGCAAGCCCGACTTCTTCACCTCGGGCGGCCCCCGCAGCGGCCTGTTCAAGTCCGGCGACGGCGGGTCGACCTGGAAGCCCGTGAGGCAGGGGCTGCCCGCGGGCGACCTGGGCCGCATCGCCCTCGCCGTGGCCCCCTCGGCCCCGGCCACGGTCTACGCCACGGTCGAGGCCGCCAGGTCGGGCCTGTACCGCTCCGACGACCACGGCGACACCTGGAGGCAGGTCAGCGACGCCAGCGCGGTCACGGGCCGGCCGTTCTACTTCTCGCGGCTGGTGGTCGACCCGGGGACGCCCGAGCGCGTCTACAAGCCGGGCTTCGGCGCGGCCGTGAGCGACGACGGCGGCCGGACCTGGGGCGGGCTGGGCGGGGGCGGCATGTTCGGCCCCAGCTTCCACTCGGACGTGCACGCCCTGTGGGTCAACCCGCGCAACACCGAGCAGCTCGTGATCGGCACCGACGGGGGCGTCTACGTCAGCCTCGACCGGGGCAGCCACTGGCGCTTCGTGGGCAGCCTGCCGCTCTCGCAGTTCTACCACGTGAGCGTGGACCTGGCCTGGCCCTACAACGTCTACGGCGGGCTGCAGGACAACGCCACCTGGTACGGCCCCTCGCGCCGCCCGGGGCCGATCCTCAACAAGCACTGGGAGTCGGCCTTCCCGGGCGACGGCTTCTGGGCCTTCCCCGACCCGACCGACCCCGACGTGGTCTACGGCGAGACCCAGGGCGGGCGCCTCTCGCGCCTGCGCAAGTCCACCGGCGAGCTGAAGGACATCCGGCCCAGTCCCCGGCAGGGCGAGGAGAAGTACCGCTTCAACTGGAACACGCCCATCCACCTCAGCCGCAGCCAGCCCGGGGTGATGTACTACGGCGCGCAGTTCCTGTTCCGCTCGAAGGACCGCGGCGAGAGCTGGGAGCGCATCTCCCCCGACCTCACCACCAACGACAAGGGCAAGCAGCGCCAGCGCGAGTCGGGTGGCCTGACCCCCGACAACTCCACGGCCGAGAACCACTGCACCATCTTCGCCATCGCCGAGTCGCCCCGGAACGCGTCCGTGGTCTGGGTCGGCACCGACGACGGCAACCTGCAGGTCACCCGCGACGGGGGCCAGGCCTGGACCAACGTGGCGGCCAACCTGCCCGGGCTGCCGAAGGGCACCTGGGTCTCGAGCCTGGAGGCCAGCCCGCACGACGAGGCCACGGCCTTCGCCACCTTCGACGGCCACATGACCGGCGACACGAAGGCCTACGTCTACCGCACCACCGACTTCGGCCGCACCTGGCAGGCCCTGGCCTCGCCCGAGATGAAGTGGTACGCGCACGTGGTCAAGCAGGACCCGGTCGACCCCGAGCTGCTCTTCGTGGGGACCGAGTGGGGCCTCTACCTGAGCCTCGACGGCGGCCGGCAGTGGGCCCAGTTCAGCGCGGGGCTGCCCAACGCGCCGGTGCGCGACCTGGCCATCCACCCGCGCGAGCACGACCTCGTGGTGGCCACCCACGGGCGCGGGCTCTACGTCGTCGACGACCTGACCCCGCTGCGGCACCTGACGCCCCAGGTGCTCGCCTCGGAGGTGGCCTTCCTGCCCTCGCGGCCCTCCGCCATGACCGTGCCCGTGTTCGAGTTCGGCTTCAACGGCGACGGCGACTACGCGGGCCGCACCGTCTCCGAGGTGGCCTACATCACCTACTACCTGAAGCGCCGCCACATGTTCGGCGACCTGAAGCTGGAGATCTACGACTCCTCCGGAAAGCTCGTCTCGAGCCTGCCGGGCGGCAAGCGCCGGGGCCTCAACCGCGTGGAGTGGCCCATGCGCTCGCCCGGGCCGCGCACGCCGCCCGGGGCGGAGATCATCCCGAACTTCTTCGCGCTGCTGGGGCCCCGGGCCGCGCTCGGGACCTACACCGTCAAGATGATCAAGGGCCAGGAGAGCTTCACCAGCCAGGTCGAGCTGGTCCCCGACCCGCGCTCGACCCACGGCGACGAGGACCGCGCCCTGCAGCGCCGCACCGTGGCCGAGAGCTTCCGCCTGCTCGAGCGCCTGGCCTTCCTGGTGGACTCCATCACCGACGCGCGCGACCAGGCCCAGGCCCGGGCCGGGCAGCTGCCCGCGGGCGACGCCCTGCGCCGCAAGGTCGAGGCCTTCGGCCAGGCGATGGAAAAGCGCCGCACCGAGCTGGTCTCGACCAGCCGCGGCGAGGGCATCTCCGGCGACGAGAAGCTGCGCGAGGAGCTGGGCGACCTCTACGGCAACGTCAACGGCTACGAGGGCCGCCCGACCCGCTCGCAGCTCGACCGCATGGCCGTGCTGGCCACGGACCTCGAGGCGGCGGTGAAGGGCTTCGACGGCGCCGCCGACCGGGAGCTGGCGGCCCTCAACCCCCAGCTCGCGCGGAAGAAGCTCGACCCCCTGGTCAAGCTCACCGCCGAGGCCTGGGAGGCCCGCCAGAAGCGCTGACGAAGGCTGGCCTGGAGCCGCACGCGCGGCTCCAGGCCCTTGTACGCCCCCCGGGACGGCCGGGGGCCCCAGGGCCTAGAATCGGTTCGCCCACCCACGCGGCCGGGCCGGCCGCGCCCGGAGAAGATCCCATGCGCCACGCCCTCATCGCCGTGCTGCTGCTCCTGCCGCTGGCCGCCCTGGCCGCCGAGACGCCCGCCCCCAATCCGCTGCTCGAGGAGTGGCAGACGCCCTTCGGCGTGCCGCCCTTCGACAAGATCAAGGACGAGCACTTGTTGCCGGCCTTTCAGGAGGGGATGAAGCGCCAGCGCGCGGAGGTGGCGGCCATCGCCGCCTCGAAGGAAGCGCCCACCTTCGCCAACACCATCGCGGCCCTGGAGCGCTCGGGCGGCCTGCTCGACAAGGTCGACTCGGTCTTCTCCAACCTCAACTCGGCCGACACCAACGACCGCCGCCAGGCCATCGCGCGCGAGGTGGCGCCGCTTCAGGCCGCGCTCCAGGACGACATCCTGCTCGACGCGCGCCTCTTCGCGCGCGTCAAGGCCGTCTGGGAGCAGCGCGACAAGCTGGGCCTCGACGCTCCGGACGCGCGCCTGCTGGAGCTGACCTGGAAGAGCTTCGTGCGCGGCGGCGCCAACCTGGGCCCGGAGCAGCAGCAGCGCCTGCGCGAGATCAACCAGGAGCTGTCGAGCCTGGGCGTGGCCTTCGGCGAGAACCAGCTCAAGGAGACCAACGCCTACCAGCTGGTGATCGACAAGAAGGAGGACCTGGCCGGCCTGCCCGACCGGCTGGTCCAGGGCGCGGCCGAGGCCGCCCAGGCCGCGAAGCTCCCGGGCAAGTGGGTCTTCACCCTGCAGGCCCCCAGCATCTTCCCCTTCCTCGAGAACTCCTCGAAGCGCGAGCTGCGCCGGCAGATCCTGGAAGCCTACCTGGCGCGCGGCAGCCGCGACGGCGAGCGCGACAACCGCAAGGTGGCCGAGCGCATCGCCACGCTGCGGGCCGAGCGGGCCCGGCTGCTGGGCTACCGCACCCACGCCGACTTCGTGCTCGAGGAGCGCATGGCGCGCACGCCGCAGAACGTCTACGGCCTGCTCGACCGGCTCTGGACGCCGGGGCTGGCCGTGGCGAAGAAGGAAGCCGCCGACCTGCAGGACGCCATCCGGGCCGACGGCCAGGACTTCCCGCTGGCCGCCTGGGACTGGCGCTACTACGCCGAGAAGGTGCGCCACGCCCGCTACGACTACGACGAGGCCGAGCTGCGCCCCTACTTCGCCCTCGAGAACGTGCGCGAGGGGGCCTTCTGGCTGGCGGGCAAGCTCTACGGCCTGACCTTCACGGAGCGCAAGGACCTGCCCGTCTACCACCCCGAGGTCAAGGCCTTCGAGGTCAAGGAGAAGGACGGCCGGCACCTGGGCGTCTTCTACGTCGACTACCACCCGCGCCCGGGCAAGCGTAGCGGGGCCTGGTCGAGCCGCTTCCGCGAGCACGAGGTCACGGCCGACGGCAAGGAAGTCACGCCGGTGGTGATCAACGTCTCGAACTACTCGCGCCCCACCGGCGACCAGCCGGCGCTGCTGAGCCTCGACGAGACCGAGACGCTCTTCCACGAGTTCGGCCACGGCCTGCACTCGCTGGTCTCGCGCATCCGCTACCAGCGCTTCGCCAGCCTGCCGCGCGACTTCGTCGAGATGCCCTCGCAGGTGATGGAGAACTGGGTGCTCGAGCCCGAGGTGCTGGCGGTCTACGCGAAGCACTGGAAGACCGGCGCGCCCATCCCGGCCGCGCTGGTCGAGAAGGTCAAGGCCGCCCGCAAGTTCAACCAGGGCTTCGCCACGGTGGAGTACCTGGCGGCCTCGTACCTCGACATGGACTGGCACACGCTGGCCGCCGCGCCCGACCTCCCCGCCACGGCCTTCGAGGCCCGCGCCCTCGGCAAGATCGGCCTGCCCGACACCATCCCCAGCCGCTACCGCACGCCCTACTTCCAGCACATCTTCGCCGGCGGCTACTCGGCCGGCTACTACGGCTACGTCTGGAGCGAGGTGCTGGACGCCGACATCTACCAGCTCTTCAAGGAGAAGGGCATCTTCGACCCGGCCACGGCCCTGTCCTTCCGCCAGAACATCCTCGAGCCCGGCAACGGGGCCGAGGCGCTCGAGCTGTTCAAGCGCTTCCGCGGCCGCGAGCCCTCGGTCGACGCGCTGCTGGAGCGCCGCGGGCTGAAGTAGGCACGTTCGAGCCGTCCCCGCCGTGGCCGCTGCTCCGGGCCCCGAGCAAGGGGGCCCGGGGCACGGCTATCGACGCGTCCCCTCCCAGGTTAGGGTGCGTCCATGACCGCGAGCCGCCGCACGGACCACGTCCAGATCGCCCGGGTGCTCGGGATCCCGATCCACCTGCACTTCAGCTGGGTGATCGTCTTCGGCCTGATCGTCTGGACCCTGGCGACGGGCTACTTCCCGGCCCACGACCCGGACCTCCCGGCCTGGTCCAACTGGGCCAAGGGCCTGGCGGCCTCGCTGCTCTTCTTCGTCTCGATCCTGCTGCACGAGCTGGGCCACGCCCTGGTGGCGCTGCGCCAGGGCCTGCGCACCCGCTCGATCACGCTCTTCATCTTCGGCGGCGTGGCGCAGCTCGAGAAGGACGCCCAGGACGGGCGCTCGGAGCTCCGCATCGCCGCCGCGGGGCCGCTCGTGAGCCTGGCCCTGGCGGGCCTCTTCCACCTGTGCACGGTCCTGCCCTTCGCCAGCCCGGGGGCCGTGGCGGTGGCGCGCTACCTGGCCCTGATCAACCTGATGCTGGCGGTCTTCAACCTGGTGCCCGCCTTCCCGATGGACGGGGGCCGGCTCTTGCGTGGCGCCCTGTGGGACTCGCTCGGCAAGGCCCGCGCCACCCGCATCGCCAGCGGAGCGGGGGCGCTGTTCGCGTTCTTCCTCATCTCCCTCGGGGTCTTCAGCCTGCTGGGCGGCGCCTCCCTGGCCGGCGTCTGGTACATCCTGATCGGCTGGTTTCTCAAGGACGCCGCCGAGGCCAGCTACCAGCAGGTGCGCCTCGACGAGGCGCTGCGGGGCGTGACGGTGCGCGAGGTGATGATCCGGGACGTGGCCACGGTGCCCTCGGACCTGTCGCTGGCCGAGGCGGCCCGCGAGCACTTCCTGCGCACCGGCCACGGCGGCTATCCCGTGCTGCGGGGTGAGCTCGTCGTGGGCCTGCTCTCCCTGAAGGACGTCCTGCGGGTCCCGGCCGAGGCCAGGGAGGCGACCTCCGTCCAGGGCGCGATGCGTCCGGTCGCCGACGAGATCGTGACCGACCCGGACGCGCCGCTCACGCTGGCCATCGAGAAGATGGCCCACGGGGAGACCGGCCGCCTGCTCGTGCTGCAGGCCGGCCGGCTGGTCGGGCTGCTGACCATGAACGCCGTGGTCCGCCGCCTGCGGGTGCGGGAGGAGCTGGGCGGCGGCCAGCTCTGAAGTCCAGGCAGGTGGCTCGGACCCGAGCCGGGTGGCCGCCGGGGGCCGGGACCCTCAGCGCAGGGACTTGCAGCAGCGGAAACCGAGGTGGTAGTTCTCGTGGCTGGCCGGGTCCATGACGCGGCTGCCGTGCCAGAAGGGCGCGCGCCAGCGGCACCAGTCCTCGTGGGCGCGGTAGCGGTCGAAGATGAACCAGCTGCCCTTCATCTCCGTCACGCCCAGCTCCCGGCTGCCGCGGCTCGACATCTGGCCCTCGTGGAGCGGCAGGTTCATGTGCTCGGCGGCGTTGCCGTGGAGGTCGAACACGCCCGAGGCGCTGTGGCAGGCCGGGAAGAAGCCGGCCGGGAAGGTGTTCGACCCGCAGCGCGCCCACTCGCCGCCGTTGCAGCCGTCGCTCTTGCGGCTCGAGGCCGCGCACACTCCCGCCTGGTAGGCGGGGCCGTAGCTCCAGCTCTTGCTCGCGCCGTGGGCACGATTGTGGGCCGCGCGCATGGCCTCGACCGCGGCGGCCGTGTCGCGGCCGCGGGCCAGGTCGAAGCGGTAGTCCGGCGCCTCCAGGCTGCCGGCGCAGGCGCCCTCCCACTCGTGGGCGTCGCACAGGCGCTTGCCCTGGGCCTCGCACAGCTGCGCCGCCTCGCGCGCCCGCACCCACACCACCGGCCAGGCGCAGGGGACGTTCGGGAACTCGAAGCGGTCGATGCAGGCGCGGGCCTCCTGCGGCTGCTGCCGCGCGGCGTCGTACAGCGGGGCCATGTAGCGCGCGCCGCAGAGGCGGTCCCACTCGGGCTGCTCGTAGGAGACGCCGGCCTCGCGCAGCTTCGCGAGGCAGGCCGCCGGGGTGGCGGGATGCTCGGTCACGGCCGGGTTGCCCTGGCCGATCCGGTCGTTGCCGGCGAAGACCTCGCGCACGCGCCGCAGCGACTCGTCGCTCAGGCCGTGGACCCGCTGCAGCTCCCGCAGCAGGTCTTCGTGGCGCTGCTGCGCGGGCGAGGCGGCCGGTGCGCCCGGGGCCGGGGCCAGAAGCGCCACGCAGGCGGCGAGAGCCACGGGGCGGATCATCGCGGGCTGCGCCTCAGCAGGTAGAAGAAGTCCCGGTTGTCGGCCACGCCGACGAAGCGCGGGAGCGGCCGGCCGTCGCGCGACCCGTCGACCTCGCCCATGCCCTCGATCAGGTGCTGCGTGACGAGCTGCGAGCCCTGCCGGCGGTAGACCGCCACGTAGGTGTGCTCCAGCGCGTTCATGTCCAAGAGCATCGCGTAGCGGCAGCCGCAGGCCTGGAACACGCGCGCCATGGCCGAGGGCGTGGCGCTCGAGAAGTAGCCGTAGACGAGGAACGGTTGCCCGGCCGACTCCTGCAGGCACAGCCCCCCGCGAACCGTGCGCAACCTCCTGTCGGCGGAGCCCGACCAGTTGCCGGCGCCCCAGGCCCGGACGCGAGGGCCGGGCAGGCTGCGCTGCGAGCCGGCCTCGCGCTCCAGGAGGGCCACGCCGTTCTGGCGCGCGTGGCGGATGCGGGACAGGTCGGCCTCGTCCGCCGCGGTCCAGGTCTTGAGGTCGACTCGGCCGTCCTCGAACACGAGCACCGTGGCGAGCCCGGGCTGGAGCTTGCTCAGGACCACGCCGTTCTCGACGAAGCCGTAGTGGCTGCCGTGGTTGACCCGGGCCAGGTCGGAGGTCCGGAAAGCCCCGTGGGCGCGCTTGAATCCGCCCGCGAACGTCGCGGCCACGCGGCCCGCCTCGGCCGGGCTCAAGAGCCCCGTCCTGACCAGGGGCGCGATCGTCTCGAAGCCGTCCGGTCCGGGCAGCGCTTCGTCGCGAACGGCCGGGAGGACCTGGTCGGACCAGCCCACGCGCGGGTGGTCGGTGCCCAGACGGAAGCCGAGCTCGAACTGGCCGAGGTCGAAGGCCACCAGGTAGGCCAGGGCCGCGGCCTCGGTCGGGTCGAGGGCCGAGACGCGGCCCCGCTGCTGCGCGACGACCTGCGGGGAGACCAGGTCGGGTCGCAGGACGGTCACGAAGGTGCCGGGGTTGTCCCGGGCGGGATACCAGCGGCCCACCGCCACCCGGCCGGCCGCGCCGCCCTCGAGCTCCATCTCGAGGTTGGCCGGCGCCAGCAGCCGGTCCAGCGCGGCCGGGTCGACCAGGGGCGGCGTCGGACCGCCTGGCGGTCCCGCCGGCGGCGTCACGGGCGGTCCGGCCAGGCTCGAGGTCGCGAGCTCGGCGTCGCGGTAGAAGAGGTCGCGGACGAGCACGGTGATCTCCTCGCCCTGCCAGACGTCGTCCCGCAGCAGGTCGACCACGCGCTCCTTGCGGGTCCGGTGGCCTTCGACCGGGTTGAGGAGGTAGAGCCGCGCGCCGCACAGCGGCGCGTGGGCGAGGCCCGAAGCCCGGGCCGCTGCCAGGGGAGCGGCCGTCCCCGTGGCCCAGAGCTCGCAGGCGCACGCCTCGCCCGGGCCGCTCCCGCGCCGCTCGATCACGATTCCCGCGGGGCACGCGGGGTCGAGCCGCAGCCGGCCCCCGCCGGGATTCTCCAGGTGGTAGGTGCTGCTGCGCCCGTCGGCGGTCTCCAGGCGCAGGAGGTACCAGGCCCCGATGCGCGGGTTCAGGTCGATCAGGCTGGCCACGGCCGGGCCGCCCGCGAAGCCCTCCAGGGTGAGCTGCGTGGTCTCGCGGAACTGCTGGAGCTCGACGACCGACTTGGGACGCTCCGCCAGGTAGTCTTCGATCTGCGTCGGAGACGGTTGCAGCTCGGGCCGGGGGCCTGGCGTCCGGGTTTCCTGCGGGCCGGGCGCGACGTCCGCGCCGGCCCTTCCACCGGCCGCCTGACCCGCGCCTCCCGCCGCCGGCCCGGGGCGGCTGGAGTCCCTGAAGACCAGGCAGCCTGCCGCCAGGACCACCCAAAGGCAGGCGAGCCCGCGCGCGGCCGGGCGGCGAGGCCCGCCCGCCGACGGCTCCGCCCTCCGATGATGGACCGGCGCTTCCTGACCCAACCGCCTCACCTCGACGGGGCCACGGATGCGGATCGTGCCGGGCCCGGATTGACACGGGGGCACGAGCCGGGCCAATCTGTCCGACTGATGCCTCGACTGCTGGCGTTCGGCGCCGGCCTCGCGCTGGCCTGCCTCGCCCTCGGCGCCGGGGTCTCCACCG
>JBDIBD010000099.1:0-11835 GCA_039812725.1 Vicinamibacteria bacterium | reverse complement strand
CGGGTCTCGGCGCTGCACGAGGACCGCGCCGGCAGCCTCTGGATCGGCACGTGGGGCGGGGGTCTGCTGCGGCTGCGCAGCGGACGCTTCCAGCGCTTCGACGCGAGCGCCGGGTTGCCCAACAACCGGGTCTGCACGATCTTCGAGGATCGCCGCGGGCGCCTGTGGATCGGCACCGAGGGCGGCCTGGCGCGGCTGGAGAACGAGCGCTTCGTGGTCCCGCCCGGCCTCAACGCCCGGCCCTACGTCGTGATGGCCATGGCCGAGTCCGACGAGGGCTTGTGGATCGGGACGGACGGCGACGGCCTGCTGCGACTGACCGACGCGATCGAGGTCTTCACCACGCGCCAGGGGCTCTCGAGCGACGCCGTGCGGGCCCTGCACCTGGCTTCCGACGGCAGCCTGTGGGTCGGCACGCGGACCGGGCTCGACCGCCTCGCCGGGGGCCGCTTCGTGGCCGTCCCCGCGCCGCAGGGCTCCTGGAGCGCCATCTCGGCCCTGCGCGAGGACGCCCAGGGCAACCTCTGGGTGGGAACCCGCGGCGGCGGCCTGGCGCGCCTCCACGGCGAGAGCTGGAGCGTGCTGGGCGAGGAGCAGGGCCTGTCGAGCAACGTGGTGCTCTCGGTCGAGCTCGATCGCGAGGGCAGCCTGTGGGTCGGCACCGAGGGGGCCGGGCTCAACCAGCTGCGCGACGTCAGGTTCACCAGCTGGGGCAAGCCCGAGGGGCTCCGGCACGAGATGCTCGTGCCGATCCTCGAGGACCGGGCCGGCAGCGTCTGGATGGGCAGCTACGGTGGCGGCCTGTTCCGCCTGCGCGACGGACGATTCCAGGCCTTCTCCGAGCGCGAGGGGCTCTCGAGCAACCTGGTGGCCTCGCTGCTGGAGGATCGCCACGGGGCCCTCTGGGTCGGCACCGACGGCGGCGGGCTGAACCGGCTGAAGGACGGCCGCGTCGAGCGCTTCGGGCGGGCCCAGGGGCTGTCGAGCGACCGCGTCATCGCGCTGCTCGAGGACCACCAGGGGGTCCTGTGGATCGGCACCTACGGTGGCGGGCTGTGCCGCCTCGAGGACGGCCGGGTGACGACCTTCGGGCGGGCCCAGGGGCTCACCAGCGAGCTGGTCATGTCCCTGGCCGAGGACCGCCAGGGACGGCTCTGGATCGGCACGGACGGGGGCGGGCTGAACGCCCTCGAGAACGGCCGCCTGCGGGCCTACACCAGCGAGCAGGGCCTGGCCAACGACACGGTCTTCCGCATCTACGAGGACCAGGCCGGGACCCTGTGGGTGGGCACCTACGGGGGCTTGAGCGTCCTGCGCGACGGCCGCCTGCGCAGCCTGACGCGCGCCCAGGGGCTTTTCGACGAGCGGATCTTCCAGATCCTCGAGGACGACCGGCAGAACCTCTGGATGAGCTCCAACAAGGGGGTCTTCCGGGTGGCCAAGGGCGAGATCGACGAGCTGCTGGCCGGGCGCCGCGCCAGCGTGGCCTCGGTGGCCTACGGCACCGTGGACGGCATGCGCAGCAGCGAGTGCAACGGCAACGCCCAGCCGGCGGGCTTCAAGGCCCGCGACGGATCGCTGTGGTTTCCCACCACGCGCGGGGCCGTCAGGGTCGATCCGGCCAGCGCGCCCGCCCCCCCGGATCCCCCGCCGGTGGCGGTCGAGGAGGTCGCCATCGACGGCCGCTCCTATCCGGCCGGGAGCGCAGCCCAGGCGCCGCCGGGCCGCGGCGAGGTCGAGATCCACTATGCCGGCCTCAGCTTCCGCGAGCCCGAGCGCCTCCGGTTCCGGTACCAGCTCGAGGGCTACGACCCCGACTTCGTCGAGGCCGGCTCGCGGCGCGTGGCCTACTACACCAACCTGCCCCCGGGGCGCTACCGGTTCCTCGTGCAGGCCGCCGCGGGCGACGGGCCCTGGGGCGCCGCGAGCGCCGAGTTCCCCTTCGAGCTGCGGCCGCGCTTCTACCGGGCGCCCTGGTTCTTCGCGGTCTCGGCCCTGGGAGCGCTGGCGGCGGCCTGGGGGGCCCACCGCCTGAGGGTGCGGCGGCTGGCCGCCAACGAGCGCCGGCTGGCGGCGCTCGTGGCCGAGCGCACGCGCGAGCTGGAGGCGGCCAACCAACAGCTGGCGCGCTTCTCCGACCTCGACGCGGTCACGGGCATCGCCAACCGGCGCTACTTCGACGCCTGCCTGGAGGGGGAGTGGCGCCGCATGGGCCGCGGGCGTCTCTCCCTGGCGCTACTCATGGTCGACGTGGACCACTTCAAGGCCTACAACGACGCCTACGGGCACCAGCGCGGCGACGAGTGCCTGCGCAGCGTGGCCCAGGCCCTGCAGCGCGGGCTGCACCGGCCGGGAGACACTTGCGCCCGCTACGGCGGCGAGGAGTTCGGCGTGATCCTCCCGGCCACCGACGCGGGCGGTGCCCAGGTGGTGGCGGAGGGGCTGCGGCGCGCCGTGGAGGAGCTGGCCCTGCCGCACGCGGCGGGGGAGGGCGGCCTGTTGACGATCAGCGTCGGCGCGGCCGCCGTCGTGCCGGGCGACGACCTCGACGTGGCCGCCCTGGTCGCGGCCGCCGATTCGGCCCTCTACGCCGCCAAGCGGTCGGGTCGCAACCGGGCCGTGCTGGCCGGCCCCACACCGCGGCCCCCGGCCGCCTGACTCAGCTGAGCTTGTCGGGCGGGGCAGGCGGCGAGGGCGGCCCCAGCTCGACCATCGGCACGCCGGGCACGTAGTCCACCGTCTCGACCGCGCGCAGCTGCTCCAGGCGCCGCAACACGTCGCGGATGCGCGCCGCCGCCAGGGCCACGGCCTCGGCCGCCTCGGCCACGGCGCGCGGGTCGTGGCGCACCTCGCGCAGGATGTCCGCGGCCCCCACCACGACGGCCAGCGGGTTGTTGATCTCGTGGCGCAGCGTCACGCCCACCTGCGCCACCGCCGCCAGCCGCTCGGCCTCGACCAGCCGGCGCTGCATGTCGGCGGCCCGCCACAGCAGCCCGACCACCAGCAGCAGGCTCACCAGGAACAGCGCCGCCAGGGCAGTCACCAGGCGTCCCAGCCGCACGGCCGACTCGTCGGCCCGGCTGGCCACCTGCCCCATGCGCAGCTGCAGCAGCCGCGAGACGTCCTCCAGCGCCCGCGCGCTGGCGGCCTGGGCCGCCTCGAAGCGCGCCTCCAGGCCGGGCTGGGGCTGCCCCGAGGCGCTGGCCATGGCCTCCTCCAGCACGTCCTGGAACTGGCGGTGCTGCTCGCGCGCGTGCTCCACCGCCTGGCGCTCGGCGGGCGTGAGCGACAGCTCGAGGTAGCGCGCCTCCTGCTCGTAGGTGCTCCAGCCCAGGCGCGTGAAGCGCTGCCGGGCAGGCTCGTTGTGGCGCGCCAGGTACTCGCGTGCCGCCGCCAGCTGGTCGCCCAGCCCCTGGCGCACCAGCGCGTCCAGGCCGGCCGCCTCGGTCAGCGTGGCGAGCGAGGCGTTCAGCTCGCCGAAGGCCCGCCGGGTGTCGAGGGCGGCCTGCACGCCCAGTCCGGCCACCGCCACCAGGGGCAGCAGGGCCAGGGCCAGCAGCGCCCACAGCCGCGGCTTCACGGCGCCACCGCGGCGTCTTGGGCCTGGCGCGCGGGATCGGTGGAGGCGCTCATCGAGCCCCCAGGCTACGCCGGGATCGGCGGCGCGGCAAGGGCGGCGCCACGCAGGTCCGGGCCTCCCGGCCCGCGGCGCACCCGGGTCCTCCGCGAGGCGACGACGGCGGCTGCCGGCGAGAGGGTGAAGAGGAAGTCGGGCCCGAAGTGCCTCGTCCCGGGAAGGGGACGATGGCGGGGTGGACGGGACTCGAACCCGCGACCTCCGACGTGACAGGCCGGCGTTCTAACCAGCTGAACTACCACCCCGCTGGTGTCCGACGTTCGCCACGGGCTCGCCGCTTGGTGGGCGGTACAGGATTCGAACCTGTGGCCACCGGTGTGTAAGACCGATGCTCTACCGCTGAGCTAACCGCCCCGCGAGAGAGACGGGATACTACCGGGCCCCCGGCGGGCTGTCAAACCCGCCAGGGCCCCGGGGGACTACTCGGGCAGGGCCTTCTCGCGCCGCGCGTCGAGGAAGACGCCCGTGCCCAGCAGCACGAACATGCCCAGGCCCAGCCAGTTGGCCAGCACCTCCGGCGCCCAGCCCAGGCTGCCGGCCAGGCTGGTCATGAAGCCCTGCAGGAAGGTCGGGATGAGCTGCGTCTGCCAGCTCTCCTCGAAGAAGCGCAGCAGGGCCGAGAAGACGCCCATCAGCGCGCCCCCGGCGATGAAGCCCGAGGCGATCAGGGTGCCCTTCTCGCCGCGCGCCTTGGCCAGCTTCTCGTCCTTCGTCGTGCGCGCCAGCAGCCAGCCGATGAAGGCCCCCAGCACCAGCGGCGAGTTGAGCTCCATGGGCAGGTACATGCCCAGCGCCAGGGCCAGCCCGGAGACGCCGACCATGGTGCTGACCAGCGCGAAGACCGCCCCCAGGCCGTACAGGAACCAGGGCGCGCCGCTCGTGCCCAGCACGCCCCGCAGCACGGCCGCCATGGCGTTGGGCTGCGGGGCCGGCAGGGGCGTGAGGTGCTCGGGGCTGGGGGAGAAGCCGTAAACCCGGGCCATCAGCAGGATCACGAGCGTGGTGGCGCCCGAGGCCAGCACGGCGCCCAGCAGGTTCGAGATCTCGATCCGCTTGGGCGTGGCGCCCAGCCAGTAGCCGATCTTGTACTGGGTCACGAGCGAGCCCGACATCGACAGGGCGGTGCAGACCACGCCGCCGATCAGCAGCACCTGCAGCATGCCGCTCTCGCCCTTGAGCCCCAGCGAGGCCAGGGTCACGGCCGTCACGATCAGGGTCGTGAGGGTCATGCCGGAGATGGGCGTGATCGAGATCATGGCGATGGCCCAGGCCGAGACCGAGGCGAACAGGAAGGCGATCACCAGCGTGAGCGCGGTCGAGACGCAGGCCAGCCAGGTGGCGTTGGGCTCGCCGGCCAGCACCGAGAAGCGGAAGTAGGCCAGGATCGCCAGGCCCGTGCCCACGATGCCGATCAGGTTCCACGACATCGGCAGCGCGTCGTCGGTGCGCACGGCCTCGACCGAGGGGCCCTGGCCGCGCACCAGCCGCCCGACCTCGCCCAGGGCCTGGCCCACGGCCTGGAAGATGACCGGCGACATCTTGACGATCGAGATCAGGCCGGCGCAGAAGATGCCGCCGATGCCGATCGGCTGGACGTAGAGCCTGAAGATCCGCTCCGGCGGCAGGTTGGCCAGCAGCTCCGTACCGGGCGCGATGGGCACCGTGACGAACTGTCCGAACCAGGCGAAGAGCGGGATCATCACGAAGAAGCTGATCATCGAGCCGGCCATGATGATGAGCGCGTAGTTGATGCCCATGATGTAGCCCAGGCCCATGACCGCGGCCGAGGTGTTCATGTTGAAGACGGCCTTGGTGCGCTCGGTGAAGCCGCGCAGCGCGTCCACGTGGGCCGAGCTGAAGTTCTCGGCCCAGCCGCGCATGGACGGGCCCACGAAGTCGAACAAGCCGCCGATCAGGGCCGAGTAGCTCAGCACCAGGGCGCTGTGGCCGCCGCGCTTGCCGGCCATGAGGATCTCGGTGGTGGCGCGCGCCTCGGGGTAGGGCAGCTGGCCGTGCAGGTCCTTCACGAAGTAGCGCCGGAAGGGGGCCAGGAAGAAGACGCCCAGGAAGGCGCCCAGCAGCGGCACGATGAAGATCTGGAACAGCGACGAGCGTCCCTCCAGGCCCAGGATGTAGATGGCCGGCATGGTGAAGACCGAGCCGCCGGCCACGATCCCGGAGGTGGCGCCGATGGCCAGCACGTTGACGTTCTCGATCAGGGTCGAGGGGCGCCCGCTCTTCGCGAAGCGCTGGGCCAGCACCGAGAAGCCCACCGCCAGGATCGAGATCGGGATGGCCGACTCGATGCCCTGGCCGAGCTTGAGGGCGATGTAGGTGGCCGCGGCCGAGAAGACGATGGCCCAGAAGACGCCCTGGAAGATCGAGCGCAGCGTGACCTCGAGCACGCTGCGCCCGGCCGGGATGACCGGCTGGTAGGTCTCGCCCGGCTGCAGGGGTCGGAAGGCGTTGTCGGGGAGCCGGGCGTCGTCGATCTCGTTCGTGGGCTGGTCGCTCATGGGTCCTGCCTCCGCCCGGCGCGGGCCCCGCACGCGGCGGCGGCCCCGCCGGCTGTCGTCTCGTGGTCGTGCTGTTCCGGGCTACTCCTGGTACTTGGCCATGACCGACTCGACCACGCGCCTCGAGAGCGAGTGGTAGCCGGGCGAGGCCGCGGCGAAGATCTCGCGCGCCAGGGCGCGCGTGCGGGCGTGCCGGCCGAGGGCGCCGTAGAGCGGTCGCAGGTACTTCATGCGGCCCACCCGCGAGAGCACCTCGCGCACGCGGCCGAAGACCGGCTCGTAGTCCGAGCCGGCCGCGATCGTCAGCCACTCCACCAGGATCTCGTGGTTGCCGCGCCCCGTCAGCGACAGGGTCGCGTCGAGCCACTGGCAGTCGGTCGCCGGCAGCTCGCGCGGCAGGCGCTGCAGGTAGACCAGCAGCTCCGACGTGCTCCAGGCGCGGGCCTGCTCGGGGGTCGGGCGCGTGCCGGCGGCCCAGCCCTCCGCCAGGGCGGTGAGCCGCTCGAGCGCCTCCGAGCGGAAGACCGGGGCGCCCGCGGGCAGGCCCGGCTCGTAGAGCCAGGTGCGGGCGTCGACCCGCGCCGCCAGGCCCGGCAGCTCCTGCTCGAGGAACTCCAGGAACTCCTCGGTGGTGATCGAGGTGAAGCGGAAGCGCGCCATGTAGGCGCGCATGAAGGCGTCCCACTTGGCCCGGCCGACGGTGCGCTCCATCAGGGCCAGGAAGCGCGAGCCCTTCTCGTACGGGATCGAGGAGAAGGCGTCGTCGGGGTCGATGCCCGCAAGCTCCTGGCGCAGGCGCGTCAGGCCGGGCTCGGAGGCGAAGCGCTGCAGCTCGTTGTCGAGGGCCTTCTGGCCGATGGCCCAGCCCAGCACCGCCGCGGCCTCGCCGTGCAGGGCCTCCACGATGCGGCGCTCGGCCCAGACCGTGAAGCCCTCGTTGAGCCAGAAGTGCTCCATGGTGGCGTTCGTGACCAGGTTGCCGGTCCAGGAGTGGGCCAGCTCGTGGGCCACCACGTCCACCAGCGAGCGATCGCCGGCCAGCAGCGTGGGGGTCAGGAACGTCATGCGCGGGTTCTCCATGCCGCCGTACGGGAACGAGGGCGGCAGCACCAGCATGTCGTAGCGGTCCCAGTCGTACGGGCCGAAGAGCTTCTCGGCCGTCACGATCATCTCCTCCACGCCGGCGAACTCCCAGGCCGCCTTCTCGACGGTGGCCGGCTCGGCCCAGACCCGCGCGCGCGCCGAGAGGTCGCGGCTGTGCAGGTCGCCCACGGCCAGGGCCAGCAGGTAGGGCGGGATGGGCTGCGGCATGCGGAAGCGCCAGCTGCGCGTGCCGGGGCGCGGGCCGGGCCCCTGTCCCTCGGGGCCGGCCGACATGACCGCCGCCAGGGCCGCGGGCACCGTGATCACGGCCTCGTAGCTGACCCGCGCGCGCGGGCTGTCCTGCACCGGCACCATGGTGCGGGCGTGGATGGCCTGGCACTGGCTGAACAGGAACGGGTGCTGCCCGCCCTCGGTCTGGCGCGGCTCGAGCCACTGCAGCCCGATGGCCTCGGGCGAGGTCTCGTAGTCGACCGTCACGGCCCGCGTTCCGGCGGGCAGCTGCAGCCGCAGGCGGCGGCCGAGGATGGCGTCCTCGTCGCCGATCTCGAAGGGCACCGCCGCCCCGCTCTCGGTGCGCGCGGACCGGATCGTCAGGCCCTTGGTGTCGAGGTCGAGCGGCCCGTCGCCGGGCGCGGCCAGCTCGAGGGTGGCGCTCCCGGAGAGCACGTGGCGCTCGAAGTCGACCGCCAGGTCGAGCTTGAGGTGCCGGGCGCGCGGCTGATCGGTCTCGAAGTAGGAGTGGGGGTCGAGCCGGCTCATGGAGTGGCCTCCCGCGTTGTGCGGCCCGGGGAGCGTAGCACGAAGGGCCGCGGGAGGGGCGGCCGGGCGCCCGCGCCCCGCCGGTCAGGCCCGGAGCCGCCGGAAGGCGTGGGCTAGCCGGGGCCGGCCTCGGTCAGGGCGCGCTCGAGCAGCTCGTCGACACCCAGTTCCGCAGCCCACCGCCAGAGGTAGTCGCGGTCGAGGGCCGGTCCCTGGGCCTTGATTACGCCCGTGACGTCGCCCCACTGCCGCTCGGAGACCCCGCCTCCGGAACGGAACCACTCCAGCTTGGCCAGCACGATGTCCTCGGCCGACGTGATCCAGAAGCGGCGGGCCCCGGGGCGATCCTCGAGCGAGTCCTCGCGCGCGCGGCGGGCCCGCTCGGCATCGTAGGCGCGCCGCCCCCGGGCGAAGACGTCGAGCTTCAGCATGGTCGCCAGGTGGATGGCGTTGAAGGACCGTCGTCGCAGGATGGCGTCGTCGACACGACCCCGGTCGACGTAGTACGCGCCCTGGAGGGCCGCCACCAGCGCCGCGGCGTGCTCGGGCCGCAGGTCGGCCACCAGGTCCACGTCGAGCGTGGCGCGGGCCACGCCGTGGGCCGAGCTGGCCAGCGAGCCGCCGATCTCGTAGGCCACGCCGAGGCGCTCGAACACGTCGACCAGCGGCCCGAGCGCGGCCAGCAGCTCCGGCGCGCTCATCTCGGGCGGGCGGCCAGGTGCTGCTCGAGGGCCGTCGCCAGGGCGTCGCCGTAGTGGACGCGCGCGAACTGCACGGCGATCTGGCCCTCGTCGGCCCCGGGGTGGGCTCGCCGCAGCGCCCGTTGCGCCAGCCCGGCCGCCAGGCTGGACAGGCCGCAAGCCAGCTCGAGCCGGCGGGCCACCGACGCCGAGCGCAGCAGCTCGATCTGGATGCGTTCGGCTTCGGCGTCGGTGTCGGAGCGCGCGGCGTCCACGCGGGCGGGCCTCAGTCCTCGCCCCGCACGCGGCTGCGGATGCGCTTGACCTCCGCCCGGCGCTGCTTCTCCGCCACGCGCCGGCGCTGGGCCGTGATGGTGGGGCGCGTGCGCCGGCGCGGCAGGGGCGGGGTCAGGGCGCGCTCGACCAGGATCCGCACCTTCTCTCTCGCGTCCAGCAGGTTGCGGAGCTGGTCGCGGGTGCGCTGGCTGGTCACCAGCCAGCGCCCGTCGGCGTCGAGCCGCCGGGCGATCAGGCCCTGCAGCCGGGCGCGGGCGGACTCGTCCAACCCGCGGATGGCGGCCGGCTCCACCCGCAGCTCGACCTTGGAGGCCACCTTGTTGACGTTCTGCCCGCCCGGGCCGGAGGCGCGCACGGCCTTCCAGGACAGGGCCTCGTCGGGGACCAGGACGCCCGGCGCGACGACGATGGGTTCAGCCATTCGAGATCACCTCGTAGCGCCCGTCGTCCTGGGCGACACCGTGGGGACGGCAGCGAAGGATCTCCCGGCACGTACGGCCCGCGAGGTCCTTCGTCGGCGGCTTGGACGGCGGCTCCTCAGGACGACGGCCGCTCAGTGGTCCGGGGCGCCGAAGTCCACGGCCGGCGCGGCCGCGGCGCCCACCAGGTCGGCCTCGGACAGGCCGCGCGCCTTGCGGTAGGCCTCGAAGGCCACCCGCAGCACCTCGACCGAGGCCCGCAGGTCGTCCTGCTTCAGGACGTAGGCGATGCGCACCTCGTTCTGCCCCAGACCCGGCGTGGCGTAGAAGCCCGGGGCGGGCGCCACCATGACGGTCCTGTTCTGGTGGCTGAACTCGGCCAGCAGGAAGCGCGCGAAGTCCTCGCTGTCCTTCACCGGGATGCGGGCGATGAAGTAGAAGGCCCCCTCGGGCTTCTTGAGGAACACGCCCGGGATGGTCGAGAGGCCCTCGAACAGCACGTCGCGCCGCTGCTGGTACTCCTCGACGATGGCGCGGGTGTAGTCGGGGCCCAGCTGGGTCACGCCCAGGGCGATCATCTGCGCCAGGCCCGGGGCCGAGAGGCGCCCCTGGGCCATGCGGAAGGCGGCCTGCCAGGCCTCGTGGTTGCGGGTGGCGAAGCTGCCCAGGCGGATGCCGCAGGCGCTGTAGCGCTTGGAGAGGCTGTCCACCACGATCACGTTCTGCTCGAAGCCCGGCAGGGTCAGGGCGCTCTTGGCCACGGCCCCGTCGTAGACGAACTCCCGGTAGACCTCGTCGGAGATCAGGAACAGGCCGTGGTCGCGGCAGAACTCGGCCACGCGCACGACCTCCTCCTGGCTGTACACGGTGCCGGTCGGGTTGTTCGGGTTGCACAGCAGCACGGCCCGCGTCCTGGGCGTGCGCGCGCGCTCGAACTCGGCCCGCGGCGGCAGGTGGAAGCCTTGCTCGACGTGGCTGCGCAGGGCCACCAGGCGCACGCCGGCCAGCGTCGCGAAGGCGTTGTAGTTGGTGTAGAACGGCTCGACCACCAGCACGTCGTCGCCCTCGTTGCAGGCGCAGAAGAAGGCGAAGCTGACGGCCTCGCTGCCGCCCGTGGTGGCGATCAGCTCGTTGAGCTCGAGCGGGATCCCCAGCCGCCGGTAGTACTCCTGCAGCGTGGCCAGGTACTCGGGCGTGCCGCCGGAAGGGGTGTAGGCCAGCACCTTGTCCTGGATCTGCCTCAGCCGGTCGCGCATGACGGCCGGCGTCTCGATGTCGGGCTGGCCGATGTTGAGGTGGAAGACGTGCACGCCGCGGCGCTTGGCGTCGTCCGCCAGCGGCATGAGCTTGCGGATGGGCGAGGCCGGCATGAGCCGGCCGCGCGTGGAGATCTGGGGGGTCATGCCGGGATTGTAGACCCGTCGGGCGCGGGCCGCGCCGCTCCCGGGACCTACTCCGCCGGCCCCCACAGGCGCAGGCGGCCGTCGGCCAGGGCCACCACCAGGTGCTCGCCCTCCGCGTACAGCGCCAGGCCCACGAAGGCGTCGTCCTGCTGGCCCCACAGCGCCGCCAGGGGCGTGCTGGCCGAGAGGTCCCACAGCTGCACCGAGTTGTCCTGGGCGACCGTGGCCAGGTGCTCGCCGCCCGCGAAGAAGACCAGCCCCGAGAGCGGCTTGCGGTGGGGCAGCTGGAGCTGCTGCACCTGGGCCCGCGCGGCCAGGTCGAACAGGCGCAGGCTGCGGTCGTGGCTGGCCACCGCCAGGCGCTTGCCGTCGGGGCGCAGCGCCAGCAGGTTGATGCCGGCCTCGGGCCCGCGCAGCGTGGCGGTCAGCCGGCCCGTGGCGGCGTCCTGCACGCGCAGCACGCGGTTGCCGTGGGCGGTCACGATCGAGCCGCCGTCGGCGGTGTAGCACAGCGCGGTCACGCCGGTCGGCTGACGGTGCATCTCGCGGCGCGCCTCGCCGGCCCGCGCCGCGGCCAGGTCCCAGACCTTCAGGGTCGAGTCGAGGCTGCCCGTGGCCAGGCTGCGCCCGTCGGGCGAGAAGGCCAGCGAGGGCACGATCCCCTCGTGGCGCAGCTTGACCTTCAGCTCGCTCCCGGAGCGCGCGTCCCACAGCCGGACGTTGCCGTCCACGTGCCCCGAGGCCATCAGCGCGCCGTCGGGCGACCAGGCCAGGCACAGCGCCAGCGCGTCGTGGCCCGTGCGCAGGTGCAGCTCCGAGCGCAGCACCAGCACGCGCGTGCGGGCCGAGAGGTCCCAGACCCGCAGCGCGCCGTCCTGGCTCGAGACCGCCAGCAGCGCGCCCTGGGGCGACAGGGCGGCGGCCTGGGCCCCCGGCGGCTCGCCGAAGGTGGCCAGCTCCTTGAACACGGCCGCGCCGCGTCGGCGCAGGTCGGTCAGCACCTGGCTGGTGGAGGGCCGC
>JBDIBD010000098.1:0-11970 GCA_039812725.1 Vicinamibacteria bacterium | reverse complement strand
TGCAGCTCACGCGGCTGTTCGAGGCCGTGGCGGTGGCCGGCAGCGGCGGATCCGCCACCGTGCTCTCCGGGACGCAGGCCGCCTGGCTCACGGTGCGCGTGGGCTTCGGGCTCCTGGCGCTGGTGAGCCTGGTGGGCCTGCTGGGCGGCCTGCTGCGCTTCGGCGCAGCACCGGAGGGCACCCCCGAGTGCTCCCCTCGCCGCGCGACCGTGCTGGTCCTGCTGCCTCTCCTGGCCCTGCTGGTGGCGGCCGCCCAGGCGCGCGAGCTGCGGCAGGGCCTCACTCTCTCCCGCGCCGTCGTGGCCGACGTGGGCGCCGACGCCGGTCGCAAGGCGGCGGTCGAGGCCTGGCTCGTGAGCCAGGGGCTGGGCGTCAAGGGGACGGCGGGCATCGCCGAGGTCTCGCGGCGCCTCGCGCTCGCCATCTCGCTGGCTGGTCTCGGGGGCGGCGTGGTGCTGGTGGTCCTCACGGGCCTGACGTTGACCGGGGCGATCCTGGCCTGGCCCGTGCGCGTGGGACCGGTGTTCGTCGCGGCCGCTTCGGGGCTGTGGCTGCTGCTGGTGCTGTCGGGCGGGCTGCTCGCCGCCGGCCTGGGGGCCCCGCCCTCCTTCTGAGCCCTCAGCTCAGGCGGAAGTTCACGGTGACGGTCATGATCACCGGCACGGGCCGGCCCTCGAGCAGCGTGGGCGTGTAGCGCCACTGCCGGACGGCCTCGACGGCTGCCTGGTCGAGCAGCGGGATGCCGCGCAGCACGGTCACCTGCCCCACGTTCCCCTCGGCAGTGATCACGCACTCCAGGATGACGAGGCCCTGCACCCGCGCCTGCTTGGCGATCTCGGGGTAGACGGGGTTCACGTGCCGGACCTTGCGCGGCTCGCGGATGTTGCCGCCCACCCGCACCGGCGCGGGCGGCGTGAGCGACGACGCCGTCGGACGCTCTGCGCCCGTGTCGCCGGCGGCGACGGGCGCGCCGTCCACGGCCGGTCCTCCGCCCGTCGGCAACGGGGGCGGCGGGGGAGGGGGCGGGACGAGCACGGGCGCGGCCCCCTCTTCGAACACCCGCTGCGACTCCGCGATGGGCTCGGGCAGGCCGGGGTCGGGTGGGAAGAGCAGCGGCCGCAGGGTCGCGGCCACCAGGGCCAGCGGCGCCAGCGTGGCGAGCGCGAAGCCGTTGGCGGCCAGCGCCGCCCAGGCGACGTCGCGCCCGGCCTGGGCCTGCGCCCCGTCCGACGAGCGGTACAGGGCCAGGACCGCGAGCGCCAGGCCCAGCAGCGACCCGACTCCCAGCAGCCCGCCCGTGAACAGCCCCACCAGGCCGATCACGAGCGCGGCGATCGGCAGGCCCTTGCCCGGCATGGCTCACCCCCGGCGACCGCTAGCGTAGCACCGCGCATCCGGTCGGGCGCCTGGCCCGACGACGAGGCGCAGGGCTGCGCGCCGACGGCCGGGCCGAGCGGTACCTGGCCGACGGCCTGCGGTAACCCGCGCGGCCTTCGCGCCTCAACTTAGAATGGCGCGCCCGCCCGCCAGGGGGCCGACCGCCCGGGAAGGGCCCGGGCCAGGAGGGACCGTGAGCAAGCTGCTTCGCGCGCTGGTGCCGGTGGCCGTGCTGGGCCTGGCGAGCCAGGCTCTCGCAGGGGAGGAGACCCGCAAGATGGACAAGCCGTCCTTCGTCGTGATGGAGCACATGACCGGCGCGCTGGCGGTCAACCTGGAGCGCGTGGAGAGCGTCTTCTTCCTGCCCGCGGGCGACAAGCCGGCCCGCCTGCGGCTGAACTTCAGCGCCTCCGACAACAAGACCGCCGACGGCCCCGCCGCCGAGACCGCCTGGAAGCGCGTGCACGAGGGGCCCGCGGCGGGCTCGTTCCTGTGGGTCTCGCACATGGGCGGCACGCTGGGCATCCCGCTGCGCAGCATCCAGAGCGTCTTCCGTAGCGGCGAGGGCGCGGCCTTGAGCCTGCGCATCAACTACCCGGGCGACCCGCAGGGCAAGACCGTGTCGGGGCCCGAGGCCGCGGAGGTCTGGAAGCGCCTGGCCGAGTAGACCGACGGCAGGTTCGCTCTTCGCGAGGGGGAAAGGAAAGGCGCTCCGGCGGGCCCCAGGGCGGCCGGCATGGGGGTGACCTTGCCGCCAAGAGAGACGGTCCGACCGGAGCGCTGAAGAAGTCTACACCAGCCGGGGGCCCGAGTCAGCCGCGGGCTCGGGCAGCAGCAGCGGGATCTGCCGGGCGGCCTCGGGCCTGAACTGGAGCAGGCACTTGAAGGCCGCTCGGTGCAGGTCGGGCCGGGGAGCCTCGGCGAGGTAGAGCTCGGCCACGAGGTCCCGCCACCGGAGCAGCTCGCGTCTCAAGCTGCGCGTGGAGTGTACGGCGACCGTCAGGTCCACCAGGTTGAGGACTCTCTCGTAGGAGTTCCGGCGCCGGCCCTCGTCGCCCGGCCGCACGAGCTGGCCCGCGCGGTGCATCTCGTTGGCGATCATCAGGATCTGCCGGTCGAGGCCGTACCCGCTCCAGCGCTCCGGCGTGAGGGAGGAGTGCTGGCCGGCCATCAGAGCGGCTCGCCGGTCCCGATCAGGGCGAAGGTCAGCTCGCGAACGCGCTCGCGCGTGGCCGGGTCCTCGACGACCATGCTGCGGTTGCCCTGGGACGGGCGGATGTTGATGAGCGCGGTGAACTCGATGCACTCCTCGCGGCCTCGGCCCGGGTAGTAGTTGGCGCCCCAGAGGTCGGCCTGGCGGCTGCCGTCGTCCAGCAGCACCTGCTCGGCATCCGAGTGCATCTCGCCGCCCACGGCCGCGACGCCGCGCTCGACGTCCACGACGTACTTGACCATGTCCTCGAACCACGCGGCGACCAGGCAGGCCAGGCGCGCCGGTTCGATGCGTTCCTCGAGCACGGCGATCTCAGGGGTGTCAGCCATCTCAAGCGGAGTCTAGCCCAGCCGGCGCGCGCGTCGGATATGCTCGTTGCGTGGAGGCGACGATGCCGGACAAGACCAGGTGGCAAACCGTCAAGGCGCGTGGTGGCCAGGTCGTGGCAGAGGTCGGTCGCCTGCTGCACGAGGGCAACGTGCGCCGCGTGGTCGTGCGACAGAAGCAGCGGACCGTGGCCGAGTTCCCGCTGGCCGTGGGCGTGGTCGGGGCCGTGGTGGCGCCCGTGCTGGCGGCCATCGGGGCGCTCGTCGCGCTGCTGGCCGACTGCAGCATCGAGGTCGAACGAGCCGTCGAGCCCAAGGCCGCGCCCAAGCCCGCGAAGAAGGCGAGGGTCAAGACGGCGTCCAGGCCCCGCAGCCGCTAGGCGGCCCCGCGGGCGCTTCGCGGCCGCCCTGCCGTCGGCAGGAGCCGTGATCGTGGTGTGAAACGCCGCATTGGCCGGCACCCCGGCCACGGTGTTGCGGCCAGTCGACCACGTTCTGCCCCGAAACGGACCTCACCGGGGCTGCGCCTGGACCTGGCACAAGGCGTGCAGATTCGCCCGAGCCATGACCCCCGAGCGATTCTGGGCGGCGGCCGCCCTGTTCCACGCGGTCACCATCGCGGTCGCCTGGAGCGTCGCCAGACGGTGGCGAGAGCCCGAGCGGTGCCGTCGACCCGCGACGACTTGGCTGGTGGACCTGGCCAGGGACGCGGGCGGCCTCGCGGTCTTCGCCTACGTCGTCTCGCTGGTCGTGCCGGCGCTCGTGAACCTCGACGAGCTGAGGCGCCTCCGGACGGGCGCGATCTCCGGCCGGCTGATGGGCCAGCTGCTGTTCGGGGAGGCGATCGCGTGGGCCGCCGCGCTCGGCGTCTTCCATCGCCAGTCCGGCCGACCCGGCCGAGGGGCGATGCTGGGGACGGTGTCGCTGGGTCTGCTCGCCGTCGATGTCGAGGCGTACCGGGTCGAGCCCTTCCAACTGCGCGTTCGCGAGCACCTGGTCGACCGCAGGCAGGGAGCGGCCGAGGGGCGGACCATCCGGATCCTCCACATGACCGACATCCAGACGCCCGTGATCGGGCCGCGCGAGGAGCTCGCGTTCGTGACCGGCCTGGCGTACCGTCCCGACCTCGTCGTCCTGACGGGCGACTACGTGCAGGACGCGCTGGGCCGCCCGACCGAGGACCAGGCGGCACGGGACCTGCGGGCGCTGATGTCCCGGATCGCCTTCCAGGCGCCGCTGGGGGTCTTCGCCACCGACGGGGACGCGGGCCCCCCGTGCAGGGCCGTCTTCGAGGGCACGGTCGTGCAGTGCCTCGTCGACGGCGGCACGACCGTCGTGCTGCCCGGGGGAGAGACGCTCGCCATCACGGGGCTGTCCCGGTGGGGCGGGCGTGAGCGCGATTCTGCCTGGCTTCGGCGCCTGCTCGCGCCCGCGCAGGCCGCGGATCACCGCATCGTCATCTCCCACTCTCCGGACTTCGTGGACTCGCTGCCGGTGGCGGTCGACCTCGTGCTGGCGGGCCACACGCACGGCGGCCAGGTGGTGCTTCCCTTCTTCGGCCCGCCCAAGACCTCGAGCCGGCTGCCGCGCGCCTACGCCGGCGGGTTGAACGACTACCGGGGCATCCCGCTCCACGTCTCGCGTGGCGTCGGCATGGAGCGCGGCTTCGACGTGCCCGTGCGCTTCCTCTGCCCGCCCGAAATCTGCGTGCTCGACGCGCGGCTGCGGGGGCGCACCCCCGAAAGGAGATGAAGGGCAGCGCACGATTTCCTGGAGCCCGCGGATCGAATGCCCTATTGTTGAGGTGTCACCACCGCCAAGGAGGTTTCCATGGCGATGCGCGCGCCGAAAGCGGGGAGCGTCGTGATGGCTTCGGTGCTGGCCGCCGCGGTGGCCGTTCCGGGCTGCGGCTACTCGCCGGTGGGCCCGATCGGACCGGTTCGGAGCCTTCTCGACCAGCGCGAGTGGGCCTTGGCGCCGCTCGAAGCCATGGCCGTCGACGTCAGGATCCAGGGATCGGGCACCGGCACCGTCGACGCGACGGCGGAATGGACCCACGCCAGCGACGACATCAACCTCTACGTGACTGCCACCGCCTGCACCGCCGAGATGTTTCTCGCCCAGCGCTGTGGTTACAAGACCAGGGCGGACAGCCCGACGTCCAAGCCCGAGCGCCTCTCGTTCGACGTGACCGGCGGGGACGGCTACCGCTTCTGGATCGTCAACGCCGGGCCCGGGCGGGAGACGGGGACGTTCGTCGCCAACCTGGTCTTCACGTACTCGTAGTTCGGGGCCGGGCGGATCGCAGGAAGCCGCAGGCGCGGGGCCAGACTCTGGTCTTCGAAGGGCTTGGTGGACCGCGGGGGGATCGAACCCCCGACCTCCTGATTGCGAACCAGGCGCTCTCCCAGCTGAGCTAGCGGCCCACGGTGGTGGGACACGGAGGATAGCAAAAGCCCCCCGGCGCTGCAACGGTCGTGGGCTATGATCGGCAGCTCATGCCCGAGACGCCCACCCCTCCCGAGCCCGCGGCCCCGTCCGCCGGGCTGCCCTTCGCCGGCTCGCTCTGGCTGGCGCCGCTGACCATGGGCGGGAACCTGCCCTACCGACGCCTGTGCGTGGAGTTCGGCGCGCAGGTCACGGTGGGGGAGATGGCGGTGGTGCGCAAGCTGCTGCGCAACGATCCGGCCGAGTTCGCGCTGCTCAAGAGCCACCCCGACGAGCCCTGCTTCGGCGTGCAGCTCGCCGACCGCTCGCCCGAGTCGCTGGCTGAAGGGGCCCGGCTGGCGGAGTCGCGCGGGGCGCGCTTCGTCGACCTCAACTGCGGCTGCCCGATCCACGAGATCACGCGCCGGGGGCTGGGGGCCAGCCTGCTGAGGAAGCCCGGCAAGGTGGGACGGCTGGTCGAGGCCATGGCGAAGGCCGTGAAGATCCCGGTCACGGTCAAGCTGCGGCTGGGCTGGGCCGAGGACGAGCAGAACGTCCGCAACGTGGCGCGGGCCTGCGAGGAGGCCGGCGCGGCGGCGATCGCGATCCACGGCCGCACGCGCGAGCAGCGCTACAGCCGCGCGGCCGACTGGGAGACGATCGGGGCGGTGGCGGCCGAGCGAGGCGTGCCGGTGGTGGGCAACGGCGACGTCTTGACGCACTACGAGGGGCGCGAGCGGCGGCGCCGCTCCGGCGTGACTTCGCTGATGCTGGGCCGCGGGGCCCTGATCAGCCCGTGGCTGTTCCGCGAGCTGCGCGAGGGGCGCGAGTGGCTGCCGACGCCGGAGGAGCGGCTGGGCGTGCTGTGGCGGCTGCTCGAGCTGCAGCGCGAGCACTTCGGCGTGGACGAGCGCGGACAGAAGCGCACGCGGCGCTTCTTCGCCTGGCACCTCGACTTCCTGCACCGCTGGCGGCCGCTGCCGGAGGCCGAGTACGGGGCGGAGGCGGCCGAGCACCCGCTCATCCACCGCCGCTCGCCGCTGCCCGACGCCTCGCGGCCGGGCCTGGAGCGGCTGCTGGCCGACCCGCGCACGTCCACGCACGAGGCCCTGACCGACGCGCTGCTGGCCTGTGCCACGCGCGAGGAGGCGCTGGAGCGGGTGCGCGCGCTGGCCGACAGCCTGACGTTCGAGGAAGGGGCCGAGGAGCCGGACGCCTCGGTCACGCCAGCGGGGTAGACGGTGCGGCGCGCGCTGGTCGTCGTCGCGCTCCTTCTGGCGGCCTGCCGGCCCGCCCCGCCAACGCCCTCCCCTTCGGCGCCGCCGGTCCTGCGCATCCTCTCGGGCTCGCCCCTGTCGGCCCAGGACCTCGACCCGCACCTGCCCTTCGACGAGGTCTCCGCGGCGGTGCTGGCCAACGTCTACGAGGGGCTGGTGCGGCTCGACGCCTCGCTGCGGCCGCAGCCGCGGCTGGCGCTGCGCTGGGAGAACCCCGACGAGCGCACCTGGCGCTTCACCCTCGACCCGGCGGCGCGCTTCTCGGACGGGCAGCCGCTGCGGGCCGCGGACGTGAAGGCCAGCTTCGAGCGCGCCCGCTCGCTGGCCGAGGCGGACATCGCCGGCATGCTGCGGCTGGTGACCGCGGTCGAGGTGCTCGACGAGCTGACGGTCGACCTCAAGACCGAGCGCCCGGCCGCCCTGCTGCAGGACCTGGCGCTGGTTTACGTGGCGCGACCCGGCCGCGACCGGGTGCCGGGCCTCGAGGCGCCGCCAATGCTCGGGACGGGCCCCTTCCGACTGGCCGGGTTCGCGGAGGGCCAGGGCCTGACGCTGGCCCGCAACCCGCACCACCCGGGGCCGGTCCCCTGGGCCTCGGTGCAGCTGCGCGTGGCGCGCGGCGACTCCTTCCACGACGAGCTCGAGCGCGAGCGCCCCGACCTGGGCCTGTTCTTCGGCTACAGGGACGTTGAGCAGCTGCGAGCCAGCCCGCCGCCGGGCCTGCGGCTGGAGCAGGCCCCGGGCCTCTTCGTGGTCTACCTGGCGCTCAACGTGCGCCCGAGCGTGCCCGGCCAGGCGGGGAAAAACCCGCTGGCCGACCTGCGCGTGCGCCAGGCGCTCTCGCTGGCCCTCGACCGCGGGGCCGTGGCGCGACAGGCCCTGGCGGGCACGGCGCGGCCCGCGAACCAGATGGTGGTGCCGGCCGTCTTCGGCCACGACGCCAGCCAGCCGCCGCTGGTCGAGGACGCGCAGCGGGCCCGGCGCCTGCTCGCGGAGGCGGGGCACGCGCGCCTGGAGCTGGAGATGCTGCGCTCGAAGGGCGGCAGCGGCCGCACCGAGACGGCGGTGGCGCGCGCCTGGGCCCACGCCGGGGTGGCGCTGCGCGAGCGGCTGGTCGACGACGTGAACGTGGAGATGGAGGCAGGCCGCTTCCAGGTGGTGGTGCAGGGCTACGGCTGCAGCACCGGCGACGCGGGCGAGGCGCTGGGCTTCCTCTTCCACGGGCGCCAGGGCAACGCCTGGGGCGCCTTCAACTTCGGGGGCTACGCCCAGCCCGAGGTGGACCGCCTGACCGAGCGCAGCCTGTCGCTGCTGGAGCCCGCCCAGCGCCTCGAGCTGATGCGGCGCGCCCTGAGGCGGGCCTCGGAGGACCACCCGGTGCTGCCGCTGGTGGCGCGCGACGACCTCTACGTGGTCGCGGAGCGCCTGCGCTTCCAGCCCCGCCCCGACGGCCTGCTGTTCTTCGACGAGCTGCTGCCCGCCGGGAACTAGCCCGCCAGCAGGTCGTCCAGCACGGCCTCGAACGAGAACACGCCGCGGCGGCCGGGCAGCCACTGGGCCGCGAGCACGGCGCCGAGAGCGAAGCCGCGCCGCGTCCGGGCGCGGTGCTCCAGCAGGATCTCGTCGCCGCCCGAGTCGAAGCCCACGGTGTGCTCGCCCACGATGCCGCCGGCCCGCACGGACGCCACGTGGAAGGCGTCCGGGTGCAGTGCCCCGTCGAGGGAGGAGGTGGCCCGTGCCCGCGGACCGCCCGCGTCCTCCAGGATGCGGGCCAGCTCGCGCGCCGTCCCCGAGGGGGCGTCGCGCTTGAGGCGGTGGTGGCGCTCCAGCACGTACGGGTCGTAATCGGGGAAGCGCGCCATCAGCCGGGCTGCGTCCTTCACCACGCGGTAGTAGAGGTTCACGCCCAGCGAGAAGTTGGCGGCGTGGACCAGGCCGGCCGGTGAACCGGCCAGGGCCGCGCGGGCCTCGTCGAGCTGCGCATCCCAGCCGGTGGTGCCGACCACGTACGAGGCGCCCGCCGCCAGGGCGGCGCGCAGGTTGGGGAGCACGGTCTCGGCCCGGGTGAAGTCGATCCCGACGGCGCAGCCGGCGGGGAAGTCCTCGCCGCGGCGCACGGGGACCGGCTCGTGGCCGCGCTCGCGCAGCACGGCCTGCACCTCGAGCCCCATGCGGCCGAGGCCGACCACGGCCACCCTCACGCCTGGGCCTCGAAGAACTCCGCGTGCAGCAGCCGCACGGCCCGCTCGGCGTCGGCCTCGGCGACCACGATCGACAGGTTCACGTCGGAGGCCCCGAACGAGATCATGACCACGTTCACCGAGCGCAGGGTCTGGAAGACGCGCGCCGCCAGGCCGGCCCGGCGCACGAAGCCGCGCCCGACGATGGACACGATGGCCATGTTGCGCAGGATGCGCACCTCGCCCAGCTGGGCCAGCTCCGACTGGATCGGGGCCAGCCGCTCGGGGTCGTCGACGGTGGCCGAGATCGAGACCTCGGAGGTGGCGATCAGGTCGACCGCGGTGCGGTGCTTGTCGAAGACCTCGAACACGCGCGCCACGAAGCCGTGGGCCATGAGCATGCGCGGCTGCGAGACCAGCACCACCGTGATGCCCTTCTTGGAGGCCACGGCGCGCGGCTCGCCCAGCAGCCCCTCGGGCCCGTCGGCCACCAGCGTGCCGGGGGCGGCGGGGTTGAGCGAGTTGAGGATGCGCACCGGGATGCCGCGCTCCACGGCGGGCTTGATGGTGGCCGGGTGCAGCACCTTGGCGCCGAAGTAGGCCAGCTCGGCGGCCTCCTCGAAGCTGACCTCGGAGATCACGCGGGCGGCCGGGATCAGGCGCGGGTCGACGGTCAGCATGCCGTCCACGTCGGTCCAGATCTGGATCTCCTCGGCCGGCAGCAGCGCGCCGACGACCGAGGCCGACCAGTCCGAGCCGCCGCGGCCCAGGGTGGTGGTGACGCCGTCGCGGGTGGAGCCGATGAAGCCGGGCACCACCGGCACGACCGCGTGGGCCACCAGCGGCCGCAGCAGCTCGCGCACGCGCACGGCGGTCTCGTCCATCAGCGGCTGGGCGCGTCCGTACGAGTCGTCGGTGACCAGCAGGCCGCGGGCGTCCACGCTGCGGGCCGCCACCCCGGCCGCCTCGAGGGCGGTGGCCACGACCTCGCACGAGAGCCGCTCGCCGCAGGCCGCGATGGCGTCGAGCGAGCGGGGCGTCAGCTCGCCCAGGTACTGCACGCCCGTGTAGATGGTCTTGAGCTCGGTCAGCACGGCTCCGAGGTGGGCCATCAGGCGCTCGTGCTGGGGCCCGGAGGGGAACAGGGCCTGGATCACCTCGCGGTGGCGCTCCAGCAGCAGGGTCACGATCTCGTTGACCGCCTCGGCCCGCCGCTGCGACTCGCGCGCGCCGCGGATCAGCAGGTCGGTCACGCCCGACAGGGCCGAGACCACCACCACGGGGCCGCGCGGCAGCCGCTCGCGCACGCGCTCCGCCAGGCCGCGGATGCGCTCGGCCGAGCCTACCGAGGTGCCGCCGAACTTCATCACGATCATGGCAGCAGCCCCTCGGCCTGCAGCAGCTCGGCGTTCAGGATGGCCGCGCCGGCCGCGCCGCGGACGGTGTTGTGGACCAGGGCCTCGAGCTTCAGGTCGAACAGCGCGTCCTCGCGCAGGCGGCCCACCGAGACGGCCATGCCGCGCTCGCGGTCGCGGTCGAGGCGCGGCTGGGGGCGGTCGACCTGGTCGAGCACGTGGATGGGCTGGCGCGGCGCCGAGGGCAGCCCCAGCTGCTGCGGCCGGCCGCGGAAGGCGGACAGGGCCTGGCAGGCCTCGGCCGCGCTGGCGCGGGTCTGGAAGCTCAGGAAAGCCGCCAGCGTGTGGCCGTCGGTGACCGCCACGCGGTGCACCGAGGCGCTGATGCGGAAGCCGGCCGGCGCGAAGGCCCCGTTCTCGAAGCGCCCCAGGATCTTCTGCGGCTCCGTCTCGATCTTCTCCTCCTCGCCGCCGCCGATGTAGGGGATGACGTTGTCGGCCACGTCGAGCGAGGCCACCCCGGGGTAGCCGGCGCCCGAGAGGGCCTGCAGCGTCACGACCGCCACCGACTTCAGGCCGAAAGCCTTGTCGAGCGGGGCCAGGGCCATCGCCAGGCCCACCACGGAGCAGTTCGGGTTGGTGACCACGTACCCGCCGCCCGTGCGCCGCTTCTGGATCGCGAGCGCGGCCAGGTGCTCCGGGTTGATCTCGGGCACCAGCAGCGGCACGTCGGGCAGCATGCGGTGGTTGCGCGAGTTCGAGACCACCGCGTGGCCCGCCTGGGCCAGGCGCGCCTCGACCTCGCCGGCCACGGACGAGTCGAGGCCCGAGAAGAGCAGCCTCGACTGGAAGGGCGCGTCGCAGGGCTTGACGGTCAGGCCGGCCACGTCGCGCGGCGGCGTGCCGGGCAGCCGCCAGGCGCAGGCCTCGGCGAAGGGCTTGCCGGCCGAGCGGTCGGAGGCCGCCACCTCGGCCACCTCGAACCAGGGGTGGCCGGCCAGCAGCTGGACGAACCTTTGTCCCACGGCGCCGGTGGCGCCCAGGACTCCCACGGGGATCTTGCTCATGGCGTCGCTCACGCTCCAACCCTCGATGTTATCCGAGGACGGGCTTGACCGGCGGGGGGCGCGGGGCTACGGTCCACCCATGTGCGACACGAGGACGGCGCTGCGCCTCGCCACGCTGGCGGCCTGCACGGCGCTCGCGGCCGACCTGGGCGCGCAGCCTCCGGCCGCCACGCCCGACCGGGCCGCGGTGCTGAGGGCCGCGCGGGAGCTGATGGTGAAGGCGCGCTACTGCGGCCTCGTCACGCTCGACGACGCCGGCCAGCCGCAGGCCCGCGTGGTGGACGCCTTCGAGCCCGAGGCCGACTTCACGATCTGGATCGCCACCCACCCGGCCACCCGCAAGGTCCAGGAGATCCGCGCCGACGCGCGCGTCACGCTGCTCTACGTCAGCGGGGCGGAGGGCTACGTGACTCTCATCGGCCAGGCCAGGCTCGTGGACGACCCGGCCGAGAAGGCGCGGCGCTGGAAGGCGGACTGGGCGGCCTTCTACAAGGACGCGAACCGCGGCAGCGACTACCAGCTCATCCGCGTCGCGCCGCGCCGGCTCGAGGTGGTCAGCTACGCCCACGGCGTGCTGAACGACCCGGCGACCTGGAAGCCCGTCGGCGTCGAGCTGCCGTAGGTCGCCCCTCGTCATCCTTCTCTGAAGCGGCTCCCCCGCGTCAAGTGGATTCGGGGGAGTCCGCTTGGCGGGGCCCTGGAGGCGGGAGGGGCGACGAGGGCCGTTGAGGGGGGGCGGGCTGGGAGG
>JBDIBD010000097.1:0-12086 GCA_039812725.1 Vicinamibacteria bacterium | reverse complement strand
TCAACGTCAACGCCATCGCCCCCGGGGTCTTCCGCACCTCCCTGAACGCCGCCCTGCTGGACGGCAGCGAGCGCGGCCGCGAGTTCCTGCTGCGCACGCCCCTGCGGCGCTTCGGGCAGGTGGAGGAGCTGGCCGGGGCCTGCGTCTTCCTGGCCTCCGAGGCCGCCAGTTTCGTGAACGGCGAGGTCCTGACCGTGGACGGCGGCTTCCTGGCCAGCGGAGTGAACCAGTGACGCACGGCGCCAACGGCCGGACGGCGCTGCCGGGCCGCGAGCAGGCGCTCGCGCGCCTCGAGGCCTTCCAAGACGAGCTGGAGCGGGCCATGGCGCGCGGCCAGGCAGCGTACGACGAGGCCTTCGAGCGCGCTCCCGCCGCCCTCGGGCTGCACGAGATCGACCTGGAGCGCAAGGTCACGCGGGTGAGCCCCAGCGAGCTGCAGCTGCTCGGCTACGCGGCTGCGCAGGTGCTGGGCCAGCCCGCCTGGAAGTTCGTGCTGCTGCAGGAAACCTCGCAGCGGGCCGTCGACAAGAAGCTGGCCGGCGCGGGGCTCAAGCCCTACGTGCGCTCCTTCGTGCGCGCCGACGGCAGCCCCGTCACGGCGCTCGTGGTCGAGCGCTACCTGCGCGACGGGGCGGGTGCCGTGAAGGGCATCCGCACCGCCTTGACGCCCATCCGCCTGGAGGAGGAACCCAACAGGGAGCCATGAAGATCACCCAAGTCCGCGCCCGCGACATCCGCTTCCCCACCTCGCGCCAGATGGACGGTTCCGACGCGCTCAATCTCGGGGACTACTCGGCCACCTACGTGACCCTCGAGACCGACGGCGGCCTGGAGGGACACGGCCTGACCTTCACCAACGGCCGCGGCAACGAGCTGTGCGTGGCGGCGGTGCAGGCCCTGGCGCACCACGCGCGGGGACGCGACCTCGACGCGCTGCTCTCGGACCTGCGGGGCTTCTACCGCGACCTCACCATGGACAAGCAGCTGCGCTGGCTGGGTCCCGAGAAGGGCATCCTGCACATGGCCACGGGCGCGCTGCTCAACGCGCTCTGGGACCTGTGGGCCAAGCGCGAGAAGAAGCCGCTCTGGAAGCTGCTGGCGGACCTGACGCCCGAGCAGCTGGTGGGCGCGATCGACTTCAGCTACATCACGGACGTGCTGACCCCCGAGCAGGCCCTCGAGATCCTGCGGCGGGGCCAGGACGGCAAGGCCGCCCGCGAGGCCGAGATGCGCGCCCAGGGCTACCCGGCCTACACCACCTCGACCGGCTGGCTGGGCTACCCCGACGAGAAGGTGCGGCGGCTGTGCCGCGAGGCCCTGGCCCAGGGCTGGACCGCCTTCAAGATGAAGGTCGGCTTCTCGCTCGAGGACAACCTGCGGCGCGGGCGCCTGATGCGCGAGGAGATCGGCAGCCGGAACCGGCTGATGCTCGACGCCAACCAGTGCTGGGACGTGCCGGAGGCCATCCGGCAGATGGGGGCCCTGCGCGAGCTCGACCCGTGGTGGATCGAGGAGCCCACCAGCCCCGACGACGTGCTGGGCCATGCCGCCATCGCGCGGGCCATCGCGCCGGTCGGCGTGGCCACGGGCGAGACCTGCCAGAACCGCGTGATCTTCAAGCAGCTCCTGCAGGCCGGCGCGATCAAGTTCCTGCAGCTCGACTCCTGCCGCATCGGGGGCGTCAACGAGGCCCTCTCGATCCTGCTCATGGCGGCCAAGTTCGGCGTGGCCGTCTGCCCGCACGCCGGCGGCGTGGGGCTGTGCGAGTACGTGCAGCACCTCTCGATCTTCGACTACGTGGCCGTGAGCGCCAGCCTGGAGGAGCGGGTCTGCGAGTACGTCGACCACCTGCACGAGCACTTCGTGGATCCCTGCGTGATCCGCGGCGCGCGCTACGTGGCGCCCAGCCAGCCGGGCTACAGCATCACGATCAAGCCCGCCTCGCTGGACGAGTTCGAGTTCCCGTCGGGCCGCACCTGGCGGGCGGCGTAGGCGTCCCGTGAGCTCCACGGGCGAGAGTGCCCGCATCGGCAACCTGCGCTGGCTGGTCTGCGGCCTGCTGTTCCTGGCCACCACGATCAACTACATCGACCGCCAGATCCTGTCGCTGATCAAGGAGTTCCTCGACCGCGAGCTGGGCTGGACCAACGAGCAGTTCGGGCTGGTCAACTCGGCCTTCCAGGCTGCCTACGCCCTGGGACTGCTGGTCTTCGGCTGGATCGTGGACAAGTACGGCACCAAGCTCGGCTACGCCCTCTCGATCGCGCTCTGGAGCCTGGCGGCCGTGGGCCATGCGCTGGTGGGCTCGGTGGGCGGCTTCTTCGCCGCGCGCGCGGCGCTGGGCGCGAGCGAGGGCGGCAACTTCCCCGCCGCCATCAAGGCCGTGGCGCTGTGGTTCCCCAAGCGCGAGCGGGCCTTCGCCACGGCCATCTTCAACTCCGGCACCAACGTCGGCGCGATCGTGGCCCCCGCCGCCATCCCCTTCATCGCCCTGGCCCTGGGCTGGCGCTGGGCCTTCGTCTTCGCCGGCCTGGCGGGCTTCCTCTGGCTGTTGCTCTGGTTCCCGCTCTACGACGTCCCGGAGCGCCGTCGCGGCCTGGGCGCGGCCGAGCTGGCCCACATCCGCAGCGACGCCGACGAGGGCGGCGTGGCCGGCGCGCCGATGGGCTCGCTGCAGGCGCTGGCGCTCCGGCCGACCTGGTCGTTCATCGTGGCCAAGTTCCTGACCGACCCGGTCTGGTGGTTCTTCCTGATCTGGCTGCCGGACTACTTCAAGAGCAGCCGCGGGCTCGACATCAAGCACTCCTGGGTGCACCTCGTCACGATCTACGCCATCGTCACCGTGTTGAGCATCGCCGGCGGCTGGCTGACCGGCCACCTGCAGCGCCGCGGCTGGAGCGTGACCCGCGCCCGCAAGACCGGCATGTTCCTGTTCGCGCTGTGCGTGCTGCCGATCCTGGGCGCTACCCAGGTGGGCGACTGGCCGGCCGTGCTGCTGATCGGCCTGGCCGCCTCGGCCCACCAGGCCTGGTCGGCCAACCTGTTCACCACCGTGTCCGACCTCTTCCCCAAGCGCGACGTGGGCACGATCGTGGGGCTGGGCGGCATGGCCGGCTCGCTGGGCGGCATCCTCTTCCCCTGGCTGGCCGGGCGCCTGCTCGACCACTACCACCGCCTGGGCGACGTGACCGCCGGCTACACCATCCTCTTCGGGGTCTGCGCCTCGGCCTACCTGGTGGCCTTCGCCCTGCACCACCTGCTGGCGCCGAAGCTCGAGCCCTTCCTGCCCCAGGGAACGAGGGCCTGAACCATGCGTCCCTTCATCCACGAAGACTTCCTGCTCGAGACCGAGCTGGCTCGCGAGCTGTACCACCAGCACGTGGCCGGCCTACCGATCGTCGACTACCACTGCCACCTGCCGGTCGAGCAGATCGCCACGGACCACCGCTTCCGGTCGCTCACGGAGATCTGGCTGGAAGGCGACCACTACAAGTGGCGCGCCATGCGCGCGAACGGGGTGCCCGAGCGCTTCTGCACCGGGGACGCCAGCGACTGGGAGAAGTTCGAGGCCTGGGCGCGCACGGTCCCGGACACGCTGCGCAATCCGCTCTACCACTGGACCCACATGGAGCTGAAGCGCCCCTTCGGCATCCAGGAGCTGCTCGACGGCAGCAGCGCCCGCGCGATCTACGAGCGCTGCAACCAGCTCCTGGCGCGGGCCGACTTCAGCACCCAGGGCCTGCTGCGCCAGTTCGGCGTGGCGGTGGTGTGCACCACCGACGACCCGGCCGACACGCTCGAGCACCACGCCGCGCTGGCCCGGCGCCCCGACCCCGACACGCGCGTCTGCCCCGCCTGGCGGCCCGACCGGGCCCTGGCCGTCGAGAACCCGGCCGAGTGGAACGCCTGGGTGGACCGGCTCGAGGCCGCGGCCGGCGCGGGCATCGGCTCCTGGGCGGCCTTCTGGCAGGCGCTGGAGCAGCGCCACGCGGCCTTCCACGAGCACGGCTGCCGGGCCTCCGACCGCGGCATCGAGGAGATCTACGCGGCGGACTGGACCGAGTCCGGAGCCGCGGCGGCCTTCGACCGCCTGCGCGCCGGCCAGCCCCTCGCGCCCGGGACCGCCCTGGCCTTCAAGTCGGCCGTCCTGGAGCGGCTGGCGGTCATGGACCACGCCCGCGGCTGGGTGCAGCAGTACCACCTGGGGGCCCTGCGCAACAACAACACGCGCCTGCGCCGCCGGCTGGGAGCCGACGCCGGCTTCGACTCCATCGGCGACTTCGAGATGGCGCGCCCGCTGGCGCGCTTCCTCGATCGCCTGGACGAGCGCGACCAGCTCGCCAAGACCGTGCTCTACAACCTCAACCCGCGCGACAACGAGCTGTTCGCAAGCATGATCGGCAACTTCCAGGACGGCTCGGTGCCGGGCAAGCTGCAGCACGGGGCGGCCTGGTGGTTCCTCGACCAGAAGGACGGCATGGAGGCGCAGCTGCGCGCGCTCTCCAACATGGGCCTGTTCGCCCGCTTCGTGGGCATGGTCACCGATTCGCGCAGCTTCCTGTCCTACTCGCGCCACGAGTATTTCCGGCGGCTGGTCTGCAACCTGCTGGGCAACGACGTGCGCGGCGGCCTGCTGCCCCACGACGTCCCGGCGCTGGCCCGGCTGGCGCGCAACGTCAGCTTCTTCAACGCCCGCGGCTACC
Organism: Vicinamibacteria bacterium; assembly: GCA_039812725.1. Classification (GTDB taxonomy): domain Bacteria; phylum Acidobacteriota; class Vicinamibacteria; order Fen-336; family Fen-336; genus JBDIBD01. The sequence goes on along the minus strand of JBDIBD010000097.1, from coordinate 7,383 downwards.
TCGGCCTCGAGCTGGGACGGCTGGGCCGCGGGTTCGAGCCGGTCCAAGCCTGAAGGGAGGCCGCATGGCCGCTCTCGAGATCAAGCCCCGCCAGGGCTGCCGCTTCGACCTCGTCAGCCTGGGCGAGGTGATGCTGCGCCTCGACCCGGGCGAGGGGCGCATCCACACGGCCCGCACCTTCCAGGTCTGGGAGGGCGGCGGCGAGTACAACGTGGCGCGCGGCCTGAAGCGCTGCTTCGGCCTCGAGACCGCCATCGTCACGGCCCTGGTCGACAACCCGGTGGGCCGGCTGGTCCAGGACCTGGTCTACCAGGGCGGCGTGGACCAGTCGCTGGTGCGCTGGGTGAGGGACGACGGCGTGGGGCGCCTGGCCCGCAACGGCCTCAACTTCACCGAGCGCGGCTACGGAGCGCGGGCGGCCGTGGGCTGCTCCGACCGCGGCCACACCGCCGTGAGCCAGATGAAGCCCGGCGACGTGGACTGGGACGCGCTCTTCGGCCAGGGCGTGCGCTGGTTCCACACGGGTGGCATCTTCGCGGCCCTCTCGGAAAAGGCGCCGCTGGTGGCGCGCGAGGCCATGCAGGCGGCCCGGCGCCACGGCACCGTGGTCTCGTACGACCTCAACTACCGGCCCTCGCTGTGGAAGTCGATCGGCGGCCAGGCGCGCGCCCGCGAGGTCAACCGCGAGCTGGCGCCGCTGGTGGACGTGATGCTGGGCAACGAGGAGGACTTCACCGCCGCGCTGGGCTTCGAGGTGGCGGGCCTCGACGAGCACCTCTCGGCCCTCGACCCGGCCAACTTCGCGGCCATGATCGCCGAGGCCGTGCGGGCCTTCCCCAACTTCAGGGCGGTGGCCACCACGCTGCGGAACGCGCGCACGGCCACGCTCAACGACTGGGGCGCGGTGCTCTGGCACGACGGCCAGCTCTACCGCGCCCGCGAGCGCCAGGGCCTGGAGATCCTCGACCGCGTGGGCGGGGGCGACTCGTTCGCCTCGGGCCTGATCTACGGCTTCCTGGCCGGGAAGGGGCCGCAGTGGGCGGTGGAGTGCGGCGCGGCCCACGGTGCCCTGGCCATGACGACTCCCGGCGACACGACCATGGCGACCCTGGCCGAAGTCGAGCGGGCCATGCTGGGCGGCACGGCGAGGGTGCAGCGATGAGCGCGGCGAGCAAGCAGGAGGTCCTGGCCCGCATCCGCGAGGTGGGCGTGGTGCCGGTCATCCGGGCCGAGTCGCCCGACGAGGCCGCGGCCGCCATCGAGGCCATCCGGGCCGGCGGCATCCCGGTGCTGGAGATCACCCTCACGGTGCCCGGGGCCATCCGCCTGATCGAGGAGCTGTCGCGGCGCTTCGGCGAGGAGGCCCTGGTCGGGGCGGGCACCGTGCTCGACGCCGAGACGGCGCGGGCCTGCATCCTGGCCGGCGCGCACTTCGTCGTCAGCCCGGCGCTCGACCTGGACACCATCGCCTGCTGCCGGCGCTACGGGGTGCCGGTCTTCCCCGGCGCGCTCACGCCCACCGAGGTCGTGCGGGCCTGGCAGGCCGGCGCCGACATGGTCAAGGTCTTCCCCTGCGGCAACGTGGGCGGCGCGGCGTACATCAAGTCGCTCAAGGCGCCGCTGCCCCAGATCGAGCTCGTTCCCACCGGCGGCGTCAACCTGCAAACCGCGGCCGACTTCATCAAGGCGGGCGCCTCGGCGCTGGGCGTGGGCGCGGACCTGGTGGACCTGAAGGCGCTGCGGGCCGGCAACGCGGCCCTGGTCACCGAGCGCGCGCGGCAGTTGGTCGAGATCGTGCGGGCTGCGCGCGGCTGAGCGCCCGCCAGACTAGAGCTCGACGGCCAGGCCCTCCTCGCCGGCCCCGGGATAGACCGTCTCGTAGCCGTGGTCGGCCCTGAGCGTGTCGTCGTCCCAGATCCGGTTCTTGGCGCTCGTGAAGTTGAAGCACAGTGTCGGCGTCGGCCCGCCGAACTTGATCACGCGCGCCATGGCCTCCCGGTCGGGGTGGCCGAAGACGGCGCCGCTGGTCGAGACGAGATAGCGCCGGCAAGAGACGCGCTCGAGCAGCTGCCGGTCGACGTTGGCCTTGCTGCCGTGGTGCGGCAGCTTGAACGCGTCGAGTTGCGCGGGGCCGGGGCCCAGGCGGTCGAGCCCGGCCACGATCGTGCCGGGGTGCGCGTCGCCCGCCAGCAGCACGCGACGGTCGCCGAGGCGGGCCAGGAGCACGATGCTGGAGCCGTTGGGCTTGGCGCCGTCCTCGTCGAAGGGCGCCTCGGCCAGCGCGTCGACGTCGAGCGGGCCCATCGGCTCGAAGCCAGGCGGCGCAGGGGGCGCCGGCTCGGGCTTGCTGGGGTCGATCCCGGCCTCCTCGCAGGCCGCGGCCCACTCGGGCTCGAGGGCGGCCAGCTTGTCACGCGTGGGCCCCAGCACCGTGAGGGTCAGCCCTCCCTCCAACTCGTGCTCGGGCGGAGCGCCGGCCGCGTCGAGCGCCACGGCGCCGCCGCCAAAGGCGGTGTTCCAGGGCAAGCCGGCGTCGAGGATCTGTTGCGTCAGCTTCTCGCCCTGCACCGGTCCGAAGGGCTCGAGGGGTCCCTCGAGCAGGTGGCGGTAGCCGTTGAACCAGACCTCGCCGACGCGGAGGCCCAGGTCGGGCGCCGCCAGCAGTTTGAGCACGCCGGCGATGTGGTCGGCGTCGACGTGCGTGACCACCAGCAGCTCCAGGCGCCGCTCGCCGGCCGGCAGCGCGCGCAGGCGCGCCCGCAGGGCCGGGAAGCTCCCGGCGGTGCCCCCGTCCACCAGCATGCGGCGGCGCTGGGCGCCGCCCCACTCGACCCAGAGGCAGTCGCCGTGCCCCGCCGGCAGCATCTCGATCCGCAGCACGTCTCACCTCCCGAGCTGGAGCACGGTGAACGGCTGGCGCACGTCGAGCCGCAGCACCAGCCGGCGCACGGTGGCCAGGGCGACCTGCAGCTCGTCGTCACCGCGCCCGTCCTCCGTGGCGTCGTTGGCCAGCAGCGACAGACCGTCGTAGAGCAGGCGCAGGGCGGCGGCGTAGAAGGGCAGGCCGCGGCGGTGGGCCTCGAGAAGGGCCGCGCGGGCCTGGTCGACGCGCTGCTCGGCGCCGCCGCGCAGGGCCAGCCAGCCCGCCAGGATCGGGCCGTCCGGGAGCCACGGGAAGGAGCGCGCCAGGGTGTTCACCCAGCCGAACCAGCGCTCGCGCTGGGCGGCATCGCCGGCCTGCCGGAGCCAGTCCGAGACCAGCACGCAGCCCCCGCCGGCCGCGGCCACGGGGTTGACCATCTTCTCGAACAGCAGCTCCTGGGCGACCGGCAGGGACTTGCGGGCCGACGGCAGGTCGCCGCTGCCCAGGTAGGCCAGGGCCGACGAGATCTGGCTGTCCCGCACGAGCGGTGCGGCGAAGTGCCGCGCGCCGGCGCCCGTCGAGGAGGCCTGAAGCTCGGGGCCGACCAGCACCTCCACGAGAGCCTCGCCGCCGCCGTCGGCGTTGGGCCAGGGCCAGGGCAGGACGCACAGCAATGCGGGGGGCGTCCCGGCCAGGAGGTAGCGGCGCAGGCCCGCCGCGCCCCTGGGTTGCCCCTGGCGGACGCGGTACGAGACCACCGCCCCGTCCACGACGGTGTCGAGCTGCAGGGCGTGCTCGACGTAGGTCTCCAGCTCCACGGCCTGCCCCGTGCGCCAGGCGCGGTCGCAGCTCTCGGCCACGGGCTCGCGCCCCACGGCCGCCAGCGGCGGGCCGACCAGCGCCACGGCAGGGATGGCCGGCGTCGGGACCTGTTCCACGCGCTCCAGCTCGAACTGCTCGCGGCCCGGGATGTTGCCCCACAGGTGCTGGAAGCCCAGCCACTCGTGGGGCGAGGGCTCGCCCGTGAGCACCACCTGCTCGCCCTGGTCTGTGGAAGCCTCGGTCGCGACGATCTCGCCGGAGGGCAGGAAGGCCTCGACCATGTAGCGGCCCGGCTGCAGCCCGTCCACGGTCTCCCAGCGGCCGCTGTCCGACCCGACCGGCAAGGTCACGTTGCGGACGTCGCCGGCGCCGCCGGCCTTCCTGCCCAGAGGGCGGACCCGGGCCACGACGCGGGCGTTGCCCGACTCTCCGTCGAAGTACTTGTCGAGACGCAGGCGCAGGCGGGCCATCAGGGCACCGGGATCCGCACGGGGCGGAAGGGGGGCGAGACGTGCGTGCTGGTGCTGCCCTGCCCCGCCTCGGGCGGCTGCAGGTCGGCCGAGAAGGTGTAGTCGCCCTCCTCGAGGTCCAGGTCCCAGGACGCGGCGGCGGGCGGGCGGCTCAGGTGCTGGCCGTTGCCCACGCAGGCGAGCTCCGCGTGGGCGTTCTTCGCGTCGGGCTGGCAGGCCACCTCCACCGGCACGCGCGGGCGGCCCGCCAGGTGGTGCAGCGCGAAGCGGGTCAGGTTGTCGACGGTCGAGAGCTGCCCGACGGTGGCGGCGCGGCTGACGGCGCGCCGCATCAGGTGGAAGATGCCCCGGTTCAGGGCGTCGGTCTGGACGGCCCAGGCGCCGTCGAGGTCGTCGCAGCCCGCGCCCTCGAAGGCCTGCAGGGTCGCCTCGGTGAACACGCTCGGCCGGCCCACCTGCCCGTACGCGGCGGCCCCGGCCACCGTGGCGTAGTAGACCGGCGCCTGGCGCGTGCGCGAGGCGAAGCGGGCCGAGCCGGGAATCACGGGATGGCCGACGAAGTTGAGCGTGGTGAAGAGCGTCGGCGAGGCCACCCGGCAGGCGTCCACGAAGAAGACCTGCCGCCGGGCCTTGCACTTGTCGAGGCCCAGGTAGAGGCCGGTGAAGTCGAGGGCGTGCTCGAGCGGGTTGGGCGGCAGGCTGCCGAAGTCGTCGCACAACAGCGTGGTCTGCCCGCCGCTGGCCAGGCCGTGGCCGCAGAAGTAGAAGAGCAGCAGGTTGTCGGGGTCGGTGTCGGCCCGCGCGAACCAGGCCAGCACGGCCGCCTTCACGGCGTCGAACGCGGCCCGCTCGGGCAGCGCGTCGGCGGGCGTCGGGAAGGGCGTGCTGGCGGCCTCGGAGACCAGCAGGTCGAGCGAGGCCAGCGGCAGGGCCGGGTGGCTGTAGCCCTGCAGCAGGAAGCGCGCGAAGGCTCGCGCGGACTCGGGCGGCGAACTGAGCTGGCCCATGCCGCCGTGATCGGGCGAGAGCGGGCCGCTGCCGCCCTGCAGGTGCGCGTAGTCGCCCACGCCGATGATCAGGGCGTGAGCGCCGGGCTGGCCGGGCCGGTCGACGAGCAGCGTCACGGTCGCCGCCTCACAGGGGTTGCTCCGGAAACGGCCAGCGGCCGGGCGGGGGGTCCTGCTCGAGCACGTAGCAGCGCAGGGCCGCGTCGGTCAGGGCATAGCCCCAGTTCACCAGCCGGCCCTGCTCCAAAGGCGAGAACCGGTTGAGGCGCGTTCGCACGCGCGCCTGGGCCCGCGTCAGCTCCCCGTCGACCGCCAGCGCCGGCGCCCGGCCGCGCGCCGCGAGATCGTAGCCGGCGATCTCGGTGGCGATCCCCCAGTACGCCCCGCGGCGGCGGCCCGCCACGAAATCGGCCACCACCTTGCGGCGGCGCAGGGCGCGGGTCTGCTCCGTGGTGATGTCGAGCACGCGCAGGATCCGGCCCAGCAGGCTGAAGCGCAGCGCCAGAGAGCGCTCTTTCGTGGCGAAGGGCGCGCCGGCGTCGCTGACCAGCAGGGTCGCGCGGCGGTCCCAGATGCGCTCGAGGCCGAGGTTGTCGTAGATGCCGCCGTCGCCCAGGAGCAGGCGCGAGCGCAGCGCCAGCGAGGCGTGCAGGTCCGCGCCGGGCTGGTCCTGCCAGGCCTCGGGCGGCAGGTCGAGCGTCACCGGCACGTAGAAGGGCGGGAAGGCGCTGGAGGCGGCCACCACCCGGGCCAGCGGAATGGCCGGCCTCGGCACGCGGCCCAGGTGGTACTCCCCAAGGTAGGGCCGCGAGAAGCGCACGCTGGCCCCCGTCTGCAGGCTCGTGGCGTAGAAGGTGAAGAGCGGGCCCTGCTCGGGCAGGTCCTGGAGAGTCCGCCCGCCGAAGAGGTGACGGTCGTAGCGGGCGGCCAGCAGGTCGCTCGCCGTCCGGAAGGGCAGCAGGCCGCCGAGGATGGTGGGCACGTCGAGGGTCCGGCCGCAGAGCGAGCTCAGCGGGAGGGCCACCTCCTCGGCGAAGTTGGCGGCCACTCCGCGGTCGTCGAAGTCCAGCCGGCTCCAGGCAGCCGCCAGCGCTCCAGCGGTGATCGAGCCGCCGGACACGCTACAGATCTCGTCGATCCGCGGCAGCCAGCCGAGCTCGTTGAGCCGCCACAGGGTGCCCAGGTGGAAGAGCGTGGCCCGGTAGCCTCCGCCCGACATGGCGAGCCCGACGCCCTCAGCACCCATGACGCACCTGTAGCCGTTTCGTGAGGATCAGATAAACGCAACCTACCCCACGCACGACCACGGGTCAAGGGAAATGGGGCGCCGGCGGCTACCTTTCGATCGCGGCCACGAGGTCAGCGAACAGCGCGTAGGCCGTCTGGTCGACGCCGCCGCGGCCCTCCCACAGGCCGATCTCGCCCATCAGGTCCGTCTCGAGCACCAGCACGCCGTCGCAGTCGCGCGAGACCAGCAGGTCGTCGGCCGGCACGGCCTCCGGCGCCACCTTGACGCGCACGCGCCGCCCGTCGCGCCAGGCGCGCACGATCAGGCGCAGGCGCTTGCCCGCGTGGCGGGCGCCGCTGACCTCCTCGGCCGAGATGCCGGTGATGCCCTGCCGCTCCACGTCGGCCGGGCGCAGGTCGGCGCCCATCAGCGCGTTGGCCAGCGTGCAGGCCTTGACCGCCGCGTCCCAGCCCTCGAGGTCGTTGCGCGGGTCGGCCTCGGCCACGCCGGCCGCCTGGGCCTCGCGCAGGGCCGAGTCGAAGCTGGCGCCCTCCTCCATGCGCGAGAGAATGCGCGTGGTGGTGGAGTTGAGCAGGCCCCGGAAGCCCAGGATGCGGGCCCCGGGCAGGCAGCGCTCGGCCAGGTTGAAGATCGGCATCCCGTCCAGCACCGTGCCCTCGTGGCGGAACTGCACGCCGTGCCGCTGCGCCAGGCGCCGGAGGGCCCTGCCGCCGTGGGCCACCGGGCCCTTGTTGGCCGTCACCACGTGGATGCCGCGCTTCAGGGCGGCGCGGGCGTGGTCGAGGGCCGGCCGGCCGGTGCGCGGCTCGAGCGGCGTGATCTCGAACAGCACGTCGGCCGGCACCGTGCGCACGAACTCGAGCGTCGAGCGCAGCGGCGCGCCCTGGTGCAGCGGTTCCAGGTTGCGGTCGGCCCGCACCAGCGCCAGGGCCTTCTTCAGCGCCAGGCCGGCCCTGTCGACGGCGATGCCGT
>JBDIBD010000096.1:0-12137 GCA_039812725.1 Vicinamibacteria bacterium | reverse complement strand
CCCCGCCGCGGGCCGAGAAGCCGGCGGCCCCGGAGCGGCCGCGACGCGCCACCGCCGAGAGCCTGGCCGAGCGCCAGCGCGAGATCTCGGTCTCGGAGTTCTTCTCGAAGAACCGCCACCTGCTGGGCTTCGACAACCCCCAGAAGGCCCTGCTGACGGCGGTGCGCGAGTGCGTCGACAACTCCCTGGACGCCTGCAGCGAGGCCGGCATCCTGCCGGCGCTCAAGATCGAGATCGACCAGCTGGCCGAGGACCGCTTCCGCATCGCGGTCGAGGACAACGGCCCGGGCATCGTGCGGCCGCAGATCCCCAAGGTCTTCGGCAAGCTGCTCTACGGGTCCAAGTTCCACACCCTCAAGCAGCAGCGCGGCCAGCAGGGCATCGGCGTCTCGGCCGCCGGCATGTACGGCCAGCTGACCACCGGCAAGCCGGTCACCATCCGCAGCCGCACCTCGCCGCGCGCGCCCGCGCACCTGTTCGAGGTCACGGTCGACACCAAGAAGAACCAGCCGCTCGTCCTGCGCGACGAGAAGGCCGACTGGGAGGTCGAGCACGGCACGCGCGTCGAGATCGAGCTCGAGGCCACCTACAAGAAGGGCCGCCGCTCGGTCGACGACTACGTCGAGCAGACCGCCCTGGCCAACCCGCACGCCGAGATCCGCTACCAACCGCCGCGCCAGGCGCCGATCCTCTACGGCCGCGCCGTCGAGCAGCTGCCGGAGGAGCCGCGCGAGATCAAGCCCCACCCCTACGGCGTCGAGCTGGGGCGCCTGCTGCGCATGCTGCAGGACACCCCGGCGCGCCAGCTCTCGGCCGCGCTCAAGGGCGACTTCTCGCGCATCACCGACAAGGTGGTGGCCGAGGTCACGCGCCTCGCGCAGCTCAAGCCCACCGCGCGGCCCTCGCAGCTCACGCCGGCCGACGTCGAGCGCCTGCACAAGGCCCTGCAGTCCGTCAAGATCATGGCCCCGCCCACCAACTGCCTCTCGCCGATCGGCGAGGAGGCCATCCTGGCGGGCCTGCAGCAGCGCCTGAAGGCCGACTACTACGAGGCCGTCACGCGCCCGCCCGCCGTCTACCGCGGCAACCCCTTCCAGGTGGAGGTGGGGCTGGCCTACGGCGGCCAGTTGCCGGCCGACGAGCTGGTCGAGATGTACCGGATGGCCAACCGCGTGCCGCTGCAGTACCAGGCCTCCGCCTGCGCCATCACCAAGGCCGCGATGACGATCGACTGGAGCTCCTACGGGCTGCAGAAGTCCAAGGGCGCGCTGCCCAGCGGCCCGGTGGTCCTGATGGTGCACATCGCCTCGGTGTGGGTGCCCTTCACCTCCGAGTCGAAGGAGGCCATCGCCCACTACCCGGAGATCGTCAAGGAGCTGCGCCTGGCCATCATGGAGGTGGGCCGGCGGCTCGGCGCCCACATCCGCCACCGCCGCAAGGCGGCCGACGAGTCCAAGAAGCGCTCCTACATCGACAAGTTCATCCCCCACATCGGGGTGGCCCTGAAGGAGATCCTGGCGCTCTCGGACAAGCAGGAGGCGGCCGTGGTCAGCACGCTGCGCGACACGCTCGAGCGCAGCCGCGAGCACATCGCGTGATCGGCCCCGGGGCGCTGCTGCTGCTGGCCCTGCAGGCCGGCCCCGCCCCGGCGCCCCCTCCCCCGCCCGCAGCCGCCTCCGAGGCCCTGGCCCCGGCCCGCGCGGCGGCCGTCGACACGCTGGTGACGGCCTTCATGGCCCGCCACGGCGTCCCGGGCCTGGCGGCGGCCGTGGCGCTGGGGCCCGACAGGGTCTGGGCCCGGGGCTACGGCCTGTCCGACGTCGAGAACAACGTGCCGGCCAGCGAGCGCACGATGTTCCGGCTGGCCTCGATCTCGAAGACGGTCACCGCCACCGCGGCCCTGCAGCTGGTCGAGCGCGGCAAGCTCGACCTCAACCAGCCGGTGCAGCGCTACGTGCCGGGCTTCCCCGAGAAGCCCTGGCCGATCACGCCGCGCCAGCTGCTCTGCCACCAGTCGGGCCTGCGCCACTGGCGCGAGGACGAGTGGGGCCTGACGCGCCGCTTCGCCTCGGTCACCCAGGCGCTGGAGGTCTTCCAGGACGACCCGCTGCTGTTCGAGCCCGGCACGCGCGCGCTCTACTCCAGCCCGGGCTACAACCTCCTCGGCGCGGCGGTCGAGGGCGCCGCGGGCCAGCCCTTCATGGAGTACCTGCGCGAGAACGTCTTCGGGCCGGCCGGCCTGTCGAGCGCCCGCGAGGACGACCTGCTCGACATCATCCCCAACCGGGCCCAGGGCTACGCCAAGGGCCCCGACGGCGAGCTGCGCAACTCGGTCCCCTCCGACACCAGCTCGAAGGTCCCGGGCGGCGGCCTGACCGCCACCGCCCCCGACGTGGCGCGCTTCGGCGCGGCCCTTCTGGCCGGCCAGCTCGTGCAGCGCGTCACCGTCATGCGCATGTGCACGGCCCAGCGCACGCGGGCGGGCAAGGTCACCGAGTACGGGCTGGGCCTGCGCGTGACCGAGCGCGACCGGCAGCTGGAGTGCTGGCACCAGGGCGGCCAGCCGCGGGTCAGCACCATGCTGTACCTGAGGCCCGCCAAGGGCGTCAGCGTGGCCCTGCTGTGCAACCTCGAGGGGGTGTCCCTGGCCCTGCTCGACCTGGCCCGGACCGTGGCCGACGCCGCCGCGCCGCGCTAGTCGGGCCGGCCGCCCCCCTCCCGCTGGCAGCGGGCCCCGCCCTGGCCTAACATCCCCGCACACCCCGTCGGCGGAGGCGTCCATGAGCGATCCCGAGACGGTCGAGGCCTTGAAGCGCGACTTCCGGTCGAAGCTGTTCTGCGAGCTGGGGCGCTTCCCGGCCGGCGCCACGCGCAACGACCTCTACCTGGCCCTGGCCTACACCGTGCGCGACCGCCTGCTGCGGCGCTGGGTGGCCACCAGCGAGACCTACTTCCGCCAGCGCGTGCGCACGGTCTGCTACCTGTCCGCGGAGTTCCTGCTGGGCCCGCACCTGGGCAACAACCTGCTCAACCTCGGGCTGCAGGAGCAGGCCCGCCAGGCCATGGCGGAGCTGGGCTACGACCTCGACCTGGTGCTGGCGCAGGAAGAGGAGCCGGGCCTCGGCAACGGCGGCCTCGGGCGCCTGGCGGCCTGCTACATGGACTCCCTGGCCACGCTCGAGATCCCGGCCATCGGCTACGGTATCCGCTACGAGTTCGGGATCTTCGACCAGGAGATCCGCGACGGGTGGCAGGTCGAGCGCACCGACAAGTGGCTGCGCCTCGGCAACCCCTGGGAGGTGCCGCGGCCGGAGATCGGCTTCGACGTGGGCTTCGGCGGCCGCTGCGTGCACGAGCGCGACCAGGCCGGACGCCTGCACGTGCGCTGGGAGCCCGAGCGGGTGGTGCGCGGCACGGCCTACGACACGCCCATCCTGGGCTACCGCAACAACACCGCCAACCTGCTGCGGCTGTTCAAGGCCGAGGCCACCGAGTCCTTCGACTTCGAGGCCTTCAACCAGGGCGACTACTGGGGCGCCGTGGAGGAGAAGGTGGCCTCCGAGAACATCACCAAGGTGCTCTACCCCAACGACGAGTCGGCGCGCGGCAAGCAGCTGCGGCTGGAGCAGCAGTACCTGCTGGTCTCGTGCGCCCTGCAGGACATGATCCGCATCTACCGCCAGGGCGGCCAGGACCTCTCGCGCCTGCACGAGAAGTACGCCGCCCAGCTCAACGACACCCACCCGGCCCTGGCCGTGGCCGAGCTGATGCGCCTGCTGGTGGACGCGCACGGCCTGCCCTGGGAGCCGGCCTGGGAGGTGACCCGCAAGACGCTGGCCTACACCAACCACACCCTGCTGCCCGAGGCCCTCGAGAAGTGGCCGGTGCCGCTCTTCGGGGCGCTGCTGCCGCGCCACCTGGAGATCGTCTACGAGATCAACCGGCGCTTCCTCGACGAGGTGCGCCTGCGCTTCCCCGGCGACGAGGGACGGGTGGAGCGGCTGAGCCTGATCGACGAGGGCGGCCAGCGCCACGTGCGCATGGCCCACCTGGCCAGCGTGGGCAGCCACCGCATCAACGGCGTGGCGGCCCTGCACACCGAGCTGCTCCAGCGCGACGTGCTGCGCGACTTCCACGAGCTGTGGCCGGAGAAGTTCGTCAACGTCACCAACGGCGTCACCCCGCGGCGCTTCCTGGCCCTGGCCAACCCGCGCCTGGCGGCCCTCGTCACGCGCGCGATCGGCACGGGCTGGCCGCGCGACCTCGAGCGGCTCTCGGACCTCGAGCCGCTGGCCGAGGACGCCGCCTTCCGCCAGGAGTGGCGCGCCGTCAAGCGCGCCAACAAGGAGGACCTGGCCGGCGAGGTGCGCCGCCGGGTGGGTCTGGCGGTCGATCCCGACAGCCTGTTCGACGTGCAGGTCAAGCGCATCCACGAGTACAAGCGCCAGCACCTCAACCTGCTGCACGTGGTGGCGCGCTGGCTGCGCCTGAGGAGCGGCGCCGACCTGCCGCCCCGCACCGTGCTGTTCGGCGGCAAGGCCGCCCCGGGCTACCGCATGGCCAAGCTGGTGATCAAGGCCATCCACGCCGTGGCCGAGCTGGTGAACGCCGACCCCGCCACGCGCGGGCGACTGCGGGTGGTCTTCCTGCCCGACTACAACGTCAAGAACTGCGGGCCGGTCTTCCCCGCCGCCGAGCTGTCCGAGCAGATCTCGACCGCCGGCAAGGAGGCCTCGGGCACCGGCAACATGAAGTTCGCCATGAACGGCGCGCTGACCATCGGCACCCTGGACGGCGCCAACGTCGAGATCCGCGAGGCCGTCGGGCCCGAGAACTTCTTCCTGTTCGGGCTGACGGTCGAGGGCGTGCAGCGCCTCAAGGCCTCCGGCTACCGACCGCGCGACCTGTACGAGGGCGACCCCGAGCTGCGCGCGGTGATCGACACGCTGGGCTCCGGCGCCTTCACCCGTGGCGACGCCGCGCTGCTCCAGCCCCTGGTGGGCGCGCTGCTCGACGGCGACGCCTGGTTGGCGCTGGCCGACTTCCGGGCCTACCTGGAGGCCCAGGAGGCGGTCGACGCCGCCTACCGCGACCCCGAGCTGTGGGCCCGCAAGTCGATCCTGAACACGGCCCGGGTGGGGCGCTTCTCGTCCGACCGATCGATCGCCGACTACTGCCGCGAGGTCTGGCGGGTGCAGCCCCAGCCGATCGAGCTGCCGGCCGGCGAGGGCGGGGCCCCCTGAGGCCGGCCCGGCGGGCGGTTTGACGACCGTTCCTCGTCCCGTGTATCGTGCACTCAGGCACTTCACGGCCGTCCGCCGCCACCGACGTACTTTGACTTGAGGGATGCCCTCCCCGGGAGGCTTCATGACGCCGACGAACGTATTCGGCTCGAGGCTCGGCCTCGTTGCCGCGTGTCTTTTCGCCCTGTCCTTCAACGCCCAGGGACAGGCCATCAGCGAGGGTTTCGAAACGGTCGTCCCCGCCGGATGGACGGCCGTCAACAACAGCACCACGGTGGGCACGACCACCGTGTTCCAGGGCAACGACGCGGTCTTCCCCGCCCAGGCCGGCACCACGACCTCGTACGCGGGAATGAACTACAACGCCACGACCGGAGCCAACACCATCAGCGTGTGGCTGATCACTCCCTCGCGTACGCTGAGCAACGGCGACGCGTGGAGTTTCTTCACCCGCACCACCACCCCGGGCGCCACCGTGTACCCCGACCGCATGGAGTTCCGGGTCAGCACGAACGGCACCTGCAGCCCGGGCACCGGTCCGACCAGCGTGGGTGACTTCACCACGGTCCTCACCACCGTCAACCCCAGCCTGACGACGACGGGCTACCCGTCCGTTTGGACGAACTTCAGCGGCGCGCTGTCGGGACTCTCCGCCGGCGCCAGCGGCTGCTTCGCCTTCCGCTACTACGTCACGGACGGCGGACCGTCGGGCAGCAACTCCGACTACATCGGCGTGGACACCTTCGCCTATACCCCCAATCAGTTCGCGAAGGGCGACTTCAACGCCGACGGCAAGCCCGACCTGGTCTTCCGCAGTCTCACCAACCTGGCCCAGAACAAGGTCTGGTTCATGGACGGCGTGACCCGCACGGCCGAGGCCGCCATCACCCCCGACGCGGCCTCGACGTCCTGGAAGGTCCGCGGCGTCGACGACTTCGACAGCTTCGCCACGCCTGGCGCGGGCAAGGACTCGAAGAACGACCTGGTCTTCTGGAACGAGAGCACCGGCAACGTCGAGTTCTGGCTGATGAACGGCGTCAACCGTCCCGGCTCGCCCGTGGCGCTGACCGGCGGAGCCGTCCTGCCGACCAACTGGGACCTTTCGGCCACCGGCGACTTCAACGCCGACGGCAAGCCCGACCTCGTCTGGCGCAACTTCACGTCCCAGAAGATCGTGATCTGGACCATGAACGGCACGGGCAAGATCGGCAACATCGTCCCGAACCCCGACCAGGCCGTCGACGCCAACTGGATCATCGTGGCCGCGTCCGACTACAACAACGACGGCGCCCGCGACTTCCTCTGGTACAACTTCACGTCCGGCAAGATCGTGACCTGGTACATGAACTCGTCGGTGGTGCGTACCGCCGGCCAGTTCACGACGCCGGCCAACGCCGGTGACGCCAACTGGAAGGTCGTGGCCAGCGCCGACTACAGCGCGGCCTACGTCCCCGGCACGCCGCCGGTGGGCTCGCCCGACATCGTCTGGCGCAACGAGACCAGCGGCAACCAGGTCGTCTGGCACCTGGACTTCAACAGCACGCGCGTGCACGGCCAGTTCACCAACCCGGCCGCCAACACGCCGGCGCTCGACTGGGTGATCGTCGGACCGAGGTAGCCTCGTCGGCCCCGCGGGGCCGACCCCAGGGCCGGCGGCGCGAGCCGCCGGCCCTTTTTTTCTTTCGGCGGAGCGGCCTCAGTCTTCCCGGGCGTAGACGTTGACCTCGCCCTCGCCGGGGACGGGCCGGGCCGTGCGCTCGAAGCGGAAGCCCAGCCGCGCCAGGAGACCGATCGAGGCCTCGTTGTCGGGCGAGGTGATGGCCAGCACGCGCCGCAGGCCGAAGCGCTCGCGCCCCTCGGCCAGCACCGCCTCGGCCGACTCGCGCGCGTAGCCCTGCGACCAGGCCCGGGGCAGGAAGGCGAAGCCGATGTCCGGCGCGTCGAGGTAGTCGCGCCGCAGCAGGCCGCTCATCCCGAGCGGCTGCGGGCCCCGGTCGTCCGTCCCGGCGCCCTTCAGCTCCACCACGTAGAGCCCGAAGCCGTGGCGCTCGTAGCTGGCCGCCGGGCCCGTGCGCACGTACTGCCGCGCGTCCTCCAGGGTGCGCACGCCCTTGTCGCCGATGTAGCGCAGGAAGGAGGGCTGGTTGAGCAGCTCGAGGACGAAGGGCGCGTCGTCCTCCGTCATGCGGCGCAGCCGCAGGCGCGGCGTCCCGAGGGGCATGGCGCGCCCGGGGCCTAGGCCGAGCTGGCCCGGTCGTCCTCGCCCTCGGCGGCGGACCGGGCGTAGTAGCTGCGGTAGTACTCGCCGTAGTTCTGGCTGTAGTAGTACGAGTTGCGCGCCAGGTCGACCTTGTTGAGCACCACCCCGGTGATGCGGCCGCCCACCGCGCGCAGCTGGTCGACGGTGCGCTGCAGGGCCGGGCGCGGGCAGACCTCGGCCCACACCACCAGCACCACGCCGTCGGCCCACGGCGCCAGCACGGGCGTGTCGGCCATGGCCAGCACGGGCGGCGCGTCGACCAGCACCCAGTCGTAGCGCTTGCGCAGGGCCTGCAGCAGCTCGCGGGTGCTCTGCGCGCCCAGCAGCTCGGTGGGGTTGGGCGGCAGGTAGCCGCAGGGCAGCACGTGCAGGCCGCGCGCCTGCGCGTGGCGCGTGGCGGCCGCGGCCAGGGACGCTCCCACGATCACGTCGGAGAGCCCCGGGGTCTTGTCGACGCCGAAGTGCTGGTGCAGCGTCGGGCGCCGCAGGTCGGCGTCGACGGCCAGCACGCGGGCCCCGTTCTCGGCCAGCGAGGCCGCCAGGTTGGCGACCGTGGTGGTCTTGCCCTCGCCGGGGTTGGCGCTGGTGACCAGCAGCACGCGGCCGGCGGCCTCGGCCGAGGAGAACAGCACGTTGGTGCGCAGCACCCGGTAGGCCTCGGCCACGGGCGACTGGGGCTGGCGCAGCACGAACGGCCCCCCCTCGCCGCCCGGCACGTCGCCGGCCGCGAGCTCCGGGATCATTCCCAGGAAGGGCAGGCCCAGGGCCTGCTTGACGTCCTCGGGCGTCTTGACGGTGTTGTCGAGGTGCTCGAAGAGCACCGCCAGGGCCAGTCCCAGGCCCAGCCCGGCCAGCAGCGCCAGCTGGTAGTTGCGCCAGGTGCGCGGCAGGATCGGCTGGCCCGGGACCTCGGCCTTCTCGACCACGCGGATGTTGGTGGACTTGAGCTCGGTCTCCAGGCCCGTCTGCTGGGTGCGGCTGGTCAGCTCGCGCAGCAGCTGCTGGTGAGCCTCCACGTCGCGCCGGAGGGCGCCGTACTGGACCGACGACCGGTTGAGGGCCTGGGCCTCGCGCCGGGCCGCCTCGAGCGACTCGGACAGGCTGCGCTCGCGCTGGCGGGCGGCCTCGATCTCGGCCTCCAGCGCCCGGCGCCCCGCGGCCAGCTCGACGCGCAGCTTCTCGGCGGCGGCGGCGAGGCGGGCGGCCAGCCGCTGCATCTCCGGGTGGCGCTCGCCCAGGGTCTCCGACAGCCGGGCCTGCTCCGCGCGCAGGTCCAGCAGCTCGTCGCGGGCGCGCTGCACGCCCGGCAGCGCGGCCAGGGCCGGGAAGGACATGGCCTCCTCCGGCGGCAGCGCCTGCAGCCTCCTCAGCAGGGCCTCCCGGGCAACCCGCTCGCCGCGGGCCTGCGCCAGGGCCCCCTCCTGCTCCGAGAGCTTCTGGTCGAGGGCGGCCTGGCGGCCCTCGGCGTCGACCAGCCCCTCGCGCTGCCGGAACTCCTGCAGGGCCCGCTCGGCCTCGTCGGTGCGCCGGCGCTGCTCGGCCACGCGCTCCCCCAGCCAGCCGGTGGCCTCGCTGGAGGTCGTGTAGCGGAACTCGAGCGACTGCTCGACGTAGAGCTGGGCCAGCCCGTTCACGGCGCGCGCCGCCAGCGCCGGGTCGAAGGCCTGGAACTGCAGGTTGACCAGCCGGCCGCCCGGCAGGGGCTCGACGCTGAGGCGCTGGCGGAAGGCCCCCGCCACGGCCTCGGCCGGCAGCTCCGCCGGCGGCGCCGCGCCGCCCGCCCGCCCGTGCAGCCGCTCCCAGGGGCTGACGCGCCCGTCGAGCTGGAACTCCACGTCCCGGTTCAGCCCCAGCTTCTCGACCACCTTGAGCGCCAGCGTCTTCCCCCGCAGCAGCTCGTACTGGGTCTGGTAGTAGTCGGCTCCGCCCGGGTCGGCGTCGAGGCGCGGGTTGGGCAGCACCCGCGGGGCGTCGCGGTCGATCAGGACCTGGGCCGTGGCGCGGTAGACCGGGCGCGTGGTCGAGTTGTAGACGGTGGCGGCCAGCAGGCTGAGGGTCACGCAGGCCAGCCCCAGCCAGCGCCGCTTGTGGACGGCGCCCAGGTAGTGGCGGAGCTCCTGCAGCAGGTGGGGCTCGCTCATGGCGTGGACGGGCATTCTACCCCCGCCGCCGGGCCGCGTTGACAGCTTCCCGGGCGGCCCTTAACCTCGCGCCAGCGTCAACGGAGGTCGAACCATGGGTTGGCTGGGTGGCGGCAAGGACCTGAGCCTGGCGGAGCTGATCGCCCGCAAGCAGTACAAGAAGGCGCTCGACCTGCTGGAGGCCGAGTTCCAGAAAGGCGGGCGCAGCCCGCGCCTGCGGCTGCAGTTCGCCGACGTGCTGACCATGGCCGGCCGGGGCAAGGAGGCGCTGCCGATCCTGCTCGGGCTGGCCGACGAGTTCGCCCGAGACGGCTTCGCCGCCAAGGCCATCGCCGTGCTCAAGAAGGCCGAGAAGATCCAGCCCGGCGACCCCGCCATCGAGCGGCGCCTGGCGGGCCTGATCCACGAGAAGCAGCGCGAGGTCTCGATCACGGCCACGGGCTCGTTCGTGATGCCGCCGCCCGTTTCGGAGCCCAACGAGGTCTCGGCGGAGCTGGAGATCGGCCTGGGGGCCGCGCCGGCCTCCGCCCCGGTCCCCGTCCCCGCACCCCAGCCCGTCTCCCCGCCTGCGCCCGCGGAGGAGACGGAGTTCGCCTCGGCCGAGGAGTTCGAGGACCTCGGCAACGAGCTCACCAACCTGCTCAACCAGTCGCTGGAGGCCGAGCCGGCCCAGCCGGAGGCGCCGGTCTCGATCCCGCTGTTCGGCGACTTCTCGCCCGAGGAGCTGACCGAGATCATCCACGGGCTGCGGCTGCTGAGCTTCGAGCCCGGCGACGTGATCATCAGCCAGGGCCAGACCGGCAACAGCCTGTTCGTCCTGACCACGGGCACGGTGAAGGCCTGGGTGCGCGGCGGCGAGGGGCCGGCCGTGCGCGTGCGCATCATGCGGGAGGGCGACTTCTTCGGCGAGATCTCCCTGCTGTCGGGCCAGCCCCGCACGGCGACGGTCACGGCCGCCACGCGCTGCGAGCTGCTCGAGCTCGACCGGCCCACGCTGGAGGACATCCACAAGCGCCGGCCGCGAGTGCTCGAGGTGCTGCGCGAGTTCTACCGCCAGCGCCTCAACAGCCCCGAGGAGGCGCGCGCCAAGGGCGCTTCGTCCTAGGAGCCTTGGCCGGGGCGCTCAGGGCGTCTATGTGATACAGTACGCAGGATTTGCAGGGGCGCGCTTGGCCCCGGAGGATGCCTGCCGCCTTGGCCAGACCGAAGAGCGCCGGAAGCCCCGTCGTCGACAAGCTGGTCGGCACGTCGCGCGAGATCCACGACAAGATCGTGGCCGGCCGCAAGCCGTCCATGAAGTTCCCGCTCCGCAACCTCTCGAACGTGCGCTACGCCCTCAAGAAGGGCCACTTCGAGATGCTGGGCAAGAAGAAGGAGCGCACCCTGACCGTCTCGACGGTCAAGACCTTCGCCCAGACCATGCGCATGATCGCGCTCTCGAAGCGGCTGATCGAGACCGACGACCGGGCCACCAAGCGCGACGCCTACTACCAGACCAAGAACTGGGACGACGCCCGCTGCGACGACCAGGTCGAGTCGGACACGATCCTCGACGACATCGAGGCCCTGTTCGGCCTCAACAAGGAGCAGCTCTGCTTCACCCCCGACGAGCACGGCGGCCTGGTGGCCGGCGAGCTGGTGGTGCTCGACCGCAAGATGGGCACCGACGAGGTCGAGGAGATCGACTGCACGCGCTTCGGCTCGGGGGCCTACGGCATCCCCTCCGAGGTCGAGCACCTGGGCTTCCGCACCAGGGCCAAGTTCATCCTGGCCATCGAGACGGGCGGCATCTTCGAGCGCCTCAACCGCCACCGCTACTGGGAGCAGGCCAACTGCATCCTGGTCTCGATGGCCGGCGTCCCCACCCGGGCGGTGCGGCGCTTCGTGCGCCGGCTGGCCGACGAGAAGAAGATCCCGGTCTACGTCTTCGTCGACTGCGACCCCTACGGCATCGCCAACATCTACCGCACCCTCAAGGTCGGCTCGGGCAACAACGCGCACCTCAACGAGTACTTCTGCGTGCCGCAGGCGCGCTTCCTGGGGGTCACGCCCCAGGACATCGTGGACTACAAGCTGCCCACCCACCCGCTCAAGGACATCGACGTCAAGCGGGCCAAGGACGCGCTCAAGAACGACCCCTTCTTCCAGCACTACAAGGAATGGGCGCGGGCCTTCGAGCAGCTGCTCAAGATGGGCGTGCGCGCCGAGCAGCAGGCCTTCGCCAAGCACGACCTCAACTACGTGATGGACAAGTACCTGCCCGAGAAGCTCAGGCACCCCGAGAAGTTCCTGCCCTAGCGGGCACAGGAGTCGAGACGATGGCCAGCACCTCGAAGTCCAAGGGCAAGAAGCCGGCGCACAAGACGGCAGCGGCCAAGCCGGCGCACAAGCCGGCCGCCAAGGCCCACGCGCCCGCCCGCAAGGCGCACGCCAAGCCGTCCGCCAAGCCGCCGGCCAAGCCCGCCGCCAAGGTGGCCCCGCCACCGGCCAAGC
>JBDIBD010000095.1:0-12203 GCA_039812725.1 Vicinamibacteria bacterium | reverse complement strand
TCGCTGGCGCGCGCTGCGCGTGCCGCGCGCGGCCGGCGCACGGGCTCCTCCCCCTCGGGGCGGGGGGCGCGCGGGCGGCGACGGGATGGGGACGGCGATTCGCTCTCGGACATGGTGCAGGACCGTGGGGGACGCAGGAAGAGAAGAAGACGAACGCGAGAGGTGTACGGAGGAAGATGACGAGCCGGTCAGACGAAGATATGGGAAGCGGCGCGGGGTGTCAACTGCGCGCCCCGCGCCGCGCGCGAGGCGCCTAGAGTCGCTCCACCGCCAGCGCCACGCCCTGGCCGCCGCCGATGCACAGCCCGGCCACGCCGCGCTTCAGGCCGCGCGCCTGCAGGGCGTGCAGCAAGGTCACCAACACGCGCGCGCCCGAGGCCCCGATGGGGTGGCCCAACGCGATGGCGCCGCCGTTGACGTTGACGCGGGCCGGGTCGAGCTGCAGCTCGCGCACGACGGCCAGGCTCTGGGCGGCGAAGGCCTCGTTCAGCTCCCACAGGTCGACGTCGCCCGCCTTCCAGCCGGCCTTGTCGAGCGCCTTGCGGACGGCGGGCACCGGACCGAGGCCCATCACCAGCGGGTCCACGCCGGCCGCGGCGTACGAGGCCACCCGCGCCAGCGGACGCGCCCCCAGGCCGGCGGCGGTGGCGGCGCTCGTCACCAACAGCGCGGCCGCGCCGTCGTTGAGGCCGCTGGCGTTGCCGGCCGTCACGCTGCCCCCGTCCTTCTTGAAGGCCGGCTTCAGCTTGGACAGGGACTCCGCGGTCGTCCCCGGCCGCGGGTGCTCGTCGGTCTCCACCAGCGTCGGCCCCTTCTTGCCCGGCACCGGCACGCCCACGATCTCGGCCTTGAAGCGACCCTCGCGGATGGCCTCCTCCGCCCGGCGCTGGCTCTCGGCGGCGAAGGCGTCCTGCTCCGCGCGGGTCAGGCCGTGCTGCTCGGCCACGTTCTCGGCCGTGACGCCCATGTGGACGTCGTGGAAGGCGTCGGTCAGGCCCTCGTGGATCATGTGGTCCAGCATCTGGCCGTGGCCCAGCCGTTCGCCCCAGCGCGCGCCCGGCAAGAGGAACGGCGCCCGGCTCATGTTCTCGATCCCGCCGGCCACCACCAGGCGTGCGTCGTCGCACTGGACGGCCTGCGCGGCCAGCATGACGGCCTTGAGCCCCGAGCCGCAGACCTTGTTGACCGTGTGGGCCGGAACGGCATGCGGGATGCCGGCCCGGACCGCCACCTGGCGGGCCGGGTTCATCCCCAGCCCGGCCTGCAGGATGCAGCCCAGGATGGTCTCCTCGACCTGGTCGGGGCGCAGGCCGGCCCGGGCCAGGGCTTCGACCACGGCCACGCGGCCCAGCTCGACGGCGGGAACGTCCTTGAACGCGCCGCCGAAGGTCCCGATGGGGGTCCGGCAGCCGGAGAGGATCACGACGTCGGGGGCGTTGGGCATAAGGCCGCATTCTAACCGTGGCGGCCTTGACCCCCGGGCAGCCGGGGCGTAGCGTGGCCAGGCCGATGCCCCCGAGCGCCCTGTCGTCTCTCGGACGCCTCGCCCGCCGGCTGGTGGGCGCCCCGGCCCGGCCCGCCCGCTTTTTGACGGAATGGCCCGAGCGCGACCTGATGCTCGAGGACTGCTACTGGTACCACCACTACCCCTTCCTGGACGGCCACCCGACCCTGCGCGCCCACTACGACCTGCGGCGCTGGCTCGATTGCTTCCTGCTGCCCGAAGACATGCGCGGCCGCAGCTTCCTCGACCTCGGCACGGCCAACGGCTTCTTCTCTTTCGAGATGGAGCGGCGCGGCGCCGAGGTGACCTCGTTCGACGCGGCCGAGGACGCGGCCCTCGACCAGATCCCCTACCACGGCGCGCCCGACCGGCGGGCCGACAACCGGGCGTTCAACCGCCGCCTTCACCGCGGCTACTGGTACGCCCACCGGCATTTCGGCTCGCGGGCCCGAGCGGCCTACGGCACCGTGCGGGCCCTGCCGGAGTGGCTCGGCAGCTACGACGTGGTCATGCTCGGCTGCATCCTGCAGCACCTCGAGGACCCGCTGCAGGCCATCTTCGAGGCCGACCGGCACACGCGCGGGACCCTGATCCTGTGCGAGGCCTTCTACGACTCGCCCGAGCCCGTGCTCTGCTTCCAGGCCACGCCCGGCGTGCCCGAGCCGCAGTACTGGACCTGGTGGCGCATGTCGCCGGCTTTCCTGGTGCGGGCCCTGCAGGTCCTGGGCTACGACGACATCCAGGTGCGCGGCCCCTTCGACCTCGAGAACATCGCCGGGGGCTACCCGGTCTCCTCGGTGACGGTGCGCGGGACGAAGCGCGGCTGAGCCGGCCTCAGAAGGTCATCTTCTTGAGATCGGGGGCCACCAGCAGCTCCGTGGCCGTAGCCCGCTGGACCTCGTCGACGGTCGTGTCGGGAGCGATCTCGCGCAGCAGCAGCCCCTCGCGCACGACCTCGATCACGCCCAGCTCGGTGATCACCAGGTTCACGCAGCGCTGGCCGGTGAGCGGCAGGCTGCAGCGCTCCAGGATCTTGGGCTGGCCCTTGGCGGTGTGCTCCATGGTCACCACCACGCGCCGGGCGCCCGCCACCAGGTCCATCGCGCCGCCCATGCCCTTGACCATCTTGCCCGGGATCATCCAGTTGGCCAGGTTGCCCTGGCGGTCGACCTGCAGCGCGCCGAGGATGGTCAGGTCGACGTGGCCGCCACGCACCATGGCGAAGGAGTCCGCGCTCGAGAAGTAGGAGCTGCCGGGCAGCTCGGTGACGGTCTCCTTGCCGGCGTTGATCAGGTCGGCGTCCTGCTGTCCGCTCTCGGGGTAGGGGCCCACGCCCAGCATGCCGTTCTCGCTGTGCAGCACGATGGAGATGCCCTCGGGAACGTAGTTCGAAGCCAGCGTCGGCATGCCGATGCCGAGGTTGACGTAGAAGCCGTCCTTCATCTCCTGGGCTGCGCGGCGCACGATGCGGGCGCGGCGGGCGTCGGAGTCGTCGCCGCCCTGGCCGCGCAGGGTCAGCTTCTCGATGCGCCGCTCGTAGCGCTCGCCCTTCACCACGCGCTTCACGAAGATCCCCGGAGTGTGGATGGCGTCGGGGTCCAGGCTGCCGGCCGGCACGATCTCCTCGACCTCGGCGATGGTGCAGCGCGCCGCGGTGGCCATCATGGGAGCGAAGTTGCGGGTCGTGCGGCGGTAGACCAGGTTGCCCTGGGTGTCGGCCTTCCAGGCCTTGACAAAGGCGAAATCGGCCCGCAGCGCCTGCTCGAGCACGTAGGGCTTGCCGTCGAACCAGCGCACCTCCTTGCCCTCGGCCACCGGCGTGCCGTAGCCGGCCGGGGTGAAGAAGGCCGGCACGCCGGCTCCGCCCGCGCGCAGGCGCTCGGCGAAGGTGCCCTGCGGGGTCAGCTCGACCTCCAGCTCGCCGCCCAGGAACATCTGCTCGAAGACCTTGTTCTCGCCCACGTAGGTCGAGACCATCTTCTTGACCTGGCGGTTCTTGAGCAGGAACGTGATGCCGAAGTCGTTGACCCCGGCGTTGTTGCTCATGATCACCAGGTCCTTGGCGCCCTGGTCGCGCAGCGCCAGGATGAGGTTCTCGGGCAGGCCGCACAGGCCGAAGCCCGACATCATGATCCGGGCCCCGTTCGGGATGTCCCGCACGGCCTCCGCGGCGCTGTTCCAGACCTTGTTCATGGGGCTCCCTCGCTTCGTGACGGGTCCGGCCAAAGCTATTCGCTGGGCGGGCGAGCGTCAACCGAGCCGGGCCCGGTCGGGCTTGCCGCTGCCCGTGAGGCCCTCGGGCCGGTCGCCTGGGTCCCCGCTATCCGGCGAGAAGGCGCAGCGCGCCTGACAGCACGAAGCACACGCTCGAGACGACGATGCCCACGATTGGGGTCCGGAACCAGCAGCGCAGCCCGATGGCGAGATACGCTCCGGAGACCGCGATCGCGAACGGGACGAAGACCTGCCAGCTGGCGGCGAACGTCTCGGGCGTGCGTCCGACCAGTGCCACGGCCAGGCCGAAGGCGACGGCCCCGAGGCTGTGGCTCAGGTTGAACCCGACCCAGGCCAGCCAGAGGTTCGTCCTCCGCGTCAGCAGCACCGTTTGCTCGGCCATGCCCCGCCGGTACGCCGGGTCACGCGGCGACAACCCCTTGCTCTCGTCCGGCGTCAGCGGCGTCGCGAGGGCATGGGCGATGCCGAGGAAGGCGAACGGCAGCGCGCCGAGGAGGAAGAAATAGCGGCTCAGCTCGGCCAAGGTAGTGTGGGTCTCCATCGGGTCTCGGTCCCTCCATTCCTCGGCCGACGGCCGGGTCTCGGTTCCGCGCGGACCTCCTCGCAGACCGAGCCTGCGAGGCCGATCGCCGTGAGCATGGCCGGCTCTCCAGCGTCCCCAAGTCTTCATCCTCCTGGTCGGTGCCCGCAGTCTAGCGCATGCTCCCCGACGTGGACCGGACACCAGAGATGCGCTCACGCCGGCCCCGCCCTCGAGCCCGGGACTGCGTGGAGAGGAGAGGGAGGCGTAGACTCCACCAAGCCCGGAGGCACCGATGACCCCATCCACGCCGACAACGCCCGAGGACCGAGCCGAGCTCTCCACCCGGCAGGACCTCACCCGCGTCACCCTGGCGGTGCTCAGCCTGCTGGTGCTGCTGGCCGCCTCGCTCTGGGTGCTGCGGCCGTTCATCCTGGCCACCGTCTGGGCCACGATGCTGGTGGTCGCGACCTGGCCGGTGATGACGGGCCTGCAGGCGCGCCTCGGCAACCGCCGGGCGCCGGCCGTGGCGGTGATGACCCTGGGGCTGCTGTTCCTGCTGATCGTGCCGCTGGGCGCGGCGCTCACGACGCTGGTGGGGTACGCGGAGCAGGCCACGACGATGGCCAGGTCGCTGGCGGAGACGGGGCTGCCGCAGCCGCCCGCGTGGGTCGCGCAGCTTCCGATCGTGGGAGGCAAGCTGTCGGCGGCCTGGGCGCAGGCCGCCAGCGGCGGCCCGGAGGGGCTGGGGGCCGAGGTGGTGCCGTACGCCTCGGGCGCCCTGCTCTGGGTGGTCGGCCGGGCGGGCAACCTGGCGGGGATGCTGGTGCAGTTCCTGCTGGTGGTGGTGCTCTCGGCCATCATGTACGCGAACGGCGAGAGCGCGGCGCGGGGGGTGCGCCGCTTCGGCCTGCGGCTGGCCGGCAGCCGGGGCGAAGGAGCGGTGATCCTGGCGGGGCAGGCCATCCGCGGCGTGGCGCTCGGGGTGGGCGTGACGGCCATCGTCCAGACGGTGCTGGGCAGCCTCGGGCTGCTGCTGGCCGGGGTGCCGCTGGTCTCGCTCCTCTCCGCCCTGCTGCTGCTGCTGTGCATCGCGCAGATGGGGCCGGCGCCGGTGATGTTCTCGGCGGTGGCCTGGCTCTACTGGCGCGGCGACCACACCTGGGCCACGGTGCTGCTGGTCTGGAGCCTGCTCATCCAGCTCCTCGACAACGTGCTGCGCCCGGTGCTGATCCGGAAGGGCGCCGACCTGCCGCTGCTGCTGATCTTGGCGGGCGTGATCGGCGGCATGCTGGGCTTCGGGCTGGTGGGGCTCTTCGTCGGACCGGTGGTGCTGGCGGTGAGCTACACGCTGCTGAAGGCCTGGATGGCGGAAGGCCTGGACGAGGGCGGGGCCGCGCCGGGACAGTCCCCGGCCGCGGCCCCGTGACTCAGGCCAGCGGCTCGAAGCGCGCCGTGAAGTGCCGCAGCACGCGCGGCGCCGAGACGATCTTGTAGCCGCGCAGCTCGGAGGCCCGCCGGGCCACGGCCAGCACGCCCTCGGCCACGTAGTCGATGTGCGACTGCGTGTAGACCCGCCGCGGGATGGCCAGTCGCACGAGGTCCATGGCGCCGGGGGTCTCGCTGCCGTCGGGGTGCAGGCCGAACATGACCGTGCCGATCTCGACGCCGCGCACGCCGGCCTCGAGGTAGAGCGCGTTGACCAGCGCGATGCCCGGGTACTGCAGCGGCGGGATGTGCGGCAGCAGCGCGCGCGCGTCGACGTAGATGGCGTGGCCGCCCGGGGGCTGGATGATCGGCACGCCGCCCTGCGCCAGCTTCTCGCCCAGGTACTCGGTGGAGCGGATGCGGTAGCGCAGGTAGGGCTCCTCGACCACCTCCTCGAGGCCGCGCGCGATGGCCTCCAGGTCGTAGCCGGCCAGGCCGCCGTAGGTCGGGAAGCCCTCGGTCAGGATCAGGAGCGTGCGGCAGCGCTCGGCCCAGTCGTCGTCGTTCATGGCCAGGAAGCCGCCGATGTTGGCCAGCCCGTCCTTCTTGGCCGAGAAGGTGCAACCGTCGGCCAGGGAGAAGATCTCGCGCGCGATCTCCTTCGGCGTGCGGTGCTCCTGCCCCGGCTCGCGGCGCTTGACGAAGTAGGCGTTCTCGGCGAAGCGGCAGGCGTCGAGAAAGAACGGCTTGCCGAAGCGGTGGCACAGGTCGCGCACGGCCCGCAGGTTCTCGAGGCTCACCGGCTGTCCGCCGCCGGAGTTGTTGGTGATGGTCACCATCACCAGCGGCACGTGCTCGCCGCGCTCCTTCAGCACGGCCTCCAGCCGCCCCAGGTCGACGTTGCCCTTGAAGGGGTGCACCAGGGCGGGCACCCGGCCCTCGGGGATCACCAGGTCGAGGGCCTCGGCCCCCTCCACCTCGATGTTGGCGCGGGTGGTGTCGAAGTGGTTGTTGTTCGGCACCACGTCGCCGGCCTCGAGGACGTTGTGGAACAGGATGCGCTCGGCCGCGCGCCCCTGGTGGGTGGGGATGACGTGCTTGAAGCCCGTCAGGTCGCGCACCACCGCCTCGAAGCGGTAGTACGAGCGGCTGCCCGCGTAGGACTCGTCGCCCACCATCAGGGCGCCCCACTGGGCCGCGGACATGGCGCCGGTCCCCGAGTCCGTGAGCAGGTCCACCAGCACGTCCTCCGCGTGCAGCAGGAAGACGTTGTTGCCGGCCGCCTTCAGCGCGGTCTCGCGCTCCTCGCGGTGGGTGAACTTGATGGCCTCGACCGACTTGATCCGGAAGGGCTCGATGATGGTGTGGAAGCTCATGTGTGGAATTGCAGCAGGATTCGTACCGCCGCGCCAGTCGCCATTTCCTCGCCGCGCCGACGCAAGAGGTGCGCCGCCATCTCCGGGCGCGGCGAAGGATGTGCGCCGGTCCCCGGGTGCTGGCCCACGGGCCGGAAATGCGCGATCCTAGGGGCCCATGAAACTGGCCAGGGTGCTGGGCGTGATGGTCGGCGGGTGGTTCCTGAGCCTGGCGCTGGCGTTCGTGCTGACCATCGTCGTGGCCGGCATGACGTCGCACTGGGGCGCCGCGCGGGCGGGCAGCGCCATGCTCATGCTGTGGGCCGCGGTCGGCCTGGTCTTCCTGCTGAGCGGCGTGGCCGTGCTGGTGCTCCTCAAGGGCGCGCTGCCCAGCCTGCTGGCCCGCCTGGGGCTCACGCTCGCCTACCTCGTGCCGCTGGCCGGGGCGGCGGTGGCCTGGGCCTTCTTCACCATGGTGCTGTTCAACCGCTGACGCCGGAGGCGCTGCGATGCCCTACGTGGCCTACAAGCTGCTCCACTACGCCGGGCTGTTCCTGCTGTTCACGTCGCTGGGCGGGCTCTGCGCGCTGCGCCTGGCGGGCTCCCCGGGGCCCCAGGGCGAGCGCTGGCTGAAGATCCTGCACGGTGTCGCGCTGCTGATGATCCTGGTGGCGGGCTTCGGCCTGCTGGCGCGCATCGGCCAGGCCGCACCGGGCGGTTGGGCGGCCTGGGTCTGGCTGAAGCTGGCCCTCTATGCCTTCATGGGCGCGGCGCCCGTGCTGATCCAGCGCGCCGAGCGCCTGGCCGGCCTGCTGCTGGTGCTGCTGCCGCTGCTCGGCCTCGGCGGCGCCCTGCTGGCGCTCTACAAGCCGGGCCTGTAGCGCCGGCCGGTTCCGGCTGCCGAGCCTGCTCGTCGTCCTCGGAATCGCCGGCTGGCTCGTGGCCGGGGCCGACGGGGCTCCTCGGTCTCAGCGCCGGTTGGGCTGGGGCAAGGCCTTGCGCGGCAGCGGCTCGGGCCGGTTGGCGGCCTGCCAGGCCATCCAGGCCATCACCACCGAGGCCTGCATCAGGTCCTCGCGCCGGGCGTGGTCGTAGGTGTCCAGGTTCGTGTGGTGGGTGAGGGTCTCGTAGTCCAGCTCGTCCTGGATGGCGTTGAAGGCCGGCACGCCGGCGCGGTCGAAGGGGACGTGGTCGGTGGAGCCGTCGCTGTTGACGCTGGTGGTCGTCACGCCCAGGTCGCGCACCGGCCGCAGCCACTGCTCGATCACCGGCGCGGCGGCCACGTTGTCCTGCACGTGGAAGCCCCGCACCCGCCCGCTGCCGCCGTCGATGTTGAAGTAGCCCGCGAAGCGGGCGTGCTCGGGCTTCAGCTCGAGGGCCCCCTTGTAGGGCTCGTCGTCGGTGGCTTCGGGCCGGCTGGCCAGGTGCTTCGCCACCCAGGCCCGCGAGCCCAGCAGCCCCTGCTCCTCGCCGCTCCACAGCGCCACCCGGATCGTGCGGCGCGGGCGCTGCCCCAGCGACGCCAGCAGCCGCGCGGCCTCCAGGACCACGGCCGAGCCGGCGGCGTTGTCGTTGCCGCCCGTGCCGGCGTGCCACGAGTCGAGGTGCGCCCCCAGCATGACGACCTCGTCCTTGCGCTCGCCGCCCGGCAGGTCGGCCAGGGTGTTGTAGGCCATGGGGTCCTGGTCGTGGAAGGTGGCGCGCACGTCCAGCTCCAGCTCCACCTCCTGCCGCCGCTCCAGCAGGCGCGCCAGGCGGTTGTAGTGCTCCGGGGCCATCACCAGGTAGGGCACGCCGCGCGGCTTGTCCTTCTCGCGCGAGCCGCCGCCCTGCACCCGCACCACGCCGGGCCAGCGGTCGCTGCACTCGACCACGGCCAGCGGCTGCTCCGCCTCGAGGAAGGCCCGCACGGCCTCGAGCTTCTTGCGCATGGACCGCCAGCGGGCCATGCGCTGCTCGCGCGGCCCGCCGCCGATGTCGTAGGCCGCCTCCTCCGCCAGCTGCTTGTCGTCGTAGCGCTGCGAGAGCGGCTTGTCGAGCTCCTTGAACTCGGCCGGCTTGCTGGCCAGCACGATGCGTCCGGCCAGCTTGCCCTTCCACTCGGCGAAGTCGGCCTCGCCCTCGATCGGGGCCAGCACCGCCAGGCCCCGCACGGGCCCCTCGGTCCCCGGCGTCCAGGCCTTGGGCCAGGCCACCAGCGGCGCCACGGAGGGGCGCACCAGCCGCACCGAGACCTGCTCGAGCGACCAGCCCAGGCCGAACGGGCCCCACTCCTCGAGGCGCGCGTCCTTGAAGCCGGCGGCCGTGAGCTGGTCGCGGGTCCACTCGTTGGCCTGCTTCATCTGGGGCGAGCCGGTCAGCCGTGGCCCGATCACGTCGGTCAGGTAGCCCAGCGTCTCCATGACCCTGGAGCTCCTGAAGCCCTCGTCCCGCAGCCGCTGCAGGGCGGCCAGGTCGAGCGGCTCCTCGGCGGCGGCAGGCACGGCCAGCGACAGCAGCACGACGGCGGCGAGCGCGGAGGGTCGCATCGGTCTCCTCTGTGGGCGCGCGCCCCGGCGCGCCCGGGGATGGATCTTAGCGGCAAACGAAAAGCCCCGCCCCCTCGGGGGGGCGGGGCCGGGAGACCCGCCTCGCTCAGTAGACCGTGATCTTGACGCGGTCGCCGTCGGCGCTCTTGACCTCCACCAGGTCGGTGAAGCGGGCCGAGCCCAGGGCCGCCACGGCCGCGCTCGGGTCGAAGCGGCCGTCGGGGCCCGGCAGGACCTCGAGCACCATGTCGAGGGGCACGTTCACGTGCACCTCCTCGCGCTCGCTGCGCACGTTGACGGAGAGCTTCTGGCCCTCCTTGCGGATGACCACCAGCTCGTCCTGCTGCTCCACCCGCACCAGCTCGCAGTCGGGGGCCGCGGCCAGGGCCTCGACCGCCTCGCGCGCCAGGGGCAGGTGCCGGGCCGCTTCGGGGTCGAGCTTCAGGCGGGCCTTGTCGGCGGGGACGAAGGCCGCCGCCGCGCGGGCCGCCAGCAGCGGCATCGGCACCACGATGTGGTGTCCCTGGGGGCCGCCCTCGCGCACGTCCACCACCACCACCCCCGTGGCTCCGATGGTCGCCACCGCCGCCACCGGGACCGCCAGCACCGCCGCCGCGATCTTCATCATCATGGCCTCACCCTCGCTTCCTCACCCGCCCGGGCCGCCCGCCGGCGCTAGTTCTGGTCGTCGATCCAGACGCGCACGTTGGCGTCGTCGCCCTTGACCCGCACGATGTCGCCGCGGCGCTTCTGCAGCTGGGTCAGCATGGCCTGCAGGTTGATCTCGTCGCCGGTCCCCGAGAGCATCGCGTCGACCAGGTCCACCGGCACCTCGACGCTGACCTCCTCGGCCTTCTGGCCGGCCTTGTTGACGTGCACCAGCACCAGCTCGCCCTTGCGGGCCACGCTGACGTGCTCGTCGCCCTGGTCGACCGTGACGAAGTCCATGTCGCCGGCCTTGCGCAGCTCGGCCCAGATGCGGCGGGCGTCGTCGAGCGACATCTGGTGCTTGTCGTCGCCCAGCTTGATGCGGCCCTTGTGCTCGAGCGTCTCGGGGGCGGCCTTGAGGGCCACCTCGACCACGCTCAGGGGCAGGTTGACCGAGACCTTGGCGGCCTTGGCGCCGCTCTCCTCGACCCGCACGTGCAGCCAGCCGGCGGGCGGCTGGGCCGCCGCCACGCCCGCCGCCATCCCGAAGGCCAGCAGCCCGGCCCAGATCCTCGCGCGTTCCATCTTCAACCTCCCGTGGCGTCCGCTTCACAAGCCTTTACGTCCGGGAGGCCGGCGGGGTTCTGGAAAGTTGAGGCCGGGCGGCCCCGGGGTCAGCGGGCGAAAAAGTCGCGCACCACGGCCGGCTGGCCGGCCGGGCGGCCGTCCTCGATCCCCACCGCCAGCCGGATGAAGCCGGCGCAGCTCCAGGCCAGGGGGGTGGCCGAGCCGGTCCCCTCGCCGAAAGTCAGGTGCGGGCGGGGCGAATCGGCCCGGTCCCAGACCTGCTCGGGGAGCATGCGGCTCGCGTTGGCGAAGCCGGCCATGGCCTGCAGCCAGGGCCGCGCGTCCCGTCCGTTGGCCAGCTCGTACTCGCCGCGCTCGCCCGTGAGCAGCGGCCACAGCCGCCCCACGCCCGTGCCGTCGTAGCCGCGCCCGTCGGGCTTCTCGCCGTAGCCGTCGTGGTTGTATCGGTAGAAGCCGGGCCCGTGGGGCGTCTCTCTGCGCAGCACCCGGTCGACCACTGCCACCGAGCGCGCCACCAGCGGGTCGTCGGGGCGGCGCAGTCCCAGCCGGACCAGCTCCAGGAAACCCGCGTCGACGACGGCGCGCTCGTCGAAGGCGCCGCCGCCGTTGTTGATCTCGAGCGGCTGGCCGCTGTCGGGCCGCCCCTCCTGCGAGAGCCGCAGGAAGTAGGGCCCCGCGGAGTGCGGGCCGGCGCTGGCCACGGTCCAGCCCTCGAGGCGCGCCGACCAGTCGCGGGCCACCTCGCGGTAGCGCCCGGCCGAGGCCGCGTCGCCGTTGCGCTCGGCGATGGCGGCCGCGGCCACCAGGCCGGCGATCTCGGCCGCGATCGTGGAGGGCGAGTAGCCCGGCTCCTCCTCCCAGCGTTCCTGGGGCGTGGCGGGCCCGTGGGCCACGATGAAGTCGGCCGCCGGCCTGACGTGCTTCTCCCAGGTGCGGCCGTCGACCCGGCCCAGCTCGTGGGCCAGGATCAGCGGGTAGGCCACCTCGTCGAGCTGCAGCGAGGTCCAGTAGGGGCGGCCGTCGAGCCAGGAGTTCTGCGGGAACGAGCCGTCGGGCTTCTGCTGCACCTCGAACAGGAAGCGCAGGGCCCGGTCGGCGGCGCCCTTGTCGCCCAGGGCCAGGAAGGCCGTGGCCACGTGGTAGAGGTCGCGCGACCAGACCAGGTGGTAGCCGCCCACGGTCGGCTCACCCGCGTCGGACTCGTCGCCCCAGGGCTTGGTCAGGCTGGCCACCATGGCGCCGCGCGCCGTCTTGTCCTCGTGCGCCTTCAGGAGCATGGCGCAGGTGTCGTACTGGGCCGCGACGGGGCCGCCCACCCGACGCAGGGTGGCCAGCCACTCGTGCCAGCCGCGGGCGTACTCGCGTTCCAGCTCGGCCCACGGGCGGGCCAGGCTGGC
>JBDIBD010000094.1:0-12335 GCA_039812725.1 Vicinamibacteria bacterium | reverse complement strand
GCAGCCCGTCGGCCGTCCCCCAGGTGCGTACGCGCCCGCCCTCGAGGCGCGCCAGGCCGCTGGTCGTGCCGACCCACACGGCCCCGTCGCGGTCCACCAGCACCGAGCGCACCTCGTTGGCCGGCAGGCCGTGCGCCACGTCCACCACCCGCACGCGCCCGTCCTCGATCACGTCGAGGCCGCCGCCGTACGTGCCCACGAGCACGCGGCCGTCGGGCGCCACCGTGACGGTCTTGACGTAGGCGTTGGAGAGGCCGTCGGCGGCCGTGAAGCCCACGAAACGCGCGTCGCGCAGGCGCGCCAGGCCGGCCCCGTACGTGCCGCACCACAGGCTGCCCTCGCGGTCCTCGAAGAGCGACATGACCTGGGCCTGGGCCAGCGGGTGGCCGGCCGGGGGCAGGTCGACGCGCTCGCCCCGCACGCGCGCCAGCCCGGGCCCTCCCACCCACACGCTGCCCGCGCGGTCCTCGACCAGCGCGTTGACGCGGAAGGCGCCGCGGCGATCCCAGACGGCGCGGAAGATGCCGCGCTCCAGGCGCTGCAGGCTGCCGTCGAAGCCGCCCACCCACAGCCTCCCCGCACGGTCCACCAGCAGGGCCGAGACCTCGGGCCTGGCCAGCCCCTGGGCGCGCCCGAAGGCCTCGAACGAACCCTCGCGGAAGCGCGCCAGGCCGGCGTCGGCCGTGCCGACCCACAGCGCGCCGTCGGCGGCCACGGCCAGCGCCTGCACGCGGTCGCTGGGCAGCCCGTCGGCGCGGCGCCAGGTGGTGAAGTGGCCGTCCTTGAAGTGGCTCAGCCCGCCGTCGGTCCCCACCCACACGCCGCCCTTGCCGTCCGGCGCCAGGGCCCACACCACCCCGGCCGCCAGGCCGTCGCGCGCGCCCCAGCACTCGAAGCCGTGGCGCCTCTGGCGGCACAGCCCGGCCTCGGTGCCGATCCAAAGGTCGTCGGCGGCGTCGCGGGCCAGGGCCCGCACGCGGTTGTCGCCCAGGCCGGGGGTGTTGTGGCGCCCCAGGCTGGTGAAGGACTCGCCGTCGAAGCGCGCCAGGCCCTCCATGGTGCCGAGCCACAGGTAGCCGTCGGCGGTCTGCGCCACGGCGTTGACCCGGTCCTGGGGCAGGCCCTGCTCGACGGTCCAGTCGTCGAAGGCGTACTGGGAGAGGCCGCGCTGGGGGTCGAGGGCGGCGGCCGGCAGCGCCAGCAGGGCGGCCACGACCCAGCCCGACGCCCCGCGCAGTCCCACGTGTGCACCCTTCCTGCGGCGCCGGCCGCGCCGGCGGCCGAATCGAAGTAGGCTAGCCCAGCGCCGCGAGGACGGTCAACCGCGCGCTAGCGGTGGACGCCCGGGGCCTCGTGGCCGGTCTTCTCGACGTACTCCACGTACGTGCCGGGGTAGAAGTGCGGCTCGCGCTCGGTGCCGCTCTCGCCGCCCAGCTCCAGCACCCGGTTCGACAGGCCGCGCAGGAAGGCCCGGTCGTGCGAGACGAAGACCATGGTGCCCTCGAAGTCCTTCAGGGCCGCGACCAGCATCTCCTTGGTCAGCAGGTCGAGGTGGTTGGTGGGCTCGTCGAGCACCAGGAAGTTGGGCGGGTCGTACAGCATGCGCGCCAGCACCAGGCGCGAGCGCTCGCCGCCGGAGAGCGCGCGCACGCGCTTGTCGACGTCGTCGCCCGAGAACTGGAAGGCCCCCAGCAGGTTGCGCAGGGCCCCGACGGTCTCGCGCGGGAAGTCCTTCTGGACCTGCTCCCAGACGCTCAGCTCGGGGTCCAGGACGTCGAGCGACTGCTGGGCGAAGTAGCCCAGCTTGAGGCTGGCGCCCAGCTTGATGGTGCCGCTGTCGGGCTGGAGCGCGCCGGCGATCATCTTCAGCAGGGTCGACTTGCCGGCGCCGTTCTTGCCCATCACGCACCAGCGCTCGCCGCGCCGCACGATCCACGACAGCCGGTCGTGCACGACGCGCTTCCCGTAGGCCTTGCTGACGCCCTCCAGCACCGCCACCTCGTCGCCCGAGCGCGGCGGCTGGCGGAAGTCGAACTCGACCACCTTGCGGGTGCGCGGCGGCTCGAGCTTCTCGATCTTGTCGAGCGCCTTGACCCGGCTCTGCACCTGGGCGGCCTTGGCGGCGTGGGCCGAGAAGCGCTCGATGAAGCGCTGCTCCTTGGCCAGCATGGCCTGCTGGCGGGCGTAGGCCGCCTCGCGGTTGCGCTCGCGTAGGGCCCGCTCGCGCTCGTAGAAGTCGTAGTCGCCGGAGTAGAGCGTGATCTCGCCCTGGTCGATCTCGGCGATCTTGGTGACGATGCGGTTCATGAAGTCGCGGTCGTGGGAGGTCATCAGCAGCGCCCCCGAGCGCGACTTGAGGAACGACTCCAGCCACAGGATCGACTCGAGGTCGAGGTGGTTGGTGGGCTCGTCCATCAGCAGCACTTCGGGCTTCCCCAAGAGCACGCGCGCCAGGGCCACGCGCATCTTCCAGCCGCCCGAGAGGGCGCCCACGTCGCCGTCGACCTGCTCGTCGGCGAAGCCCAGGCCGTGCAGCACCTCGCGGGCCTGGGCCTCGAGGGCGTAGCCGCCCAGGTGCTCGTACTCCTCCTGCACGTGGCCGAAGCGCTCGAGTACCGCGTCGAGGTCCGTGTCCTCGCCCGGCTCGGTCATGGCCTGCTGCAGGGCCTCGAGCTCGTGGTGCAGCTCGCCCAGCCGGCCGCTGCCGGCGATGGCCTCGTCGAGCGCGCTGCGGCCGCTCATCTCCTCGACGTCCTGGCGGAAGTAGCCCACGGTGAGCTTGCGCGGCACCGAGACCTCGCCCTCGTCGACGCCCTCCTCGCCCGTGATCAGGCGGAAGAGGGTGGTCTTGCCGGCCCCGTTGGGGCCCACCAGGCCGACCTTCTCGCCCGGGTTGAGCTGGAAGGAGGCCTCGACGAACAGCACCTGCTTGCCGTACTGCTTGGAGACGCGCGCGAGCGAGATCATGGCGAGCCGCGCATCATGCCACAGGTTCCGGCGGCGGCTACTGCAGCGTGCGCAGGGCCGCCTCCAGCCGCGCCAGGCCGGCCTCGATGTCGGCCTCCGAGACCGCCCCGACGCTGAGGCGGAACCAGCCCTCGTCGCCCGGCACGCCGAAGGCCTGGAACGGCACCAGCGCCACGCCGGCCTGCTCCAGCAGGAAGCGCCGCACGTCGTCGTTGGTGCGCAGCTCCAGGCCCTGGGGCGTGCGCCGTCCGAAGGGCGCGATGCGGGCCGTCAGGTAGATGGCGCCCATCGGGGCGATGCTCTCGACCGGCAGGCCCGCAGCCCTGAGCGCCTCGAAGCCGGCGTGCAGCCGCTCCAGCCGCCGCGCCACGGCGGGCTTGAACACGTCGTGGAAGGCGCGGATCCCGGCGGCGTCGTCCAGCAGCTCGACCGTGGCGACCTGCTCGGCGCGCGGGGCCCAGGCGCCCACGTGCCCGAGGATCGACGACATGCGCGCGATCACGTCCACCGGGCCGATCGCCCAGCCCACCCGCAGGCCCGTGGCGGCGAAGGCCTTGCTGATGCCGTCCACGAAGACGGTGTGGCGCGCCATCTCCGGGAAGAGCTGCGGCGGCGTGACGTGGCGCGTGCCGCCGAAGCACAGCATCCAGTAGATGTGGTCGTACATCACGTAGAGCGGCCGCTCGCCCGCCTCCTCGCGGCGGGCGTTCTCCGCGAGCACCAGCTGGCAGATGCCGCGCAGCTGCTCCTCGCCCAGGGCAGTGCCGGTGGGGTTGAGGGGCGTGTTGAGGCTCAGCAGGCGCGCGCCCGGCAGGGCCTCGCGCAGGGCCGCGACCGTCGGCAGGAAGCGCTCCTCGGCCCGGCAGGCCACCGGCACGCCGCGGGCCGCGACCATGTGCACGTAGTGGTTGTTGTTCCAGCTCGGCAACGGGTAGACCACCGCGTCGCCCGGGTCCACCAGCGCCCGGTAGATGCCGTAGATCACGGGCCGAGCGCCGCTGGCCACCAGCACGGAGTCGAGCGGGTAGTCGAGCCCCAGCTCGCGGGAGTAGAAGCGCTGCACGGCCTCGCGCAGGGCCTGCACGCCGTTCGAGGGCGGGTAGTTGGTCTCGCCGCGCTGCAGGGCCGCGTGGGTGGCGCTGGCCAGCACGGCCGGGATCGGGAACTGGCGCGGGTCGAAGTCGCCCACGGTCAGGTCGAGCAGCGCCCGGCCCTGGGCCTTGAGGGCGCGCACCTCGCCCGCGATGCGCAGGATCTCCGAGCCCACCAGGCCGGCGGCCATCTGGCTGACGCGGGAGCGCGGGTCGCCGCCCGAGCGAGCGTGGTCGGCCACCGAAAGGGACGGCGTGCTGGTCTCGGGCATGCGGCGGACTATGCCACAGGCCGCCCCGGGAGCCGAAGCACCGTGATCGGCTCCCGGGGAGGCGCTCACTTGGGCCCGACCACCGTCCAGTCCAGCGGGGCGTCGGGCCGATCGGGGCTGGTGAAGGTCCCCGACAGGCGGGCCGGGCTCTCGAACGAGCCGTTCATGTGCCAGATCACCAGGCGGCCGCTGGTGGAGTTGCGCCAGACGATGTCGGGGATCTGGTCGCCCTGCGCGGGGGGGCCGTAGTCCCCGGCGGCCACCACGCGCCAGTTGGCGTCGCCGGCGTTGGGCGGGTCGGTGAACTTGCCCAGGATGCGCACGGCCTGCTGGTCCAGGAACCAGATCACGATCTTGCCGGAGCTGCCGTTGTACCAGAGCAGGTCGCGGTTGTTGTCGTGGTCGAAGTCGAGCGCCGCCACGATCTCCCAGTTGGCGTCCACGGCGTGGTCGGGGCTGGGGACGATGGCCCCCGTCTTGTGCGTGGCGGGCGCGCCGTTCTCGCCCAGCGTCCAGATCACGATCTTCTGCGACGTGACGTTGCGCCAGAGCAGGTCGGCGCTGCCGTCATGGTTGAAGTCGCCCGTGGCTGAGAGCTTCCAGTTGGCGGGCAGCGGCGCGGCGCCCGTGAGCGGCACCGGGTCGCCCACCCGCTGCGCCCCGCTCATCTCCCAGAACTCCACCTGCCCGGTCGCCACGTTCTGGAAGACCAGGTCGGCGTCGGTGTTGAAGGCGCCGCTGGCCGGCCGCTCGTCGCCGCCTTCCTCCGGCCGGGAGCCGATCGGCACGGCCGGGCCCTCGTGGTCCAGGCCGAGGAACTGGTCGGCTCCGACGGCCTGCAGGCCCGGCCCGGGCTGCGGCACGAGCGGCGCCTCCGAGACCCGGGTCGCGCCGTTCATCAGCCAGAGCACGTGGGCGTTGTCGCTCGTGCGCCGGAGGACCAGGTCCTCGGCCAGGGAGCCGTCGAAGTCGCCCTTGCCGCGGCACTCCAGCAGGGTGTCGAAGGCCAGGCCCCACTCGAGCAGCGCGCCGCCCTCGCCGGTCGTGTCGTCGTAGACCGCCAGCGTCCAGGTGCCCGTGGGGTCCTCCCCCCGGAAGGCGGACAGCGGCTCCTCGGGGGCCAGGCGGTCGGCCGTGACCAGGTGCGCATAGGCGTGGTCCGTGGCCAGGCCGTTGTTGAACGCGTAGGGCAGCGCGCCGGCCTCGCCGTTGGCCCAATCCTGCCAGGCGGTGCCGGCGAAGACCTGGCCGTTCAGTCCGCCGTTGTCGGTCGTGAGCGTGACCCAGGTGCCGGCCGGGGAGCGCAGCGCCATGTCCACGTCCGCGTTGCGGGAGTGCAGGAGCGTCGTCAGGACGGTCAGGCTGTCGATCACGCCGGGGGCGGCGCCCGGCGGGACCACGATCTCGCTGGTGACGAGGCTGGGCGCGCCCGAGCCGATCGGCAGGTCCGTGGTGTTGAAGAGCGTCTGCGACACGGTGTGGGCCCCTGCCGGCCGGGTCCGGATCGTGAGCAGCCAGGCCACCAGCGTGCCGCTCACGCCCGGCGTGTCGTGGTCGATGCGCAGCAGCCAGGTGCCCTCGGCCTGGGTCCCGTTGAAGACGCTCAGCGGCTCCTCGGGGGCCGCGTACAGGGGCAGGGCCGGGAAGTCGGCGTACGAGTGGTCCGTGACCAGGCCCACGTTCTGCAGGTACGGCAGCGGGCCGCCCGGGTTGGCCTGGTCGTCGAAGACCGCCCCGTCCAGGTAGACCTGGCCGTTGCTGGTCGGGCCGTTGTCGGTGGTGAGCGTGACGATGCGGCCGTCGGGGGACGTGAGCGTGACGTCCAGCTCGCCCGGCGCCGGGTGCTGGATCACGAGCTGCACGTCCACGTCGGCGATCACGCCGCGCAGCCCCGCGGCCTGGATGGACGACGTGACCAGGCCGGCGGTGGGGATGGCGGCGCTGGCGCTCTGGAACGTGCGGCTGGCCAGCAGGCAGCCCGGCGCGGGCCGCGACTGGGCCGGGGCCGGCGGCGCGCTGGCCAGCGCCGCGGCGAGCGCGGCCGCGAGAACGAGACGGGGGCTCATGACCTTCCTCCTGCGCGCCCGGGGGGCGCGCTCACTTGCGGGTGACGACCACCTCGAGGTACTCGCTGGGGACCGCCACGGAGCCGTCCCCCGCGCGGTTGAAACGGGCCACCAGCGCCAGCAGGTCGCGCGTCAGCGCCCCCTGCCCCGCCGCGTCGAGGGCCGCGAAGGCCTTCAGCATCGGGCCGTAGAAGGTCCGGAAGGTGTCGAGCCAGTGCTGCGGCGAGCGGGCGCGGAAGACGAAGTGGCGCCGCTCGAAGGCGATGCGCTCGGCCGTCCCGTCGAACAGCTCCGCCAGGCGCTCGTAGGTCCCCCACAGCGCCGGGGAGCGCACGCCCGCGGGCGGAGGCACGTGCCGCCCGATGACCTTGAAGAGCTGGCCGACGAAGCCCTCGGGGGTCCAGTTGGCCAGGCCGATGCGGCCGCCCGGCCGGCAGACGCGCGCCAGCTCGGCGGCGGCCCGCGCCTGGTCGGGGGTGAACATCACGCCGAAGCTCGAGGCCACGAGGTCGAAGCTGGCGTCCTGGAAGGGCAGGGCCTCGGCGTCGGCCGGGCGGAAGTCCATCGCCAGGCGCTCGGCCGCGGCCCGCTCGCGCCCGCGCTCGAGCAGGGCCGGCACGTAGTCGGTCGAGACCACCTCGCAGCCGCGCCGGGCGGCGGCCAGGGAGACGTTGCCGTTGCCGGCCGCGACGTCCAGGAGCCTCTGGCCGGCGCGCACGTCGAGCGCCTCGCACAACTGCTCGCCGACGATCTGGAGCTGGGTGCCGATGACGGCGTAGTCACCGGAGGTCCAGGCGCCCTGCTGGCGAACCTTGACCTGGCCGAGGTCCACGGCGACCGTGGGCAGGCTCAGGGCGGGAACGGGGATGGCTGCTGACACTTCGATCTCCTCTCGGGCGGCGCGCCGCCCTGGTCATGGGCCGCCTCGCGGCGGCGGTTCCTGGCTCGAGCCGGGGCCGGGCTCAGTGCCGGCGGCCGGGCTCCTGGCCGTCCTGGCCGAGCGCGCGCTCGATCCGCTCCAGGCGGGCGTTGGTCTCGTCGAGCTGCCGCAGCAGGGCCTGCACCGCGGCCAGGCCCACGCCGGCCACGTCCGAGGGCGCCACGTGCTTGTCGTCGCTGCCCAGACCGAAGCTGGCGGCGAAGTCCTGGGCCATCGGGCCGATGTGGCGCGCCTCGTCGCCCTTGTAGCTCCAGGTCGAGAGCGGCAGCGCGGCCACGCGCTCCAGCAGCTCGCGGCCGTCGACGGCCTGGATGGCGTGCTTGGAGTTGCGGTCGGACATCTGCGCCAGGGACCCGGCGATGGTCAGGTTGCCGTTCGGGTCCAGGGTCATGTTGAGGCTGGGCGCGCCGGCCGTGGCGATGAAGAACTGGTTCCCCAGGGCGCGCTGGCCGAAGGACCAGATCGCCCCCGGCTGGCCCGCGGACACGGCCGCCTGGTTCTCGAAGCGGAAGGTGGCCGGACCGTTGTTGGACAGCCGCAGCAGGTTGCGGCCCACGCTGGGCGCCAGGGTGTTCTCCACCAGCACGAGCGGGCTGACGTCGAGCCCGCGGGCCGCCACGTGCAGCGGGGCCAGCGGCACGTCGGGCCCGATGCCGACCTTGTCGCGGAACGAGGCCGTGTAGGTGAAGCCCAGCCACTTGCCGAGCGGCGGGGCGAAGTCGCCGGCCGTCATCACGGCCAGGCTCTCGCCCTCCTTGAAGAACTGGAACGACCCGCCCCCGCGCAGCGTCCAGACGGCGCTGCCAGGCTGGCTGAGCTGCAGCGCCGGCAGGGTCTTCTCGATCCTCAGGTCCTCGTTCACCACCTGGGCGGGCACGGGGTCCGACTGCTCGAGGGCCTGGGCCCGCGCGGGCTCCAGGCCACCGGAGACCGCCAGCGCGGCCCCGAGCACCCAGCGGACGACAGACGTCTTGCGCATGATTTCTCCTTTTCGATCGGCTCGTTCGATGGGATCCAGGGACGCGGCACCGGCCCGAGGCGCTCAGGCCGGTGCCTCGGGGCCGCTCAGCAGAAGGCCGGCGCGACCTCTTCGACCTGGGCGGCCGCGGCGGGCCCCAGGTCCTCGAGCAGGGCCTGGAAGGTGGGGTGCGTCATGCCGGAGCCCAGGAAGGTCCAGCGCATGGCCCGGCGCTGCGCACGGGTGAGCTCCTCGCGCTCCGCGGAGCCGAGCTTCCGGCCGGTGGCGCGCTCCAAGGCCAGCAGGTCGAAGCGCACCTGCTGCTCGAGCCCGGCGTCGATCATCGCGCCGATCTCCAGGTAGCCCTGCACGGCCTGCAGCAGCTGCTCGGGGCTGCGCCCCTCGGCCAGCGCCTCCACCATCAGGTTGTCCAGCTTGGCGTGCTGGGCCTCCTCCAGCCAGTGGTGCTTGAGCAGGCTCTTGAACTGCGGGTCGAGCTCCTGGGCCTCGCGCACGCTGTCGACGTAGTGGCGCTGGGTCATCCACTCGATGTGGGCGATCACCAGGGCCACCGCCAGCGGGTCCTTGGCCAGCACGGCCTCGGCGATGGCCTGCGGCGGGCCGATCACCTCGCAGTCGCTGCCGAAGCCCTGCAGGAACTCGCGGCGGAACTCCTTGAAGAGCTGGATGTGCTTGGCCTCCTCGCCGGCGAACTGCAGCAGGGCGCGCACGCGGTAGTCGTCGCCCGAGAGCTGCGGCCGGGCGTGGTCGAGCACGAAGGGCAGGATGAACTCCTCCACCAGGCCGAAGACGTACAGGTAGCCGTGCCCGCGGATCTGGTTGAGCACCAGCCGCTCGCGCGCCGACAGGAAGGCCAGCCCCTCCACTCCGGCCAGCGACTCGGGCAGGAAGGGGCGGCTGAAGTCCAGCCGCTTGTCGCCGCCGATCAGGTCCTCGACCCGCCAGCTCACGCGCTGGGCGGCCGCCAGGGCCGACTCGTATCCATTGGCCTGCATCACGATCCTCCTCGTGCCCCCTTCGGGCGTGGCGCCCGGGGCGCCGGCGTCCCGCCCCGGCCCCCCGGCCGGAACGTCCCGACGCTTGAGAGATCGGCAACGGCGCGGGAAAGACGACAGGCGGGCGGCCGGAGGCGCGGAGGACGGGCTACAGGGCGGCCGGGCCCTGCAGGGCGCCGTGGAGGTAGATGCGGGCCTTCTCCCACTGGCGCTGGACGGTGCGGGAGGACAGGCCCCGCAGGGCGGCGATCTCCTCGAAGGAGAAGCCGCAGAAGAACTTGAGGTCGACCACCTGGGCCAGCGCGGGCTCCACCTCGGCCAGCTCGTCGAGGGCCTCGCTGATGCGGGCCAGCTCCCGGTCGTCGGAGGCGGCCGGCTCGCTGCCCGTGTCGAAGGAGGTGATCTCGAAGGCGCCGCCGCGCTTCTGGGCCCGGCGGGCGCGCACGTAGTCGATGATCAGCCCGCGCATGACGCGGGCGGCGTAGGCCATGAAGCGCGCCCGGTCCGGGAAGACCGCCTTCTCGCGCTCGGCCAGCACCAGGTAGGCCTCGTGCAGCAGGGTCGTGGCGCCCAGGCTGATGGGCGCCGGTCGCCCCGCCAGCTGGCGCCGCGCCATGGCGTGCAGCTCGCGGTACAGGGCCACGAAGAGGGCCTCGGCCGCGGAGCGGTCGCCCTTCTCGGCGCCGGCGATCAGCGCGCCGAGCGACTCCGGCTGTCCTTGGACCGGCTCCTCCTCCGCCATGGCCGCCCCCCGACGGGATGTTAGGCCGAAGCCGGCTGGCCTGTCGCGCCCCGCGACCGCTTTCCGATCTTCCCTGAGGAGGGTCCCTTCGCGGCGGGGCCCGGACGGCCGAAACGAGCGTGCTACGCTGCGCCGGGGCGCGTCCGGCGCGCGGGGGTGAGGGCATGACGTCGTCTTTCCGCGATCGCTGGCTGGCGCTCAGCCCCCACCTCGACCGGGCCCTCGAGCTGGACGCGGCCGAGCGCGCCGCCTGGCTGGACGGCCTGCGCCGCGAGGACCCCGCCCTGGCCGCGGAGCTCGAGGGCCTGCTGGCGGCGGGCTCGGCCCTGGAGCGCCAGCACTACCTCGAGGAGGGCCCGCTGCGCCCGGCGCCCTCCCTGGCCGGGCACACCCTCGGCGCCTACACGCTCGAGTCGCTGCTCGGCCAGGGCGGCATGGGCAGCGTCTGGCTGGCCCGCCGCAGCGACGGGCGCTACGCGGGCCGCGTGGCGGTCAAGTTGCTGAACGTCTCGTACGTGGGCGGCGCGGGCGAGGAGCGCTTCCGGCGCGAAGGCCAGATCCTGGCGCGGCTGGTCCACCCCCACATCGCGCGGCTGCTCGACGCCGGGGTCTCGCCGGGGGGCCAGCCCTACCTGGTGCTCGAGCACGTCGACGGCCTGCCCATCGACCGCTGGTGCGACGAGCGGGGCCTGGGCGTCGAGGCGCGCGTGCGGCTCGTGCTCGACGTGCTCTCCGCGGTGGCCCACGCCCACGCCAACCTGGTCGTGCACCGCGACATCAAGCCCTCGAACGTGCTGGTCGGCGCCGACGGCCGGGTGCGGCTGCTCGACTTCGGCATCGCCAAGCTGATCGCCGGCGAGCACGAGGCCGCGGCCGCCGGCCTGAGCCGCGAGGGCGTGGGCCCGCTGACGCCCGAGTACGCGGCCCCCGAGCAGGTCACGGGCGGTGCCGTCACCACGGCCACCGACGTCTACGCGCTGGGGGTGCTGACCTACGTGCTGCTGGCGGGCCGGCACCC
Source organism: Vicinamibacteria bacterium (assembly GCA_039812725.1). Lineage (GTDB taxonomy): Bacteria > Acidobacteriota > Vicinamibacteria > Fen-336 > Fen-336 > JBDIBD01. The sequence goes on along the minus strand of JBDIBD010000094.1, from coordinate 1,265 downwards.
CGCCGGCCCCACGGCACGCTCGGCCGCCGAGCTGCTCAAGGCGGCCGTCGAGACCGACCCGCCGCGCCCGTCCACGGTGGTGGCGCTGACGACGGGGGCCGAGACACCCGAGGCCCTGGCCTCGCGCCGCGGCACCACGCCCGAGCGTCTGCGCGCGGCCCTGGGCGGCGACCTCGACACGATCGTGGCCAAGGCCCTGAAGAAGGACCCCGCGGAGCGCTACCCCTCCGCCCTGGCCCTGGCCGACGACCTGCGGCGCTACCTGAGCCACGAGCCGGTGGCGGCCCGGCCCGACACGCTCTCGTACCGCGCGGCGCGCTTCGTGCGGCGCCACCGCCTGACCGTGGGCCTGGCGGCGCTGGCCTTCCTGGCGCTCTCGGCCGGGCTGGCCGGCACGCTGTGGCAGTCGCGGGCGGCCGCGCGCGAGCGCGACCTGGCCCTGGCGCAGCTCGAGCGCGCCGAGAGCATCAACGAGTTCACGGACTTCGTGCTGGGCCGGGCCGTCCCGGCGGGCCGCGCGGTGACGGTGCGCGAGATCCTGGAGCGCGCCGAGCGGCTGGTCGACAGGCGGCTGGAGAGCGACCCGGCCCTGGCGGTGGACCTGCTGGTCGACATCGGGGGCATCTACGCCATCCGCGAGGAGAGCGCCAACGCGCGCCGGGTCCTGAAGCGCGCCCACGAGGCCTCGCAGCGGCTGGCCGACCCGGCCCTGCGCGCCCGGGCGCTATGCAGCTGGGCCCGCGCCGTGGCCTCCGATGACCTGGACGGCGCGCGCAGGCTGGTGGACGAGGGCCTGGCCCTGACCTCCCCGGAGGCGCGCTTCGACGGCGTGGCGGCAGGCTGCCTGGTGGACCGGGGCACGATCGCCATGGACGGCGGCGCCACCGACACGGTGCTCGAGTCGGGCCGCCTGGCGCTGGCGCGGCTGGAGCGCCGGCCCGCGGCCTACGCGGAGGTGCGCGCCAGCGCGCTCCAGCTGCTGGCGGTCGGGCGCCAGATGCAGGGCGACACGGCCGGCGCCGACGAGGCCTTCGAGCGCGCCGCGCAGTACCTCGGGCGCGTCGGGCGGGCCGACTCGCTCGACACGGCGGTGCTGCTGCACAACTGGGCCATCAACGTGGCCCTCACCAGCCCGCTGCGCGCGCTCGAGCTCAACCGGCGCGTGATCGAGATCTTCGCGGGCGACTCGCCGGAGTCGGTGCCGCTGCCCTCGCGCGTCAACTACGGGGTACAGCTCAACCGGCTGGCGCGCTACGCCGAGGCCC